>NZ_JAGGMS010000001.1:4322500-4623166 GCF_017875555.1 Amycolatopsis magusensis | reverse complement strand
CGATGCGCGGGTCGGGGACGCCGACGACGTCGTCATCCCGGTCGCTGTACGGAGTCCTGGCCAGCACGCTGCGCATGGCCTCGATCCGCGCGCGCTTCTTGTCGTTGGCCTTGACCACCGTCCAAGGCGCGCTCTCGGTGTCGGTGGCCCGGATCATGGTCACCTTCGCCTGGGTGTAGGCGTCCCAGCGGTCCAGGGACTCGATGTCGTTGGCGCTCAGTTTCCACTGCCGCACCGGATCGACCTGGCGGATGAGGAACCGCGTCCGTTGCTCCGAACGGGAAACCGAGAACCAGAGCTTGATCAGCAGCACGCCGTCGTCCACCAGCAGCCGCTCGAAAACCGGCGCCTGGTTGAGAAAGAGCTGGTACTGCTCCGGGGTGCAGTAGTCCATCACTCGCTCGACGCCCGCCCGGTTGTACCAGGAGCGGTCGAACAACACGATCTCACCGGCGGTGGGGAGGTGCTTCGCGTACCGCTGGAAGTACCACTCCCCCTGTTCGCGCTCGGACGGCTTGTCCAGCGCCACCACCCGCGCGCCACGGGGGTTGAGGTGCTCGGTGAACCGCTTGATGGTGCCGCCCTTGCCCGCCGCGTCCCGCCCCTCGAACAGGATCACCACGCGCTGCCCGGTTTCCTTGACCCAGTACTGCATCTTCAGCAGTTCGAGCTGCAGCGGGCGCTTGACCGCCTCGTACTCTTCGCGGGACATCAGGTGGTCCAGCGGGTAGTTCTCCCGCCAGGTGTCGATGGCGCGGCCGTCGGCACGGCGGAGGACCGGCTGATCTTCCTCCGTGCAATCCACGTGGAGTTCTTCCTGCAACTCGGGGAACACCGACGCCACATCCACCTCATCAGCCACCATGACAAGGACATACCCGACATACCGACCAGTAAAACCCTGGCAGTCAACGGCTTTTCGTGCCGGTCACCACGTGACTCGGGAACCACGGGCCGCCCCACCACACGCGCCAGCCGAGGTTGCGGCGTTCCGCCGTCACGATATCCAGCTCTCGCAACCAGGCGAGGTACTCGCGGGTGTGCCCGAGGTCGGCGATGACGAGGCGGCCCCCGGGGCGCAGGACGCGCACCGCTTCCTCGATCGCCGCCCGGCGACCGGCGGCGGCCGGGATGTGGTGGATCGCGAAACTGCTGACGACGACGTCGAAACTGCTGTCCGCGAACGGCAAGCCGGTCATGTCGCCGGTGTGCAACGTGACCCGCGCGGCGACGCACTCAAGTTCGGCGTTGCGGCGCGTGGCTTCCGGCGAGTTGCCCGTCTGGTCGGGCCGCCACTTGTCGACGCCGGTCGCGTGTCCCTCGGGCAGCAGTTCCGCCGCGGCGAGCAGGACCGCGCCACGGCCGCACCCCAGGTCGAGCAGTCGCTCGTCCCCGCGAAGCTCGAGGCCGGCGAGGATGCGCGCCCACACCTGGAACTTGCCCACGCGGGTGGTGAAGGCGAACGAGGCGGCCGTGAAGGCGAGCAGGAGGACGATCAAGCCGCCCCCGAGGGCAGCGCCGTCCCGTCCGGTGATGACGTCGAACACGACGAACCCCAGCAGGACGGCGAACATCGTGACGATGAGCACCGCCTGGACCTTGGCCGGTACCAACCGGAAATCGCCGTCGAAACCGTAGTCCCCACGACGCCGGCGCGGTTCGGCCTTGCCCATCAACGACCTCCGTGCCCGAGTCGAGTACCCGGACATCGTCCGCCAGGCACGCCCCTTTGTGAAGGTGTTTCGCGTATCCGCCGGACCGGTGCCGCGTTCAGCCCAGCCTGAAAGGGATTACCAGCGCGCCGCCGACAGGTGAAGCTGCTGTGTGGAGAACCGGATCGGACTAGGGGTGGGAAAAGCATGAAGAAATCACTGGCACTCGGCGCGGTCGCCGGAGCGCTGCTGACCACGGCGATGACCGGCGCGGGAACGGCGGGCGCGGCACCGCTGCCCCGCACGTGCGCCTGGGAGACGTCCTGCCACCTGGGCATCGGCGCACCGGGCGGCTGGGTCAACATCAGCGTCGACGCCATCGCCGGGATCGACGAGACCTTCGGCTGGACGCTGTCCCCCTCCGTGGGCTGCTCGGGCTACGCGACGGTCAACGCGCCGCCGTCGAACCTGGGCTGCAACCTGAGCGACGGCCGGTCGTACTCGATCATCGCGTGGAGCCCCAACAACCACTACCACGCCTGGGATCTCAGCTGGAACTACTGAGCCGGTAGCCGGGGCGGCGGCTTCAGGTGTGGAGCGGGCTGCCGAACCGCTTCCCGGCCCCCGCCAATGCTATGAGTGGGGCATTACTTGCATTCAACGCTATGAGTGGGGCATTACTTGCATTCCCCGAACAGCGCGCAGCTCCCGGTGAGGTGGCGGTGGGCGGGCGCGAGCAATGCCCCATTCAGCGCGACCAGGCGAGGCCGGTGGCTTCGGCGGTGACCGGGCCGGAGTCGGTCCCGGCCGCCGCTCCACACCGCCGACCGCGCTAGGGCTTGCGGCCGAGGCCGCCGATGAGGAGTCGCTGGACGTCGAGCAGTTCGCCGGCGCCCGGGGCGTCCGGCCACCAGTCCGGCAGGACGGTCAAGCCGGGCTGAACGAACTCCAGGCCGTCGAACATCGCCGCGATCTCCGACCGGGTGCGGAAACAACCCGAGCCCATCGGGCCGCTGACCATGATCTCCTGCAGCCGTCCGGCCAGTGCGGACAACGGGCCGCCGTCTTCGGGGTCGAAGAAGTGGGTGATCGCGACGTAGCTGCCCGAGGGCAACTGGTCGATGTAGCGCTGCATGATCTCCACCGGCCCGAGGTCGTCGTGCACGTGGTGCAACGTGGAGACCTGCATCAGCCCGGCGGGCTCGCCGCGGTCGAAACCCGCCTCCGCGGCGGCCGCGAAGACCTCGTCCGGCTTGGTCAGATCGGCTTCGAGGAAGTAGGTCCGGTCACTGCCTTCGAGCAGTGCGCGCCCGTGCACGGCGACCAGCGGATCGTTGTCGACGTAGTAGACGTGCACGTCGCTGCTGACCCGTGATGCGGCCTCGTGGGTGTTCTCCGCGCCGGGCAGTCCGGCACCACAGTCGATGATCTGCCCGAGCTCGATCGTGCCCGCCAGGAACCGGGTCACCCGGATCAGCCACTGCCGGTTGTCCCTGGCGATGGTCTCCAGTTCCGGTGCGGTGGCCAGCAGCGCGCGCTTGACCTCGCGGTCGATCTCGTAGTTGTCCTTGCCGTTGAGCATCGCGTCGTACACCCTGGCGATCGAGGCCCTGGTGGGATCGACACCCACCGGCACCCGCCCGGCCGCCTTCGGGGAGGTCTCCGCCATGACGATCAGTCCTTCCGCCGACGCTCGCTCGCGCCAACGTAGCAGTCCCCCGAGGTAGCGAGGCTCGCGGACAGCGGCGCCCGATCGTCCACAGTGGACACGCGTGGCCGGCGGGACGGCGCGCGGCCGGCTCGTCAGGCGCGCCGGGGAAGTCCACCGGCCGGTGCCGACGACCGCCCGACCAGGTGACATCCGCGCGTGACTCCACCGCCGGTCCAGGTGTGCGGACCTAGGGTCGGAGCCGTGATGCAGAGCAGGAGCGAGGCCGGGCCTCAGGAAGACCGGGTGCCGGACGGGGCACACCCGCGTGGCGAGCGGCTGGCGTTGCTGATCGACCTCGAGAACCTCGTACTGGGCGCCACTGCGACGCTGCAGGACCTGGACGAGCCGATTCCGGCGAAGGCGCTGACGTGGTTGTGCCAGGCATACGGCCCGACCACGATCCGCCGCGCCTACGCCGACTGGGCCGACCCGCGCTTCGCCCGCTACCAGCCGGACCTGGAGCGCAACGGCGTCGCGCTGGTGCAACGCGGGCCCGGCCCGGACCGCCGGGACGGGGCGGACATCCGGATGACCGTGGACGCGCTGGAAACGCTCGTCGTGCACCCGTCGGTGGACGCGTTCGTCCTGGCCGGCGGGGACAGCGACCTCTCGCCCCTCGTCTCGAAGCTGCGGGAGTCCGGCAAGCACGTGATCGGCGTCGGCGCCGAGACCTCGGGCAACGCCCGGCTGGTGTCGGCGTGCTCGGAGTACCAGCCGTGGGGGTCGATCGTGGGGTCCTCGCAGGCGGAGTGAATCCCTTCCCTGTTCGGCCTCGATCGCGTACATTGATCACCGCTATGCATACGTAGTCAAGCGCGGGAGTGGATCAATGGCGGTTTCCAGGCGGTCTTTCGTGCTCGGCACCGGCGCGGCGCTCGCGGGCGCGGCACTGGCGCCGTACGCACCGGCGATGGCGGCGCCCGGCTCGCCGTCCTGGCTCGCCGACGCCGTCCTCTACCAGGTCTACCCGCAGAGCTTCCAGGACACCGACGGCGACGGCATCGGTGACCTGGCCGGCATCATCGACCGGCTCGACCACCTGCGGTGGCTCGGCGTGGACACGCTCTGGGTGAACCCGGTCTTCCCTTCCCCTTTCACCGACGGCGGCTACGACATCGCCGACTACGTGCGCGTCCACCCGCGCTACGGCGACGAAGAGGACGTCTCGCGCCTGGTCGACGCCGCGCGGCGCCGGGGCATCCGCGTGCTGTTCGACCTCGTCGCCGGCCACTCGTCCGACCAGCACCCGTGGTTCCTCCACTCGCTGCAGGACTTCACCGACGACCGCTACATTTGGGCGACACCGGACCAGCTGCCCGCCGACGGCACGTTGCCCGAGCAGTTCGTCGCCTCACCAGGGCCGCGCCCCGGCGCCTTCCGGATGAACTACTACGCCACGCAGCCCGCCCTCAACTACGGCTACGCGCGCATGCACCCCGACGAGCCGTGGCGCGGTCCGGTCGACGCCGAAGGACCGCGCGCCAACCGCGCCGCCATGCGGTCGGTCATGGACCACTGGCTCCGGCTGGGCGTTTCCGGCTTCCGCTGTGACATGGCGGCGACGCTGGTCAAGGACGACCCGGGCTGGGTCGAGACCGGCAAGTTGTGGGGCGAACTGCGCTCGTGGGTGGGCCGCCGCCACCCCGGCGCCGTGCTCATCTCCGAATGGGGCGACCCCGCAACCTCGGTGCCCGCGGGCTTCGACGGCGACTTCTACCTCCCCGTCAACGGTCCCGGCGACGGTGCGCCGTGGCGGTCGCTGTGGCGGGACAACCCGTACTTCGACGCGTCCGGCGGCGGTACCGCGAAGACGTTCGTGGACGCGTGGGCCGACGCCACGAAGGCCATCGGCGGCGACGGGCACACGATCATGCCGATCGCCAACCACGACAGCGCGACCCGGCTCAACAACGGCGTCCGCACCCCGGAGCAGTTCCCCGCCGCGTGGACGTTCCTGCTCACCTGGCCGACCGTCCCGACGATCTACTACGGGGAGGAGATCGGCATGCGCGCGGTCGACGGCCTGCCCGACGTCGAGGGCAGCGCCGGGCGCCAGGACAACCGCACGCCGATGCAGTGGAACTCCCTGCCGAACGCGGGTTTCTCCACCGCGGCCGCCGACCAGCTCTACGTCCCGATCGACCCCGACCCGAACCGCCCGACCGTCGAAGCGCAACTCCGCGATCCGGGCTCACTGCTGCATTTCGTCCGGCGGCTCCTCGCGTTGCGCAAGCGGCACCCCGAGTTGGGCACGCGAAGCGGGGTCCGGGTCTTCCACGACGGCTACCCGCTGACCTACCTGCGTGGCGATCGTTTCCTCGTCACCGTCAACCCACGCCGCGATCCGGCGACGGTCGCCGTGCCCGACGGCAGGCTGCGCCACGCACGCGAGGTCGAGGGCAACGGCGTCCGCGTCGAGGGCGAAACGCTCACCGTGGATGGCTTCGGTTACGCCATCCTGGACCTGGCGCGCCGGTAGCGACCCCCGGTTTCGGCGGGCCGTGGAGCGGGCAATCGTCACGCATGCGCGTGATCATCCAGCCCTCCTACGGCACCAAACACGCGCGACGGCACTGGGCGGACACACTGGACCAGCCGGTGCCGTTCCTGCACCCGAGGTACGCGGAAGCGCTGAGCCCGGCGGAACGCGCCGAACTGCTCGCCGGGCATCCGGACGGCACAGCCCGCTTCTGGGGTGCGACCCCGCAGCACGACAAGAAGATGGACACGCTCGAAGCCGGGGACGTCGTGCTCCTCACCGGGCAGAAACACGTGCGTGCCCTCGGAACGGTCCGCTGCCGCCTGCGCAACGACGAACTGGCGCGCCGCCTGTGGACCCCGGACCCGGCCCGCTGCCTGTGGCGCAACGTCTACACCTTCGGCGCCTACACCCCGGCCGCGATCCCCTACGAAGAGGTCTGGTCCCTCCCGGGCTTCACCAACGGCGACAACTTCATGGGCCTGCGTTTCCTGAACGCCGAGAAAAGCAAAACCGTGTTCACCGGGCTGGGCATCGCCGAACTCCTCGAAAGCCAGGCGACTCCACGCCGAGGGTGACGGCCGGAACGAGCAACCGGCCAGAGCCGTTCGGATCTTGACACGAACCCGCGCCCCGGCTTTTGCAGGTATTCGGCGTTCTTTTGTTGACCTTGAGCGAAAGCACTGGCTAGCTTGAGGCCACGGGGTGTCGCGCAGCGGAGCGCGAGCCGCGTCCCCATCGAGGAGGAACGCCCATGCGGCTGTTCGTCGCTCTGCTCGCCGTCGCGCTGGCCGTCGGGGTCCCGGCACCGGCCAGTGCCCAGCCCGGCATCCCGCCCCAGGAACCGGGGGTGACCATGCGCGTGTTCGACGTGCAGGTGCCCCTCGAGGACTACTGCACCCTCAAACCCAGTCAGACGCCGAACATCGACAAGCTGATGCCGACGATCGACTGGACCACCACCGAGCACTTCGGCATCGCCGACCGGTTCGTCACCGAGGTCATCGCCAACCTCGACGTCACCACCGCCGGCCGCCACGACTTCCGGCTCACCAGCGACGACGGCGCCCGGCTGCACATCGGCGGCACCCAGGTCATCGACCACGGCGGCCGCCACGGGGCCACGCCGAAGGACGGCTCGATCGAGCTGACCACGGGCTACCAGCCGCTGCACCTCGAGCACTTCGACGCCGACTTCGACCAGCGGCTCAAGCTGGAGTGGAAGCCGCCCGGCGCGAGCGCGTTCACCCTCGTACCCACCTCGGTGCTGAGCACCGACGCCGGCGTCACGCGGGTCACCTCTCCCGGGCGCAAGGAGTGCGAGGGCGTCACCGAATCTCCCGGCGACGGGCTGCCGCTCACCGGCGTCCACCCCGACTACACGGTGTCCAACCTGCGCCCCGAGGGCTTCGAGCCCCAGGTCACCGGCATGGACTGGCTGCCGGACAACCGGCTCGCCATCTCCACCTGGGGTGGCTCGCGGGAGTCCGTCCGCGGCGAGGTGTACCTGCTCGACGGCGTCACCGGCACCACCGACCCGTCGAAGGTCAAGCCCAAGAAGATCGCCGATGGCCTGCAGGAGCCGATGGGCATCAAGTACGTCGACGGCACGCTGTACGTGTCCCAGAAGACCGGCCTGACCGCGCTCGTCGACACCGACGGCGACGAGGTCACCGACGAGTACCGCACGATCGCGACCTGGCCCTTCGGCGGCAACTACCACGAGTTCGCCTTCGGGCTGCTCTACCGGAACGGCTACTTCTACGTCTCCACGGGCATCGCCATGGTGCCCGGCGGCGCGAGCCTCGACCCGCAGCCCGCCGCCAACCGCGGTTCCACCCTCAAGATCGACAAGGCCACCGGCAAGGTGTCCTATGTGGCCGGTGGGCTGCGCACGCCGAACGGCCTCGGCTGGGGCCCGGAAGGCGACATCTTCGTCACCGACAACCAGGGCGCCTACCTGCCGACCTCGAAGCTGGTGCACATCAAGCAGGGCCGCTTCTTCAACCACCACACCAATCCCGACGGCCCGTACGACGACCAGCCGGTGACCCAGCCGGTGCTCTGGCTGCCCCACGGGGAGATCTCGAACTCGCCGAGCAACCCGCTGGTGCTGCCCGACGGGGTGTTCGCCGGGCAGATGGTCTTCGGCGACGTGACCTACGGCGGTCTCCAGCGCGCCTACCTGGAGAAGGTCGGCGGCGAGTACCAGGGCGCGGTGTTCCGGATGACGCAGGGACTGGAGTCCGGGGTCAGCCGGATCAGCCTGGGCCCCGACGGCGCCATCTACACCGGCGGCATCGGCTCGGAGGGCAACTGGGGTCAGGCGGGCAAGCTCAAGTACGGCCTGCAGAAGCTGTCGCTCACCGGTGACGACGCGTTCGACATGCTCGCCATGCGGGCGGTCGACGGTGGTTTCGAGATCGAGTACACCCAGCCGTTGTCCGAGGGCACCGCGCAGGACCTGGCCTCGAAGTACCGGGCGGAGCAGTGGCGCTATGTCGCGTCACCGCAGTACGGCGGTCCCAAGGTGGACGAGGAGACGCTCGGCGTGACCTCGGCGGCGCTGTCCGCGGATCGCCGGACCGTGACGCTGAAGGTGGACGGGCTGAAGCCCGGACGCGTGGTGCACGTCCACTCCCCGCGCCCGTTCGCCGCGGCGTCCGGCACGGAACTGTGGAGCACCGAAGCCTGGTACACCCTGAACACGCTGCCCGACGGCACGACGGCGCCGCCGGAGTACGAAGCGGAATCGGCCGCGCTCGCGGGCGGCACCGGGTTCAACACCAACCACAGCGGCTATTCGGGCTCCGGGTTCGTCGACCGCAACTGGGAACCGGGCACCAGCACCACGTTCGCGGTGAACGTGGCGCGGGGCGGACGGCACGACCTCGCCCTGCGGTACGCGAACGGGCTCAACCCGAGCCCGAACCCGGTGACCAAGTCGATGAGCCTGTACGTCAACGGCCGCAAGCAGAAACAGGTCTGGCTCGCCAGCACGGGCGCCTGGAACCAGTGGGCGACCCACGTCGAGTCGGCGCTGTTGCGGACCGGGGCGAACACGATCGCCTTCGTCTACGAAGCCACGGACAGCGGGCACGTGAACCTCGACAAGCTCACCGTCACCCCGGCGCAGCGGACCACCCTGTTCGACGGCACGAACCTGGACGCCTGGGAAGCCACCGCGGGCGGCCCGGCGAAGTGGCCGGTGGCGAACGGCTCGATGGAGTCGCTCGGCGGGGACATCCGCACGAAGGAGAAGTACGGCGACTTCCGGATGCACGCCGAGTGGTACCAGCCGCAGTACCCGCCGGAGCAGACCGGGCAGGCCCGCGGCAACAGCGGCGTGTACATCCAGGAACGCTACGAAATCCAGGTGCTGGAGTCGTTCGGGGTGAACCCGCCGAAGAACAACGACGCCGGCGCGATCTACACGAAGAAGGCACCGGACGTGAACGCCGCGACGGCGCCGGGCACCTGGCAGAGCTACGACATCATCTTCCGGGCGGCCCGCTTCGACAGCACCGGCAAGAAGGTGGCCGACGCCCGCGTGAGCCTGTGGTGGAACGGGAAACTGGTGCACGACGACGTGGCGATCAACGGCAGCACCGGCGCGGGCAAGCCGGAAGACCCGTCGCCGGGCCACATCCGGCTGCAGGACCACGGCGATCCCGGTGACAACCCGAGGTTCCGCAACGTCTGGATCGAACGGATCTAGGCCCGGGTGGGGGCGGGCGGACCACGCCCGCCCCCACCCGGAGCGCGTCTACCCCAGGTCGAGGGCCGCCCGGACGAGCGAGTCGGTGTCGAGACCGTGGTGGCGGTAGACGTCCTCCAGGGAGCCGGACTGGCCGAACCGCGTGACGCCGAGCGCGGTGGTGGCGACGCGGTTGATCGTGGCCAGGAACGACAGCGTGTGCGGGTGTCCGTCCAAAGCGGTCACCAGCGGGGTCGCGCGGTCGGCGGGGAAGACCTGGTCCAGGATCCAGGTGTCCGCCGCTTCGTGGCCCTGCCGGGCGCGGACGGCCCGGTAGAGCAGGTCGGGACTGGTCACGCACACCACGTCGGCGGCCACCCCGACCTGGTCGAGCCGGGCGGCCGCGGCCAGCGCCTCGGGCACGATCGCACCCATGGCCGCGATGGTGACCTGCGGCTTTTCCGTGCGGCGCAGGGTGTACGCCCCGGCGACGACCTGCCTGCGGCGCCGTTCACGGGCGGCGGGATCGGCGGGCACCGACGCCAGGCTCTGGTCGACCGGCCGGGTGGACAGGCGCAGGTAGGCCGAGGTGCCGTCCGGGCGCCCCAGCTGGGCGAGGCAGGCCAGCAGCGCCCACTCCGTGTCGATCGCGAACGCGGTCTCGTAGCTCACGCAGCCGGGTTGCTCCAGCCCGATCGACGGGGTCTTGATCGACTGGTGCGCGCCGCCTTCCGGGGCCAGCGACACGCCCGACGGCGTGCCGACCAGGATCGACTGCCCACCGGCGTAGATGCCGTAGGACCACGGCTCCAGCGCCCGCTCGACGAACGGGTCGTACAGCACGCCGATGGGCAGCAGGGGTTCGCCCCAGCGGCTCCAGGTCGTGCCCAGTTCCCCGAGCAGGCTGACCAGGTTGACCTCGGCGATGCCCAGTTCGATGTGCTGCCCGGTCGGCTTCTCGCGCCAGTGCAGGATGGTCTCGGCGTCGTCGGCGAACCAGTCGGTGCGCTCGGCCGACGACCAGACACCGACCTTGTTGACCCAGCCGCCGAGGTTGGTCGTGGAGCTGACGTCGGGGCTCACGGTCACCACACGCCGGGACGCTTCGGGAGCCGCGCGGCTGAGGTCGAGCAGCACCCGGCCCAGCGCCGCCTGGGTGGTCGCCGTGCCGGACGGCGTCCGGCCGAAGTCGACCGGTACCTCGGGCGGCGCGTGCTGCTCCACCCGCGGCCTGGCCAGCCGCGCGGCGGTCTCGGCGCACAGCCGCTGCTCGGCGCTTTCCGGCGGGAACACCGCCCACGGGTCGTCCAGGTCCGCGCCCAGCCGGTCGGCGAGTTCGCGCATCTGCGGCTCGGACAGCAGTGCCGAGTGGTTCTGCGGGTGCCCCTTGGTGGCCAGGCCGTAACCCTTGACGGTGTAGGCGAAGATCACCGTCGGCCGGGTGTCCTCGATGGACTCGAAGGCCTCGTCGAGCGCCACCTGGTCGTGCCCGCCGAGGTTGGCCACGGCCGCCAGCAGCGCCGAATCGTCCACTTCGGACAGCAGGGCGGTGATCCGCCCGGCGTCCGGTCCGGCACCGGGCAGGCGGCGGCGGACTTCGGCGGCGTCGCAGCGCAGGAGCCGCTGGTACTCCGGGTTGGACATGGTGTCGATCCGGTGCCGGAGTTCCTCGCCTCCTGGCCGGGCGAACAGCTCCTGGATCAGGCGCCCGTACTTCACCGTGACGACCTGCCAGCCCGCCGCGGCGAACATGTGCTGCAGCTTGGCGGCGGCGATGTTCGGCACCACGCGGTCCAGCGACTGGCGGTTGAGGTCGACCACCCAGACGATCTCGCCCAGCTCGGCGACGGCCGGGTCGAGCACCGCCTCCCACACCGCGCCCTCGTCCAGTTCGGCATCGCCCACCAGCGAGTACTGGCGCCCGGTCCCGGCGGTGCCGAACGCCGAATCGACGTACCGGCGCGAAACCGCGCCCCAGATCGGGGCCGTCGCGCCGATGCCGACCGAGCCCGTCGAGTAGTCGACCTGGTCGGGGTCCTTCGCCCGGCTGGGATAGCTCTGCAGGCCGCCGAACTCCCGCAGGCGGGGCAGGTAGGCGGCGTCGAGGTCGCCGAGGAGGTAGTTGATCGCGTGCAGCACCGGGGACGCGTGGGGCTTCACCGAGACCCGGTCCTCGGGGCGCAGGTGGCGGAACCACAGCGCGGTCATCACCGACACCATCGAGGCGGAGGACGCCTGGTGGCCGCCGACCTTGAGGCCCGAGGGGTTCGGCCGCACCCGGTTGGCGTGGTGGATGACGGCCGACGAGAGCCACAGCAGCCGCTCCTCGATCCGCTTCAGCGTCTCGACGTCGGCGGCGGGGCCGCGCTGGGCCGTTGTCATGGGTCCTCCTCGACCTGGGCAGCTGGCCGACAGCTCAGCAAGCCGGTGGGCGGCCGCGCAACGATCACGCCGGGGATTGGGCAGATTGCCCAGTCTCTTGGCGACTTCGGGCCGGTCGGGCGGACAACCTGCGCAGTCCCGCCGGTCAGGCGTCTTCGCTCAGCCGGCCGACGGCGTTCGCGGTGGTCTCGATCAGCCGCCGCATCGCCCGGGAGGCGGCGACCGGGCGGTGCGCCCGCACGGCGGCCAGGACGGCGTGGTGCAGCGGCAGCGTGGCCGCCACCCCGCCGGGGGCGTGCGAGCTCGCCGCCAGCCCCTGGCGAAGGCTCGTTTCAAGCAGTCTGCCCAGTTGCTCGATCAGCTGGTTCCCGCTGGCGCGCAACAGGATCAGGTGGAAACCCAGGTCGGCGTCGACGAAGCTCTGCTCGCGCTCGGGCAACTGCGGGGCGTACTCGGCCATGCCGTCGTAGGCGCGTTCCAGCGCGGTGATCTGCTCCGCCGTCGCCCGCTCGGCCGCCAGGTGCGCCGCGCCCGGCTCGACCATCAGGCGCAGTTCCAGCAGGTCGTCGAGGAAGTCCGGCGCGGCGACCTGGCCGTGCCAGTCGATCACCTCGCGGTCCATCAGGTTCCACTCGTTGCGCGGGCGCACCCGGGTGCCCAGCCGGGGGCGCGGGTCGACCATGCCCTTGGCGGCCAGTGCCTTGACCGCCTCCCGCACCCCGCCGCGGCTGACCTTCAGCTGGGCCGCGAGTTCGGCTTCGTTCGGCAGCCTGCTGCCGTAGGACAGCTCACCGGAGACGATGCGCCGCCCGATCCACTCCACGACCTGCCCGTGGATCGTCCGGTGCCTGCCGAGCGGACCGGCCGCTGAACTGCTGCTTTCCACCACCGGATCATCGGCGGGCGCCGGGGCGAAGTCAAACCGGCGCCCTTGACTCCCAGGGCGAATCATCCAATGATTCACCCATTGCCGCCAAGACGGATGCGGGGTCGAACAGTGAGGTTCGAGAAGTCCGACAGGCCGGGGAACGGCACCACGTCACGCCGATCGGCACTGAGCTACCTGGGCGCGGGCGGCGGCGTGCTCGCCGCGGGCGCGCTGCTCTCGGCGTGCACCGGCGTGCAGGAAGGCCAGGAGGGCGGCGGCGGTGCCGGCACCTTCCCGGACACCCCGGACTGGCGGTTCGTCTTCGTCAACCACGTCACGACGAACTCCTTCTTCGTCCCGACGCGCACCGGCCTCGCCGACGCCGCGGCCCTGCTCGGCCTGCCCGAACCACAGTGGACCGGTTCGGAGAACGGCAACGTGGCGCAGATGGCCAGCGCCATGGAGACCGCGCTGAACAGCAAGGTCGACGGGATCGCCATCTCGCTGACCGACAACAACGCCTTCGTCGAACTGACCAAGCGGGCACTGGCCGCGGGCATCCCGGTGATCGCCTACAACGCGAACGCGGCGGGCAACCACCCCCTCGCCTACGTCGGCCAGGACCTCTACCTCTCCGGCTTCAAAATGGGGCAGCGGATCGCCAGCAAGGTCACCTCCGGGGAGATCCTGGTCGGCATCTCCCAGCCGGGCGGCAACAACGTGCAGCCACGGCTCGACGGCATCATCGACGCGCTCAAGCAGGACGCGCCGGGCGTGACCGTCCGTTCCGTCAACACCGGCGCCGAGCAGGCGGGCGAGCTCAACGCGATGACCGCCGCCTTCACCGGGAACCCCGGCGCGAAGGGCATCTACGCCGTCGACGCGGGCAGCACCGCGGCCTGCGCGAGCGTGATCAAGGACCGCGGGCTGCAGGGCCGGATCAGCGGTGGCGGCTTCGACCTGCTCGACGACACCATCGAAGGCGTGGCCTCCGGCGCGCTGGACTTCACCATCGACCAGTCGCCGTACCTGCAGGGTTTCCTGTCGGTGCTCTACCTCTACCTGTACCGGCTGTCCGGCACGCTGGTCGCGCCGCCGGTCACCGACACCGGCCTGACCTTCGTGACCAAGGAGAACTCCGGGCCGTACGCGTCCGCCGGGAGCAAGTTCGAAGGCGGGCCGAACAACGCGCTGGTCCCCATGCCGCCCTCGATCCCGCTGCCGCCGCCGTCCACGCTGACCCGCTGATCCCGTCGAGGAGTGCACTGATGCCGGACTCGGTGACCGGGCGGCCCCTCCTGCTCGGCGTGCTGCGGATCAAGGAACTGAGCATCCTGCTGGTGACGATCGCCGCGGCCGGGTACTTCACCGCGACCAGCGACGCGTTCAACTCGGCGGAGAACTACCAGACGATCGCGCAGTACGTGGCGCCGTGGGCGATCATCGCCGCGGGTCAGGTGATGCTGCTGATCTGCGGGGAGATCGACCTGTCCGCGGGGTTCGTGTTCACCCTGGCGCCGTTCACGCTGACGCTGTTCTCGGTCAACGGCGCGCCGCTGTGGCTCGCCCTGCTCGGCTCGGTGCTGCTGAGCACGCTGATCGGCGTGGTCAACGGGCTGATCCGGACCGTGCTGAACATCCCGTCGTTCATCACCACCCTGGGCATGGCCTTCCTGCTCCAGGGGCTGGTGCTGATCATCTCCGACGCCCGCCCGGTCAGCGCGCCCTCGGGCAATTGGCTGGTCGAGGTGTTCGGCGGGGCGGCGTGGTCGGAGTTCGCCTGGGCCGTGGTGATCGTCGCGCTGATGCAGGTGGTGCTCTCGGCGACCCGGTTCGGCATCCACACCCAGGCCGCCGGCGGCAACCCGGTGGGCGCCGCGGAGTCCGGTATCCCGGTCAACCGCGTCAAGATCGTCAACTTCGCGATCATCAGCACGCTGGCCGGGCTCGCGGGCATCCTGCAGGGCACCAGGGTCGGCTCCTACGACCCGACCAACGGCGGCTTCACGATGATGTTCTTCGCGGTCGCGTCGGCGGTCATCGGCGGCACGGCGCTGCTCGGCGGGTCGGGCACGGTGGTCGGCGCGTTCCTCGGCGCCCTGCTGCTCGGCATCGTGTTCGACGGGTTCAACCTGACCGGGGTCAGCGCGAACGCGTTCAACGTGGTGCTCGGCGCGGCGATCCTGCTCGCCATGGTGCTCAACGTGTCGCTGTTGCTGTTGCGCAAACGCCTCGGATCCCGGGAGCTGTCATGAACCAGGACCAGCCCGACGTGATCAGGGCCGAGCACGTGAGCAAGCGGTTCGGGCCGGTCAGCGCGCTCAGCGACGTCAACCTGCACGTGCGCCGCGGCGAGATCCTCGGGCTCATCGGGGACAACGGCGCCGGCAAGTCCACCCTGATCAAGATCCTCACCGGCTACCACCAGCCCGACGGCGGCCGCCTGCTCTTCGACGGCGAACCGGTCACGCTCAAGTCGGTCGTGCACGCCCGTTCGCTGGGCATCGAGACGGTGTTCCAGGATCTGGCGATGGTCAACGACCTGCCGGTGTACCTGAACCTGCACCTCAACAAGGAGCTGGTGCACAAGCCGCTGCCGTTCCTGAAGCGCAAGGAGATGCGGCGCCGGGCCAGGGAGGCGCTCGACTCCATCGGCATCGACATCCCCTCGGTCACCGCCGAGGTCGGCATGCTCTCGGGCGGTCAGCGGCAGGCCATCGCGGTCGCGCGGTCGGTGTTCTCCGACGCGAAACTGCTGCTGCTCGACGAGCCGCTCGCCGCGATGGGCGCCAAGGAGAGCGGCCTGATCCTGCGGCTGCTCGACGAGCTGAAGCAGCGCGGCGACCTCGCGATCATCCTCATCGCGCACAACTACGGCCAGATCGTCGACGTCTGCGACCGGGTCAACCTGTTGCAGCACGGCGAGATCACCTTCGACCGGCCGTCGCGGGACACCTCGGTGACCGAACTGCTGGAGCTCGTGCACGCGGAGTACCGGCTGCACCGGAACTGAACGGTGGGAAAATAACCGCAATTCCTGGAATTGCGCGGGTTTCCGGACTGTCCATTCGGTACTGAGAGCTGAATCACGGGTATTCGTCGCGGGAGGCATTCCCGGGTTATCGTCGATCGGCGCCGCTCTGGTCGCGCCTCGAGGAAAACCTTTAGCCCGAACGGATTCCAGTGACCACCGACACGGCGCCCGCTGTGGCCACCTCCCCTGCGCCCAGCCGCCGCCCGCGGCCCTTCGCGGCATTGTTCGGTTTGGCTTTGGCGACCATCATCTGCGCGCTGGCAATTCCTTTCGCGCCGGTGTCCGCCGAACAGGTCGAGGTGAGCTGGCCGCAGCAGGGGGCGCGGGCGGAGTCGACGGTGGCGATGTTCATGCCCTACCGGCCGCTGTCCCTGGACGTGACCGCGAGCTGCGCGGCGGCGGGCGAGCGCGGGCGCACGGTGTTCTCCACCTTCCCGCCCGGTGACCAGCACGGGCAGCGGTGGGGCCTGTCGCTGGCCAACCTCGACGGCACGCTCGTGCTCACCGTGGACGGACAGCAGGTCCCGCTCGGCACCCCGCCCAGCGCCGCCTGCACCTACACCTTGCACGCCGATGGGCAGCAGCTCGTCGCCACGCTGGACGGCCGCGAACTGGCCCGCCGGGACGCGCTGGTACCGCAGGTGGTCGCGTTCGTCACCGAGACCTCGGAGGTCTCGGCCAAGGCCAAGGCGGACGCCCGCTTCCAGACCTCCCCCACCCCGCTCAAGCTCGGGCTGATGATCGCCTGCGCGCTCGGGGTGGCCGGCTGCGCGGTGCTCGCGTTCACCATCTGGCGCGGCGGCCCGCCACGGCCGAAACGTCGCTGGGGCACGGACGCCGCCTGGAGCGCGCTGGCCGCGGTCATCATCGGCGGGTGGGGCGTACTGGCCCCGCAGACCGTGGACGACGGCTGGTTCCTCGGCATGCACCGCAACTTCGAAGCCGCCGGGTACGCCGGCGACTACTACATGGCCCTCAACGCCGCCGAAACCCCGGCCGTCCTGCTGCACCACCTCTTCGCGCCGCTGTTCGAGCTGTCCTGGTCACCGCTGATGACCCGCATGCCGTCCCTGCTGGCCGGGTTCGCGATCTGGCTGCTGCTGCTCGGCATCGTCCGCCTGCTCCCGCTGCACGTCCCGCGCTGGCTGCTCGGCGCCGCGTTCCTCGTCGCCTGGATGCCCGGCGGGGTCGGCCTGCGCCCCGAGCCCTTCATCGCCCTGTGCACCGCCGCGGCCGCCTACACCGCCCTGCGTGCGCGCGTCACCGACCGGCCGGCCTGGCTCGTTCTCGGTGGCCTGGCCACCGGCCTGTGCCTGACCATCACCTCCACCGGCTTCCTCGCCGCGATCCCCGTGGCACTCGGGCTGCTGCACGCCTGCCGCCACCGTGTCCCCCATCGCGTGACCCTGGTCCTGGCGACGCTGGCGGCGGCCGCACTCGCCGCGCCGATCGCCTTCGTCGACTCCGGCATCGGCGGCTTCCTCGACTCCGCGGGCAGCCGCTACTGGCACGGCGCCAGCTCCACCTGGTACGACGAGTTCGCCCGCTACCAAACCCTGCTCTGGCCCGGCATCAGCCCCGAATTCCTCTTCGAGCAGCACCCGTTCCGGCGCCTGCCGGTCCTGCTCGGCATCGCCATCCTCGGCATCGTCGTCGTGCTGCGCCTGCGCACCCGTCACGGCGGCGTCTTCACCGGCCCGGCCGGGGTGCCCTTCGCCTGGCTCGGCCTCGGTTACGTCGCCCTGATCTTCACCCCCAGCAAAGTGGTCTCCCACTTCTCCGCCCTCGCCGCCTTCACCGCCCTCGCGATCGCCATCGGCCTGGCCGCCCTGCCCCGCGCCTTCGCCACCGAGCACACCGGCTGGGCGGTACGCGGCGGCGCCCTGTTCGCCGTCCTGCTGCTGACCAGCCTCACCTGGTACGGCACCAACTCCTGGTTCGCCTACGCCGCACTCGGCATGCCCCGGCCCGACGAACCCCTGCTCGACGGCTGGCTCGCCCACCCCGTGGTCCTGCTGCTCGCCGCCGCTGCCCTGGCTCTGCCGTTCCTCCGGCGAAGGCCCGACCCCGCCCCGGCCGTCGTCCGCCTCACCGGCTGGTCCGCGCTCACCCTGGCCACCGCCACCGTGCTCCTGATGCCGGTGCTGACCGCCGGGCTGCTCGCCAAGGCCGCGCTCAACCAGCACCAGCGCGGCCAGTTCTCCGGCCCCGCCACCATCGCCGCGGGTACCTGCGGTCCCACGGCGGCGAGCGGGCCCGTGCTCGTCGACTGGCCCATCGCCTTCTGGTACCCGTGCACCCGCCTGCCCGCACTGGCCGACGGCCTGCTCGAACCACCGGTGTCCGCGATCGCCGCCCCACCCGCCTACCGCTACGCCGGCGACCTCACCCGCCGCCACGCACCCCACGGCGGCGCCTTCGCCCCCATGGGCCCCGTCGCCACGTACACCGAACTCCCCGGCGACCCCGCACTGGGCACCCGCTACGAGGTGGCTTACCGCTACCCCACCGGGCGCTACACCGTCACCACGACGACCACCACCCACACCGGCTGGCACCGCGAAACGCCCTACACCGACCCGGACTACCTCGGCCGCGCCGATCCCGCCACCGAACTGCACCCCGGGCAAAAACAAGAATAGTTTTCACGCACGCCCGCTGAGCATCGGCGCGCGAAATAGCAAACGTTTGTCTCCACTCGCCGGACCACTCGCCGCACAGCGAAAATGTCACTCCATGGAGTCATGAAACTCCACGATCCCGTGGTGGGCGGTTATAAAGGACGGATCGCCGCGGCTGGTACATGCGGCCGACGGTGCCCACAATCGCCCAGACCGAGTGGAGCTGCGAGAAGAGTGAGCGTTACAGGAGAGATCACCGCCCTGCTGACCGAGAAGTTCGGTGTGGAAGCGAACGCCGTGCACCCCGAGGTCTCGCTGCGCGGCCTCGGCATGGATTCCCTCGCGCTGGAGGAACTCCGGGTGCTCGTCGAGGAACGCCTGCTGGTCGATCTCGAGGACGTCCAGCTGACCTCGCGGGAAACGGTGGGCCAGCTGACCACGCTCATCGACGAGAAGCTCGCCGCGTGACGCGGGGACAGCCGACGGCGGCGGTGACCGGACTGGGGTTGATCACCGCGGCCGGGGTCGGCGCCGAGGCCGCCTGGCAGGGCGTGACCCGGTCCGGCGCACCCACCGCGGTGCGCCACCGGGAGGAACTCCGCGACCTGCCCTGCGATTTCATGTACACCATCGACGACCTCGACACCGCGGCCCTGCTGGGCGTGCCGGCGTTGCGGATGATGGACCGGTTCACGCAGCTCGCGGTGCTGGCCGCCCGGGAAGCGGTGGCGGACGCGGGTCTCGACACCTCCGTGTGGGAATCGGACCGCGTCGCGGTGGTGATCGGGTCCGCGCACGGTGGTCTTCCGTTCTACGACGAGCAAAGCGCCGTGCTCGCGGAAAAGGGTGCCCGCCGCGTTTCGCCGAAACTCGCGCCGATGACCACGGTCAACAGCGCCGCCAGCAGCGTCTGCATGGACCTCGGCGCCCGCGGGCCGAGCCTGTGCGTCTCCACGGCGTGTTCGTCCGGCACGGTCGCGATCGGCACCGCCCTGCAGATGCTGCGGTCCGGCGCCTGCGACATCGCCATCGCCGGCGGCGCCGAATCCGTGTGCTCCCGGCTGCTGATCTCCAGCGCCTGCCAGCTGCGGGCGGTGTCCACCCGACGCGACGCGCCCGAGGCGGCGTGCCGCCCGTTCGACGCCGACCGCGACGGGTTCGTGATCGGTGAAGGCTCCGGCCTCGTCGTCCTCGAACGACCCGAACACGCCATCGCGCGAGGAGCCCGCATCCGCGCGGGAATCGCGGGATACGGCGCTTCCAGCGACGCGTACGCGGCAGTGGCCCCCGAGCCCGAGGGTGAAGGGATCGAGCGCGCACTGCGGACCGCGCTGGACGACGCGGGCGTGTCACCGGCCGACGTCGGCCACGTCAACGCGCACGGCACGTCCACCGTGATGAACGACCTGATCGAGGCCACCGTGCTCGAACGGGTCCTCGGCGACCGGCCGCTGGTCAGCTCGACCAAGGCGATGACCGGGCACGCGCTCGGCGCGGCGGGCGGCATCGAGGCCGCGCTGACCGTCCTGGCCCTGGAGCACCAGCTGGTGCCCGCGACGGCCAACCTGCGCACCCGCGACGTCCGCATCCCGATCGACGTGGTCGCCAAGGAAGCCAGGCCCGCCACCTTCGACTGCGCCGTCAAGACCTCGATGGGCTTCGGTGGCCACAACGCCGCGCTCGTCCTCACCAGGAGTTGCTGAACCCCATGCACGACGAAGTCATCCGCGACCTGTCCACGGGCCGGATCCGGTACCGCTACCGGCTGCTCCGGCAACCGGAGCCGCGGACCGAGCCGGTGGTGGTGATCGGCGGCGGGCTGCAGGGCATGTACGGCTGGCCCCACATGGAGGACCAGCTCACCCCCGTGGCGAGCCTGGTGACCGCGGACCTGCCAGGGATGGGCGGCGCGGACCCGCTGCCCGCCGACGAAGGCGCCGAACTCATGGGTGCCGCGCTCGACCAGATCATCGACGACCTCGGCGTCCCGCAGATCAACCTGTTCGGCTATTCCTACGGCGCCGAACTCGCTTTCGGCTGCGCGCAACGCCGACCGCACCGCATCGCGCGGCTCGCACTCGGCGGCGTGGTCTCCCACACCAGCCCCGAACAGCTGAAGCAATTGCGCCGGGCGGCCGAACACCTGGCGAACGGCGAACACGAGCAATTCGCCACGGTCACCGCGGAAATGCAGCTCTGCCTCGACGAGGACCGGCACGTCCCGCGACGCGAACTGGTCTACCGGTACGTCCGGCGCTCGATGCTGCACGGCGCGGTCCACGTGCCGCACCTGATGGATTACCTGCAGCGTTCCCTGATCAGCGGCCCGTCCTTCGACGGCGGCCTGTCCGGGGTGCCGTCGCTGGTGTTCACCGGCGAGCACGACACCATCACCACCCCCGAACGGCAACGTGAATTCGCCGCCACCATCGAGGGCTGCGAATTCGTCACCATCGCCGACGCCGACCACTGGGTGGTGCTGGAACGCTCGGCGGACGTGGCCGATCTGGCGTTCCGCTTCTTCACCGGCGAGCCGCTGGACTCCGCGCCCTACCTTTCTCCAGCAATTCTCCCCGGTGTTGTGGGGTAAACGGCCGTCACCCCGGAGCCGTGCGCGCGATAGTTTCGCCTCCACCCGGCGTGGAGGGAGCCCTGTGCCTGACGAACACCGGATCGCGCGCACCTACACCGAACTCGGCCGGGCCATGCGGTCGATCCGGATCAGCGAAGCCGACCCGAGCGGCGCGGTCCGGATAACCGTTGACGCGCAAGGGAAGCTGATCGACGTGGTGACCACCGGCCTGCTCGCGCGGTTACCGCCCGAGCGCGTCGGTGAAGTGGTGCTCGACTGCGTACGCCGGGCGCAGGCCCGGATCCCCGGCGAGGTGTCCGCGCTGGCCAAACGGATCATGGGTGGTGACGACGCCGAGCACATCGCCACCACCCTGCGCGGCTGGTTCCCCGACGCGCCCGGCTGACCGGTGGCTCACTGCGGTTCGGGCACCCGCTGGAGCACACCGGCCGGCCGCTGCACCGGGACCGGGCGCATCGCCGCCTGGAACGGCTGCGGCCGGGTGTCGGTCAGGCCGAGCAGGTGCGCGAGGGCGGCTTCGGTCCGCTCCGCCGCCCGCCCGTCGCCGAAGGGGTTGCCGCGTGAGGCCATCGCGGCCGCGGCGGCGGGGTCGTCCAGCAGTGCCCCGGCGGTGGCCAGGATGCGTTCTTCGTCCGTGCCCACCAGGATCGCGCAGCCCGCCTCGACCGCTTCCAGGCGTTCGGTGACGTCCCGGAGCACCAGCACGGGCACCGAGAACGTCGGCGCCTCCTCCTGGATGCCGCCGGAGTCGGACAGGACCAGCGTGCTCACCGCGAGCAGCCGGACCAGATCGGCGTATTCCAGTGGCCCGGTGACCAGCACGCGTTCGCAGCCGCGCAGGGTGTTCTCCACCTGGGCGCGGACCGCCGGGTTGGGGTGCGCGGGCAGGACCACCTCGATGTCCTCGTGGGTACGGACGAGCGTCCGCACCGCACGCAGCACCCGGTCCATCGGCACGCCCCAGGATTCGCGGCGGTGCACGGTGACCAGCACGACGCGCCGCCGCCCGGACAGCGCTCGACTCTCCACATCGGACAGTCGTGGCTCGGCGTAGTCCCGAGGGCGGGCGGTCATCGCGTGCACCGCGTCCACCGCCGTGTTCCCGGTGACCACCACGCGCGCCATCGGGATGCCCTCGTTGTCGAGGTGGCGGGCCGCCGCCGGGGTCGGCGCCAGGTGCAGCGTGCTGGCGATGCTGACGAACCGCCGGTTCGCCTCCTCGGGGAACGGCGCGGACAGGTCGTGCGAGCGCAGCCCGGCTTCGAGGTGCACCACCGGCAGGCGGTGCCAGAACGCGACCAGCGCGGCGGCGAAGGTGGTGGAGGTGTCGCCCTGCACCACCACCGCGGCCGGGGGCCGCCGCCGCCACAACGCGTCCAGCGCGGGCAGGACGTGGGCGAAGAACTCGGGCTGGCTGCCGACCGTGCGCCGCACGGGCAGCTCTTCGTCGGGCGCCATGCCGAACACGGCGAGCGCCTGGTGGACCATCGTCGGGTGCTGCCCGCTGGCCACCACCACCGGCCGCAGGCGCCCGCGGCGGCGCAGGGCGGCGGCCACCGGGGCGATCTTCAACGCCTCCGGCCGGGTGCCGACGACGAACTGGACTTCGGGCGGAGTTCTTTCCTGCACGGGGAAGTTCACACCTCGTTCGGTGTTCTGGCGGCACCGCGCGTGGCCAGCGCCAGCCCGGCCACCGAGTCGGCCAGGCCGACGCTGGAGTTCCAGCTGGTGACGTCGGGGTAGACGTGTGCCGTGGTGGCCAGCAGCAAGCGGGTCCCGGGAACCGCCACGGGCGGGCGCCGGGTGAGGTAGCCGAGCGGGTAGACCGGCTCCACGAACGGCGCTTTGAACACCCTGACCTCGGCGATGTCCTCCCGGGTCAGCGGAAGGCCAGCGTACAACCGCAGCAACTGCCCGGTCCAGCGCTCGGCGATGGCCGCGTCGTCGTCGGCGAACAGGGCGGAACCCCGGTCGGTGTACCGCATGGCGTAGGCGAGGTACCGGCCGTCGTAGGCCGCTTCCCCGGTCAGTTCGGTCATTTCGACGACGCCGTCGAATTCCGCCGCCGAATGCAGGACCGGTGTCCAGTAGTGCCCTTCCAGCGGCCGCCGCAGGAAGAACAGCACGTTCACCACGCCCTGGTAGGCGAGCCGCGTGGTCGGCAGCCGCTCGGCCAGTTCCGGTTCGGCCAGCCGCCGGAGCTGGGGCAGCGGCACGGTGGACAGCACCCGGTCGCAGTCGATGACCTCGCCGCCCGCCACGGTGACCCGCATCGAGTCCTCGTCACCGGCGATGCTCCCCACCGGCGTGGACAGGTGGATCCGCCCGCCGTTCGCCTCGATGGACGCGTGCAGCGCGTCGATGATCGACTTGTACCCGCCCGCCGGATAGCCGCGGGTGGCGACGTTGCTCTCGCGGCCGAGCCGCTGCCAGAGGTACAACGCGGGCACGTCGGCGAAGGCGGCGCCGAACTTCGACCCGAACATCGGCACGAACAGCTTTTCCCAGATGACGTCGCCGTACAGATCGCGCAGCCAGTCCTCGGTGCGCGTACGGTCGAGGTCGCGGTGGCGGCCGAGGTGGCGCAGCAGCAGGGAAACCACGCCGAACCGCAGGCGCTGGAGCAGCGTCAGCGGGCTGAACCGCAGCAGGTCCAGCGCCGAGTTGAACGGGTAGCGGTCCTCGCCGAAGACCATGCCCATGCTGGTGCGGCGCCAGTCCACCTCGTCACGCAGGCCGAGCCGGTCCAGCAGGCCGAGCAGGTGGTCGTCGGAAGGCATGATGCAGTGGTAGAAGCGTTCCACCCACCGCTCGCCCATCGGGAAGAAGGTGCCGAGGCCACCGAGCTGGTCGCTGCTTTCGAGCAGGGTCACCGAGGCGCCCGCCTCGGTGAGCCGGTGGGCGGCGGCCAGCCCGGTGATGCCGCCGCCGATCACCACGACGTCGCGTTTCGAGTTGTGCATCAAGTCCTCAGGGTCTTCAGCGTCGTCAGAGGGTGCGGTACGGGGGCGGGGCGAGCCGGTCGCGGGCCATCAGGCGCAGGTACTGCAGCACCGTGCGGCCGATCTTGAGCTTGCTGGCGCCCTGCTTGCGGTCGTAGCGCAGGCGCAGCGGGACTTCGCTGATCACCGGGCGGCAGTACCGCAGTTTGATGAGCAGTTCCACCATGCAGGCGAACCCGCGTTCCTCGATCAGCCGCTCGCCCCAGTGCTTGCTGGCGCGGTCGAGCAGGCTGACGCGGTAGGCCCGGAACCCGCTGGTGAAGTCACGCACCCCGTCGACCCCGACGACGTGCCGGAACAGCACCGCCGCGCCACGGGAGAGCGCGCGCCGGTAGTTCGGCGCGGTGGTGTCGTCGCCACCCTCGGCGAACCGCGAGCAGATGGCCAGGTCGGCTCCGGCGGACAACGCCGAGCGCAGCACCGGGACCAGTGCCGGGTCGTGGGTGTCGTCGGCGTCCATCACCACCACGAAGTCGTCGCGCCTGGCGTCTTCGAGCACCGCGCGCAGTCCGGAGTGGACGGCCTGGCCGAGGCCGAGGTTGATCTGGTGGCGCACCAGCCGGACGTCGAGACCGGGCACGCCGGCGAGGGCGACCTCGGCGGTGTCGTCCGAGGAACCGTCGTCCACCACCCAGACGACCAGCTCACCGGTGTCGGTGACCGAGGCCAGCCGCCGCAGCAGCGCGGGCAGGGAAGCCGCTTCGTTGTACGCGGGCAGCACCACGTGCGCGGTACCGCGGACCTCCGTCCCGGCCCGGCCGCCCGGTAGTGCCACTTTCTGCCATTGCGTGCGCACGCTCGACTTCACTCCTCGGATTTCTCACCGGTGGCTTGCAGGGCACCGGCCACGTAGACTTTCCTTCGGCGGTCCCACGCCTTTTCTTGATCGCCACCACCGGAAAGTGGACGGCAGAAGTCGTTCACCAGCAATTCCGGAAATTGACGTACATCAGTACGAGTGAATTACCATCCACAAGCCCTTTGCTTTTCCGGCAGGATGTGCAACCAGCCACCCGAGTAAGCTTCGCACATCATTTTCCGACTCGCGGCTTTGTTCGTCCTTGAATGACCATCGAAAGGATCTGCCGGAATGCCGTTCGCC
Organism: Amycolatopsis magusensis; assembly: GCF_017875555.1. Classification (GTDB taxonomy): domain Bacteria; phylum Actinomycetota; class Actinomycetes; order Mycobacteriales; family Pseudonocardiaceae; genus Amycolatopsis; species Amycolatopsis magusensis. The sequence goes on along the minus strand of NZ_JAGGMS010000001.1, from coordinate 4,598,025 downwards.
TGGTACCGCGTCGAAGCGGTGGCGCCTGTGGAACCGCGGCGCGGGGCCGCCACCGGGAACTCCCCGGGAGGTGCCCGGTGACCCGGCTCAGCCCGGTCCGCCCGCCGCTGCTGGCGGCCGGGCCGCGGTTGCCGCGCCCGCGCGGGAACCGCCGTGAGCTGTCGTGGTGGCAGCTCGCCACCGAACGCGTCAACGCCGTCGCGGTGCTGCTGGCGGTGGTCGATGTCGTGGCGGTGGTGGTGGCCGCCGGGGTGGTCACGCCGTCACCGCGGTGGGGGCTGCTCACCGCGGGGCTGCTGCTGGGCATCCGCGCCTGCGGTGGCCTGTACCGCAAGCGGTTGTGGTTGTCGTGGCTGCACGACGTGCCCCGCTCGGCCGGCACCACGGCCGTCACCCTGGGCCTGGTCACGGTGCTGGCGCTGGGCACCGGCCGCGAAGACGGCGGGCCGGTCGCCGCGCAGTGGATGGTGCTGTTGTTCGCCGTGCTCAGCGAACCCGCGCGCCTGTGCGTGCTGGCGATCGGCCGCTGGGGCCGCCGCCGCTTCGGCCGCGGTGACCGGTCGATCGTGGTGGGCGGCGGGAAGGTCGGCGCCGAACTGGTCCGGACCATGCAGGCGCACCCCGAGTTCGGCCTGAAACCGATCGGGATCGTCGACGACGACCCGGCCATCGACCGCGAACTGCTGCCGGTCGGGCTGATCGAGGGCGACCTGCCGGAGGTGATCACCCGGCTGCGGGTGGGCACGGTGGTCATCGCCTTCTCCCACGCCCAGGACCCGCCCATCGTCGACGTCGCGATCGCCGCGCACCAGCAGGGCTGCACCACCCTGGTGGTGCCGCGGATGTTCGAGCTGTATCAGGACGGGCGCGATGTCGAGCGCCTGCGCACCTTCCCGCTGATGCGCCTGGGCACCGCGCCGACCGTGCGGCCGAGCTGGTGGCTCAAGCGCCTGGTCGACATCGTGCTGGCCACCGCGGCACTGGTGGCGCTGGCCCCGGTGATCGCCTGCTGCGCGGTGCTGGTGCTGCTGGAAAGCGGGCGCCCGGCGTTCTTCCGCCAGACCCGCGTCGGCCTGGGCGGGCGCACGTTCGTGCTGTTCAAGTTGCGGACCGTCCGGCCGGGCGGTGAGGATGACTCGCAGACGCGGTGGTCGGTCGCCGGTGACAGCCGGGTGGGGCCGGTCGGGGGTTTCCTCCGGCGCACTTCGCTGGACGAACTGCCGCAGCTGTGGAACATCCTCCGCGGCGACATGTCCATAGTGGGGCCACGCCCGGAACGGCCGGGGTTCGTCAGGGAGTTCTCGGCGATCCACGACCTCTACTGGGCGCGGCACCGGGTCCCGGCGGGGTTGACGGGTTTCGCGCAGGCACAGGGTTTGCGCGGCGACACCTCGATCGCCGACCGCGCCCGGTACGACAACTACTACATCGCGAACTGGTCGCTGTGGCTGGATCTGAAGATCGTGCTGTTGACGGTGGGTGAACTCCTCAGGCGGAGGAAGAATTGAACGAAGGCCGGACCGGACGGCGGGGCACGCTGTGGCGAGCCGTCGCCCTGTTGACCATCGGCGTCCTGTTCGGCTGGGCCGGCCACGACGTGCTCGACACCCCGGACCCGACGCCGCTCCCGGCGGCGGCTCCCGGCCTGCCCACGAGTCCGCCGCCGTCGTCCACCACGAGCGCACCCGCGTCGCGGGCGGCGGCACCCTCGCCCGAACCGGCGCCGCCCTGCGCGTGGTGGTACGCCATCGGCGATCGCCCCACCGACGCCGAACTGGAGACCGCGGCGAAGCGGTACAAGGTGGTGGTGCTCAACGCCACCGAGACCGCGGCCATGAAACGGCTGCACGAGCTGAACCCGCAGCTTTCGGTGTTCGTCTACAAGGACCTGTCGAGCACCCGCAACTACCCCGGCGCGGTCGAAGGGGACAAGGACGCGCCGTACCTGCCGTCCGGGATCGGCTACAACTTCGCGCAACGCGAGCACCCCGGCTGGTTCGCCGTGGACACCTCGGGCAGGCGCATCGAGTGGAACGGGTACCCGCGGCACTGGCAGATGACCGTCTGGAACGCCGACTACCAGCAGGCGTGGACCAAGGCGGTGACCGAAGAGGTGGTCCGCGAAGGCTGGGACGGGGTGCTGGCGGACAACGACTTCCACACGCTCAAGTACTACTCCCCCGCCGTGCTCTCCGGCACCGCCAACGCCGAGGAGACCGACGAACTGCTGCGCAAAGGGCTCGACGAGCTGATGTCCGTGGCCGGGGAATCCCTGGCGAAGGCCGGGAAGCAGATCGTGCCGAACGTGTCCGAGACCCACCTCATCCCCGGCCGGTGGACCGCGCATTCGCGGTTCGGCGGGGCCATGGAGGAGAACTTCGGCTTCCGCGACGACGGCGGCTCCGGGGAGTTGCTGACCTTCCAGGGCAACGAATGGCAGGAGCTGCGGGCGCAGGCGGCGCTCGGCGAGTCGTGGCTGCTGCTGATCACCAGGGTCAAGAGCACCCGCGAGGAACGCGCGGGGTACGCCAGCGCGGCGATGCTGGCCGGGCCCAGGACCTGCTGGATGCCTGCGTCCACTCAGGACTACACCAAGCCGGAGTGGTCCGAGTTGCACGAGTCCGGGCTCGGCCTGGCGATCGAAACGGCGACCCGGCAGCCCACCGGGGTGTGGGCACGGGAGTTCACCAACGGCTGGGTCGCGGTCAACCCCACCGCGGGGACGGTGCCGATCACCCCTCCCGCAGGCATGGCGCGGCTCGACGGCACGCCGGTCAGCCAGGTCGAGCTGCCCGCCGCCGACGGTGTGGTGCTGACCCGGGTGAAGACCCCGCCGTCGTCGTCCTCTTCCGCTCCTCCTTCGCCGCCCAGCTCGGGCGGTCCGGCCAAGACGACCCCGCCGGTGCCGTCGGTGACTCCCTAGCGCGTGTCCAGAATGGACTGGTACAGCTCCAGGTGACGCCGCGCGCACACCGCCGGGTCGAACTTCACGCGGGCGGCTTGGGCGAGGGCGTGCCCGGTCCTCGCCGGGTCCGGGTCGGCGAACAGATCACGGAGCCGAGCGGCCAGGTCCGGGACATCGCCGGGCTCGGCCAGGTACCGCGTGGCGCCCGGGGCGTCCAGCATGTCCGCCACCCCGCCGGTGTCCGTGGCCAGCACCGGCTTGCCCGCCATCATCGCCTCGGCCACCACCAGCGGCTGCTGTTCCATAGTGGACGGCAGGACCAGCGCGTCGGCCGCGGCGAGCTGGGCGGGCACGTCGGAGCGGAACCCGAGCACGTCCACCCGCCCGGCCAAGGGCGACTGGGCGGCCGCTCGTTCCACCTCCGCGCGCTGGGGCCCATCGCCGACGATGGTCAGCCGCGCGTCCGCCGGCATGGTGCCCGGGGACGCCAAAGCTCGCAGCAGGTCGAGCACGCCCTTGCGCTCCACCAGCAGGCCGACGAAGAGCAGGTGCCGCACGGGTCCGACCGGCGGCAGGCACGGCAGGGGTTCGACGCAGTTGTCGATGTGCCGCAGGCGCTTCGCCGGAACCCGGAGTCGCGTGTGGAGGAAGTCGCCCATCGCCGCCGCGGGGACCAGCGTGTGCCGCACGGTCCGGGCGACGACCGCGTCGGCCGCCAGCACCACCCTGGTGTAGGGCGACGGCGGACTCGCCGAGGGCTCACCGCGGAACCATTCTTCGGAGACGTCGTCCGGTACGCCGTGGTAGGTGTGGACCACCGCCGCCGGGCCGCCCTTGCGCCGGGGCAGGCTCGCGCTGACCAGCCCGGCGCGGCGGTCCTGGGCGTGCACCACGTCGGGCCGCCAGGCGTGCAGCACCGCACGTGCCCGCCGGCCGGCGGCCAAGTCTCCCTTGCGCGGGACGGAGATCTCCTCGAAGTCGCCGTTCAGCAGCTCCGCTCCCCGCGCGGGCGGCGGGCCGAAGACCCGCACTTCGGCGGCATCGGACTCGGTCAGCGCGGTGGCCAGGCGCACGGTCAGGTCCACCGGGCCGCCCCGGTCCTGGGTCAGCAGGTAGGCGATGCGCGGGCGGCGGTTCACCGGGCCGCCGCCCCTTCACCGGCGACCTTTTCGGCCAGGGTGGCGGTCTGTTCCGCCATCCGCCGGTGGTCGAACAGGTTCACCGCGCGTGCCCTGGCCCGGCGCCCTTCCGCGGCGGCGAGCCCGGGATCGGCCAGCCGGGCGGTGATCCCCTCGGCGAGCGCCGCCAGGTCACCGGGCGGTACCACCGTGCCGGTGTCACCGACGCTTTCCCGCACCCCGCCGACGTCGAAGGCGACCACCGGGCGAGCGCACGCCATGGCCTCCAGCGGTACCAGCGCCATGCCCTCCGCCCGCGAGGGCAGCACGACCACGTCGGCGGCGGCGTAGAAGTCCGCCGCACGATCCCCGTGTCCCCACCACAGCACCGACGGGTGCCCGGCCACGGGATGGTTGTCGCGCCACGCCTGGCCCAGCGGTCCCGCGCCGACCAGCACCAGCCGGGCGTCCGGGACCTCGGCGAGCACCGACGGCCAGGCGGTGAGCAGCTGGTCCTGTCCCTTGAGGTGAGCCAGCCTGCCCACGCACACCGCGGTGGGCGCGGTGACCGGGAAGCCGAGGCGGCGCCGGGCGGCGGCCCTGGCCGCGGGGTGCAGGCGCTCGGTGTCCACGCCGTTGCACACCACCTCGGCGGGCGCGGCCACCCCGGCGGCGCGCCCGGCGCCGAGCTCGTCGTCGCTCACGCACACCAGCTGGTGCGTCCACCTCGACGCGAACGCCTCCCAGCGCAGGCAGATCCGGCGCAGCGGGCCGCCCGCGGTCTGGAAGGACCACAGGTGCGGCTGGAAGAGGGTCGGCAGGCCACCACGCAGGGCCAGCCTGCCCGCCAGCCCGGCCTTGGAACTGTGCAGGTGCACCACTTCCGGCTCGAGCTCGCGGAGGATCCGGCGCAGGCGCAGGGTTTCCCGCGCGAGCCCGGGCCCGGGCGCCCGGGTCGCGGGCCACGGGTGCACCTCGATGTCCCGGCTGCGCGCCTGCTCCACCAGCCACCCCGAAGGCGGGCACACGAGGTCGACCTGCCAGCCGCGGGCCCGCTGGTCCTCGGCCAGGCCCAGGACGACCGCGGCCACCCCGGCATCCACCGGCTGGGTCACGTGCGTGATTCTCACCGTCGTCCTCCAGAAGTCGTGTGGCGCAGGTCGCGCAGTTCACGGACGGCACCGCGATGGGCGGCCAGCGAGACCGCGGTGTACCCGAGCAGCAGCACCACGGCCGCCACGCAGCTGCCGGTGATCGAAGTCGGCGGGCCGAAGAACCCGGACCGGTCGAGCAGCACCACGCCACCACCGGCAACGAGTCCCGCCAGCACCACCCGCGCGGCCGTGCCGCCGAGTTCGGGCAGCGGCTGCGCCAGGTCCAGCCGCACCAGCGCCCACCAGGTGACCGGCACCAGCAGCCAGGCGGCCACGGCCTGCGCCACGGCGGCGGCGAGCACCCCGTGGCGGGTGAGCAGCACCAGCATGACCACCAGCACGAGCAGGTGACCGGCCTGCAGCGCCAGGTAGAGCCGCGTCCGCCCGGTCGCCCTGATCGCCTCGTACCAGCCGTGCAGCAGGCTGATCGCCAGGCCGTAGAAGCACAGCGCGACCAGCGGTCCGGCGGCCGGGGCCCACCGCTCGCCCAGCAGCACCACGCGGTCGCCGAGCACGGCGGCGAGCAGGTACAGCCCGCCGGTCAGCACCAGCACCGCCCGGGTGAACCGGGAGACCGCCGTGGGCAGTTCCTCGCGGCAGCCGGTGCGGATCAGCTTGCTGTAGACGGGAAAAGCCACCGCACCGAGCACGATCGCCACGGTGATGTAGGGGACCCAGGCGATCCGGTAGGCCAGTGAGTACCGGCCCACCGCGTCCGCGCCGAGCAGGTGCCCGAGGAGCAGGTAGTCGACGTTCACCAGCAGGATGGCCACGATCGCGGCCGGGCCGACCACCGCGATCCAGCGCACGGCCTCGGTCACCGCCGCCGGTTCCCACCGGAAGCGCACCCGGACGCCCACGAGCACGCCGAGCACCGGCTGCGCGACCGCGGCACACAGCAGGCCGAGCACCAGCGCCCGCGGTCCGTCGCCGAGTGCCGCCAGCACGACCGTCACCGCCGCGCCGAGCACCGCGCCACCGGCGTCCGGCAGCAACCGCTTGCGGAAGTCGAGATCCCGGTGCATCAGGCCCATCTGCACGCCACCGGCCGCGGAGAACGGCAGGCTCAGCGCGGCGAGCCCGAGCAGGGGTGCCGCGGCGGGAGCGCCGAGCGCGGCGGCGGCCGGTTCCGCGACGAGCAGGACCACCACGGCGAGCGCGCCTGCGGTCCCCACGCTCAGGGTGAGCACGGTGCCCGCCATCCGCCGTGGCTCGCGTTCGGTCCGGCTGATCAGGTCGTAGACGCCCATGGACTGCACGACCTGGCCGATGTTGACCACGGCGACCACCAGGGTCACCACGCCGAGTTCGCCCTCGCTGAACCACGCCGCCAGCACCAGGGTGACCAGGATCTGGCTGGACTTGCTCAGCAGGTTCACCAGGCCCAGCCACAACGACCCCCGCACCGCGGCGGCGGCCAGCCGGTCGTTCACGCGGCGACCTCGTGCGGCGCGGCCTTTTCCCGGGCACGCCGGTGCAGCCGCAGCCCGAACACCGCCAGCGCGAGCCAGGCACACACCACGGCGAGACCGTCCACGGTGACCGCCGCGCGCTCACCGAACACCGCAACCAGGGCCACGTCGAACACGTGCAGGTGCGCGAACGGCACGATCGACGCCACCACCGCGACCCCGAGCAGACCCCAGCCGGGTTCACGCCGCCGTCGCCACCACACCACCGCGGTCAACGCCAGCGCGGGCACCGCGATCAGGATGTCGCCGGGCTGGTGCACCACGCAGACCACCACCGCGAGGCCGACGAGCAGGTCGGCCACCGCCCCGGCGTCGGGATCACCCAGCCGGTCCAGGCGGCGCACCAGCACCGCGCTGACGGCGAGGACTCCCACGAGCGCCAGCAGTTCCCCGCCGGGCAGCAGGAAACCCGTGGCGCGGAACAACACCGCGGGAAGGTCGATGCGCTGGGCGGTCACCGAATCGACCGCGCCGTAGCTGGTGCCGCGCGCGTGCACGAGGTTCGCCACGATGGTTTCGGCGAACGGCCCCACTCCACCGGCGTTCACCACGAGCAGCACCAGCACCGGCAGGCTGGCGACGGCCGCGGCGAGCGTGCCGTACCCGGCCACCTTCCGGGAACCGCGGCAGCACAACAGGATCGTCAACGGCAAGCCGAACTGCGGCTTCAGCCAGGCGAAGGCGAGCGCCGCGGACGCCCACCGCGGATGGCTCTCCCGCACCAGGAGCGCGCCCGCCGCGCCGACCGCGACCAGCGGGTTCACCTGCCCCACGTAGAGCTGCGCCTTGCCGACCTGGCTGCTCACCAGCAACGCCGCCGGGACCGCGGTACCGACCACCATCGGCACGTACGGGCGCAGGCGGACGGCGGTCAGATACGCCAGCGCGACCAGCAGCAGCAACGAGACCACGGCGAAGGCCACCGCGCCCACCCGGTAGCCGGGCAGCGCGAACGGCAGGTGCAGGGCCAGGTGGTAGGGCTGGTACAGGTTGAAGTCCTGGCGGACCGGCCACTGCGCGAACATCGCGGCCGGGTGGTACGGATTGCCGCCGTCGAGGAACTCCCGGATCGGGAAGTACAGCGCGTCGCGGAAGTCCTGCATGCGTTCTTCGGCTTCGTTGGCCGTGGTGGGCAGCGGCACCTCCTGGGCCGGGCGCAGCGCACGCCAGGCACCGAAGACGCCGACGGCCAGCGCCAGCAGGGCGAGCACGCGGTGGCGCACGGTCATGCCAGCACCACCGCGACGAGGATCGAGTCGCCGGGCAGCACCCCGGCCGCCGCGGTCAGGGCCTCCTGCTCGCGGCCGGCGGGCGTCAGCACCACCACCGCGGTACCCGCCGGGGTTTCGTGGTCCGCGAGTTCACCGCATTCGCTGCCGAGTTCCTTCGCCCGGACAGCCAGATCGGCGCTCAGCGGCAGTACCCGAACCGGGCGTTCGGCGGCTTCCACGAGCAGGCCGAGCCGTTCGGTGACCGTGGGATCGTCGTCGTGCAGCACCGGTACCGGCCGTCGCAGGCCCGCGGCCGCCAGCGCGTCACGCACGGCACGCTCGCCGGCCGATCCGCCCGGGCGCAGGGCGCGGTACGCCATCGCCGCCGCGAGTCCCGCCGCCGCGGCCGCCGCCAGTGCCAGGCCGGTCGCCAGCAGCCAGTCGGGCTGGACGAGGGCGACCTCGGGCCGTTCGTCCAGCAGGCGCAGCCGGCCGACCGGGGCCAGCAGGTCGGCGTCGATCATCGCGGTCGCGACGGCCGAGGCGAGCCCGGCCGCGGTGGCCTCGGCAGGCGCGTGCACCGACAGCCTGGCCATCCCCGAAGCCGGGACCAGTTCGACCGAAACCGCCTTCGCGACCTCGTCCGGCGTCGGCGAGCCAGGCACCTTCGCCGTGGCCGCCTGCAACACCGAAGGGCTGCGGGCGAACTGCGCCAGCGCGGGCAGGGTGAGGGAGACGACCTCGCCGTACTGGGCTCCCCCGGTCGGCACGGCCGGGTCCTGCCCGGTCACCGGACCGGCGAGCAGCGCGATCCGCCCTTCGTACGTCGTGTCCCGCAGTCCGGCGGCCAGCAGCACCGCCGCGCCGACCAGCACCGCCACCGTCACGCCCACCGCGAGCAACCGCACGGTGTCACGGCCCAGCCGGCTCATCGGCGGCCGCCGAGCAGGTCCGAGCGCAGCAGTTCGTCGTAGGACTCCATCAGCGCGTCCGGGTGGTACTCGCGCCGGATGGTCGCCAAGCCCGCGGCGGCGGCGCAACTGCGCTCGCCGGGGTCGTCCAGCATCTTGCGCAACGCCTGGGCCACCGCGTCCGGTTCGCCCGGCGGGACCAGCAGGCCGCCGCCCGCGCTGAGCACCTCGCGCACCCCGTCGACGTCGGTCGCCACCACCGGCCGCTCGGCGGCCAGCGACTCGAGCAGGGCGATGGGCAGGCCTTCCCAGTCACTGGTCAGCACGGTGACGTCCGCCGCGGCGAGCAACGCGGGCCCGTCGGTGCGATCGCCCAGGAACCGGACCCGGTCGCCGAGGCCGAGGTCCGCGCTGTGCTCCAGGAGTTCCTCACGCAGGCTGCCGTCCCCGGCGATGAGGAGGATGGCGTCCCCGCTGACCTTCGCCCAGGCCTCCAGCAGCACGTCGTGGCGCTTCTGCGGTTCCAGCCGGGCCAGGCAGAGGGCGACCGGCACCCCGGCAGGCAGCCTGAGCGACGCGCGGACCGCCTCCCGCGAGTCCACTTCGGACGGCAGCGCGACGGCGTTGCGGATCACCTTCGGGCGGGGCAGCCCGGCCGAGCGCAGCCGCCCGGCGATCACCGGGGCCACCGCGACCACCACGTCGGAGGTCCGCCGGAGGATCCGGGCCGAGGTGCGGTAGTCGGCTTCGGCGACGCCGTGGAAGACCGTCAGCAGCGGCACCCGCTGCCCGATGATCGCCAGTTTCGCCGACACGCTCGCCGAAACGTTGTGCGCGATCACCACGTCCGGCCGGAACTTCCGGACCGCGGTTCTCGTCAGGCGGGCGGCCCGGAGCACCCCGCCCGCCGTCCGCCGCGCGATGGGCACGGTGAACAGCGGAACCCCTTGGGCGCCCAGCGCTTCGGCTCGATGACCGCCGCCGCTGGCCACCCCGGAGGTCCAGCCGAAGCCGGGTCCGCGGTGGACCATCTCACCGACGAGGGCCTCGGCTCCCCCGGTACCCATCTCACTGATCACGTGCAGGACGCGCATGTTCAACCGTTTCTCTTCGCCGGGTCATCAGTTCGGCCGCGCACGCCAGCGCGACCACGAACCACAGGGCCAGGTAGTACTGCTGGGACAGGAAGATCGAAGCCACGAGCACGGCGAGCAGGCTGGCCTGCAACGGCACCACCAGCCGCCGGTCCGCGCCGTGACGCAGGGCGCGCTCGGTGGCGAGCCCCGCCACCGCGAGCACGCCGAAGAAGGCGAGCAGCCCGGGCAACCCGAGTTCCGCGCCCACTTCGAGGTACATGTTGTGCGCCACCGGGGTCTGCTCACCGATCTCGGCCAGCCGCGACACCGGGGTGTACTCGCTGCGGAACCCGCCCGGCCCGGTGCCGAACACCGGGCTGTCCGCCAGCATCCGCGCGGCGACCTGCCAGCGCAGTTCGCGGGTATCCACATTGGACTGGGCGATGAAGGCCTTCTCGCTGCTCGCCCTGGCCAGTTCGGTGCCGGAGAACCAGGCGGCCACCGCGCCGAGCCCGAGCACCACCGCGCCCACCCCGGCGAGCACCCGCACCGGCACCGCACGGCGGGCCACCAGCCAGATCGTCGCGGCGAGCAGGGCGAGACCGCCGCCGCGGGAGAACGTGGCCGCGGCACCGGCGATCAGCACCACGGCCGCGAGCACCGCGACCGCCCGCCCGCGCCGCCGCTCCTCCGGGACCAGCGCGACGACCAGCGGTACGGCCGCGACCAGTACGTAGGAAAGGTCGTTCGGATCGGTCATCGGCCCGCTGGCCCGCGTCCTGCCTTCGACGACCAGGCTGTACAGCGCGCCCCCGCCGGCCACCACCGCCCCGGCGACCGCGGCGGCGAGCAGCGCCCGGATCGGCACCTCGCGCGAGACCAGGTCGATCAGGATGACCGTGGTCAGCACGAACGGCAGCCAGCGCAGCGTGTAGGCCAGCGCGAACGGCTCCGCCACGTGCACCGCGGCGGCGGCCAAGACCGTCGCGGTGAGCACGAGGAGGACCAGGTGCACCGGGTGCGGGACCGGTGCCTGCCGCGCCCGGACCCGGACCACGGCCCAGACCACCGCGAGCAGCACCACCGGCACCTTCGCCAGGTGGGGGTGCACGGCGATCAGGTAACCCTCGACCGGGGCGAGCGCCACCGTCGAACAGGCCAGCACGCGGAGCAACCGCGTGCCGGTGCCGGCGTCGTTCATGCCCCGGCTGCCAGGCACCCGGAATCACGCACGCGGGCGACCCCGCCCACCTGCAGCCGCGCGACGTGCGCACCCACCCCGGCGAGTTCGAAGTGCCGCCGCAGTTCGGCCAGCACCCACTGCAGCAGTTCGACCTTCCGGGCACCCCGCAGTCCCATGCCGGGGAAGAACTCCAGGCCGGGTGCCTCCGAACCGTCGAGCACGTCCGTCGGGTGCAGCAGCAGCGACGGGGTGACCCCGCGCAGCAGGCACAGCCGCAGGGCGGTGGCGAAGTACCGGCGTGCCAACCGGGGCGAAGCTTCGTACAGGCGGAGCAGGTAGGTGCCGTGGAAAGGCAGGCGCAGCAACGGCATCGTCGTCACGGGGAGTTCGACCAGCCGGGCGTGGTCGCCGACGCGCCAGCGGTAGGCGCCGACCGGCGCCCGCACCTGGGAGAAGCCGCCGAACAACTGTTCCTGGCCCTCGTCCGCCGATTCGACGCCCCGGTTGTGGTACGCCCGGGCGAGCGGGCCGATCCAGGTCGGCAGCGTGCTGGCGTCGTAGGCGTAGCCGCGCTCGTCGAGCATCCGCACGAGGTCGCTCGTGAGGCTGTATCCGGGGCCGCGGAAGCCCTTCGGCCGGGGCGCGCCCGCGGCGACGATGGCGTCCTCGGTGCGCACGAGTTCCGCTTCCAGCCGCTGCCGGTCGTAGCGGTGCAGCCAGGGTTCGTGGGAGTAGGAGTGGTTGGCGACCTCGTGCCCGGCGGCGGCGATCGCGGCGACCGCACCGGCCCCGTCGTCGCGCACCACGTCGGCACCCACCACGAAGACGGTGGTGGACAACTGGTGCTCGCCGAACAGCTCCAGCAGTCGGGGCACGGCCGTGCCCAGGTAGCTCGGCCGGTCCTCCCAGCGGGAGTCGCCGTGTGTCTTCAGGTAGGCCCAGAGGTTGTCGAGGTCCAGCGAGACGCTGGCCACCGGTCTGGCGGACGGTTCACCCGGCACTGACGGCCACCCCCGTGCGGGTCTCGCGGAGCGTGCCCAGCGCCAGCACCCCGGCCACCACCAGCGCCAGGCCGAGGGTCACCCACCACTGCCGCCCGGCCGCGATCCGGTCGCCCAGCGCGGCGATCCCGGTCACCGACGCGAGCACCACCGTGGTGGCGTCCATCGAAGCCACCATCGAGGTGACCGAACCCGTGCGCAGCGCGAGGGCGAGCGCCGCCTGACCGACCACCGCGGACAACACCATCAGCCAGGCCAAGGGGTGCAGCGGCACTTCGAGGAGCGGCTGGTCGGCCACGGCGCGGCTGATGATCGCGACCATCGAGAAGGCGACCCCGGCGAGCACCGCGAGCAGCAGCGCCGGGCCGGAGCGGGACAGGTACACCACGGCCGCCGCGCAAGCCAGCAGCACCGCCAGCAGGAGCACGCCCAGTTCCGGTGAGATTTCCCGCGCCTGCGAGGTTTCCGACGAGCCCGCGAGCAGCACCAGGCCGCAGGCCATCACCACCAGCACCCCGACCTCGAGCCGGCGCAGGCGCCAGCCCAGCACCACGGCCCCGAAGATCGCCGCCACGCCGACCGCGGCCGACGAACCCGCCTGCACGAGGTACAGCGGCAGCGAGGCGCGGGCGAAGTAGGCGAGCACGAAGCCGCCCGCCTGCCCGGCGAAACCCAGCAGGTACAACGGATCCGACAGCAGCCGGGCCAGGAACCCGAGCCGGGAGTCCACGCGGTCGCCGGTCCGGCGAGCGGCCAGCCCCTGCGCGACGATGCCCAGCGCGTACATCGCGGTGCACAGCGCGAGAATCAGATATCCGAGCATTCCACTCCCTAGTCCGGCCAGCAGAAGTGTAAGCAAGCCGAATCGGGAAACCTTTCGAGCGAACCCGCAAAACCGGGCGACGGCGTTGACGTCGGGAAATGCGAAACACGCTTTTCCCGATCAGGTGAACTCCGGAGTTCGGGGTAACGTCCGGCATTCCGCGACGACGCCCCAGCTGATCGAGTGTTGCCGGGAAACCGGCGGAACCCTCAGTAGGGTGACGAAGCTCCATCCCCTTTCTCCCCCACAAACAGGATGCGGAAACTTGCTCAGGAAATACGCCGCGCTGGCCAGCGTCATGCTGGTCACCGCGATCACGGTGTCCGTCCCCTCGCCCGCCGCGACCGGCTTTCTGCTGCCCGATCTGCGCCAGGCCCCGCCGGGCTGCGCGGGCGGTTTCGGCGGCGACCCCGTCACGTGCACGGACTGGGACGTCTGCCTGGTGATCGACCCGGACAAGCCGGGTGGCACATGCGTCCCAGGCGGACTGGCGCACGCGGCCCGGCTGCGTTTCACCAGCTCCGAGGACAACATCGGTGAAGGTCCGCTGCTGCTCTACGGCCACCGTGACAACACCGGCCAGGACAAGATGTCCGTGCGGCAGGCGCTTCGCACCAAGGACGGCTGGATCCCACCGGACTACAGCTCGGCGCAACGGCCCACCGACGCCTTCACCTACTACGAACCGGCGCGGGACCACCGGCACTGGCACCTGATGAACTTCGAGCACTTCGCGCTGGTCTCGAAGCAGGGCACCGTGGTGGTGCGCGACCGGAAGAACGGCTTCTGCCTCGGCGACCGCTACCGCGTCCCGGACGCCGACCGGCTGGGCCGCGTACCCGGCGACAGCGGTCCCGACGGTGAACTCGCCAAGCGCTTGCGCGACAACATGTGCGGTCACCACGAACCGTCGGCGCTGGAGGTCGTCGAGGGCATCTCGGTCGGTTCCGGCGACGACTACAAGTACACAGTGGACTACCAGTGGCTGGACATCACCGGCGTGGCCTCCGGGGTCTACGACCTGGTCAACACGGTCAACAGCGACCGGACGCTGGCGGAACTGGACTACGGGAACAACGCCTCGTCGGTGGCCGTGTCGATCCAGTGGCCCTCGGGTCCGCCGACGCCGAACCAGAAGATCGGCACCGCGCCGGTGGTGGAGTTCCTGCGCAGCTGCCCGGGCCGTCCCCGGTGCGCGTGATTTCGGTGTAGGTACGGAAAAGGGCTCCCGGCGCGTGCCGGGAGCCCTTTTTTCGCGCGAGGACAGCGAATCAGTTGTCCTGGATGCTGCCGCCGTCGACCACGCCGCCGCTGGCGCAGTTGTACGGGTTCTCACCCTCGGCCTGGTTGACACCCGGCGAGAGGATCGGGATGCCGATGCCGTTGGCGACGTCGTGCACCGGCACCTGGACGCCCAGCACGTTGATGTTGTTGTCGCACACGCCGACGACCGCGTTGACGTTGTGCAGCACGTCAAGGTTGTTCAGGTTGAGCAGGCCGACCTGGTCGTCGTGCTCGACCGGGGGCGCGACCTCACCGGCGGAGGCGACACCACCGAACATCATGAGGCCCACGCCGACGGAACCGATCGCGGCACCGAATTTCTTCAGCAAAGTTGTCTCCTTAAGAAGTGGAACGCCGGGTGCGGCAGGCGACCGCCACAGCAGCGCCGCTTCGGGACGGTACTGGACCGTAACGGTGAGTGTCGACGCGATTACCCCTTTAGAGACCGCGCTCAGCCTGCTGACCACGCCTTGACTCACCCGATCGGGAGAAATCGGGGACGGCGTCGTCCGCGGAAGGGGCCGGAACCGGTGCGTATCAACGACTTCACCGCGTGCTAGGGCCACCTGGAGTGGCCGATGCCCCCCGAGGCGAATGAACGGCCCCTCCAGGCGGCAAGATCATCCTGCCGCAGGCGCGCGGGATCCGCGCCGCGAAGACCACGAGTCGGGGGACCCCCGGGGAGCGTTTTGACGGCCGGGCCCCGCGCCTGGGACCCGGCCGCACCACCGCTCGAACCTCGGGGGGCTGGGATTCGAACGACTCCAGTTTACTAATGAGTAAGTTTCAAGAGAACTACCCGATCCGGCGAACCATGCCTCTGCGTTCGAGTCAGACCCACATGGCGGTGCTGGGCGCGCTGACCATCGAGCCGATGACGGGATACGCCCTGCGCCAAGCCATCCGGGACGTGCTCGGGCACTTCTGGAGCGAAAGCTTCGGCCAGATCTACCCGGCGCTCGCCGAGCTGGAACGCCAGGGCTTCGTCACCCGCGACGGCCCCGACACGACCTTCACCATCACCGACGAAGGCACCCGCCACCTGCGCGACCTGCTCAGCCAGCCGATCCAGGCCACGCCACCCCGCAACGGCCTGCTGCTGCGCTTGTTCCTGGGCCGCACCCTGGGCGTCGAGGCCTGCCGAACCCTTCTCACCACCGCCAAAGCCGACGCGCGACAACGGCTCCAGGAGTTCGACGCCCTGGCCGAGGAGATGGCCGCCGAACCGGAGCACGCCGCCAACACCCCGTTCTGGCAACTCACCGTCTCCGCCGGCCGCCACAGCGCCCACGCCGCCATCGCCTGGGCCGACGAAAGCCTGGCCGCCCTCTCCCACGTCGAATGACCCCGGGGAGGGACACAAATGTGGCTTTGGGGGCGCTTTCCGCCCCCAAAGCCACATTTGTGTCCCCCTCGCGGCCGCGACTCGCCGCGCACCCGGCCGATGAAGGCCGCCCCAAAGCGGCGATCGCGCCCGAGATTGGTGACAGGAGTTGACCATGCTCATCGATGAAGCCGTGGCCACGGTGGCGGCCGTGGGGCTCCTCCTCGCCGCGCTGTGCTTCCTCACCGCCCGCGGCTGACCGCACCGTCCCACGCACAACGGAAGCCGACCGTCGCGGAGCGGGCTTGGCCCAGGCCCGGCAGCAGCAGTTTCACGCTGTAGTCCGGCGCCCGGCGCCCGCCTTCGACGTACCAGTCGGCGCCTTCCGCGCGGTAGTCACTGCCACCCTTGAGCATGACGAACCGCGTGCGGCCGTCCGAGTGTTCGCTTTCGGTCCAGTTCCACACGGCCGGTTCACCACGACGCAAGCCGCCCGTTTCGCCGGCCAGTTGCCATTCGTCCTCGGTCGGCAGCCTGCCGCCGCGCCAGGCGCAGTAGGCCCGGGCGTCGTCGAGGTCGACGCGGGTGACCGGTTCGTGCTCGCGGCCGGACGGTGGGGCGCCCTCGACCCAGTGCGCGAGGAAGCGGTGCGGTTGAGCCGGGCGGTAGTCCGTGGCCGCCAGGAACTCGGCGAACTGCGCGTTGGTCACCTCGGTCGCCGCGACGGCCACCTCGGCAGCGAGTTCTCCGTCGCGCTGCAGGGTCCGGGCGTCATGCAGCCGCGGTGGCAACGGCTTCCACTCGTCCACGTACGGCGCACCCTGGTACATCCCGGTTTCCCTGGCCCGATACCGGACCGTCAGCACATAGGGCCCGGCAGGCACCACGACCGCATCCGGCTCGGCGACCCCGTTAGTCCTCTGTGGATGGACACGGGTAGCGAGCCGATGCGGGAAGCGCGCATCGGGATCGTGCGGCACGTCCACCAGCTCGCGTACCCAAGCCGGTTCCGCAATCCTCGGCTCGACGCGGAGGAAAGCGTTGATCCCGCGTGCCGGGACCGGTCCGGGGAAGAGCGCGACCACCGAATCCAGCACCGGGCCGGAGTAATCCTGGTCTCCGCGGTTGACGACTGTCCACAGTGTCACGCCGTCGAGTTCCCAGCGGGACGCGTAGATTCCGGCCGCCTCGGCCTCCGGCGCCAGTTCCGCGAGCGGCGTCCACTCACCCTCGAGCAGCAGGTCCCCGGCCGCGCGCTGGACGCTGGTCATGCGCCGGACGGTGGCGGCGTCTCGCGCGGACCAGCCGACCCACACCCCGAACACCACCTCCCACACCATCACGCCGACCCCGTTGAGCCACGCCGACTGCAGTTCCTCGGAGTGGTCGCGGTGCCAGCGCCGGATGTGGTGCTGCATGTGCCGCCGTTCGTACCAGTGCGCGCGCAGCACGCCCGGCACCGGCGAGTCCGCGAAGAACTGCGCCCACGAGCACGCGTGGTCCTCGATGCGCTCGACGGCCAGCTTCGACTCGCCTTCCAGCACGATCCCCGGCCGCGCGCGTTCGAGCCGTTCGACGAACTCGGGTTCCGCCTTCTTCAGCGTGTCCAGGAAGACCCCGTCCGCACCGAGGTCGGCGACGAGCGACGCCAGCTCGTCCACGTCCTCACCACCGCGACGCGTGCCGACGTCCCACGGGTTGTAGTCGACGAACACCCGCAGCCCCGCCGAGTGCAGCGCGCCGATCAGCTCGGGAAGCCCCGGCACGTCACGATAGAAGTCCCACTGGTTGCGGTCGTCGAGGCCGATCACCGGGTAGGCGTGCCACAGCACCACCGCGTCGAGGCCGCCGAAGCGGTCCCGCGCGTCGGCGAGGAAGCGGTCGGGAGTGAACCGGCCTTCGCCGAACGAATAGAGCAGCTCGTCCCACAGCCACACCTGCGCCACCGTGTAGCAGCGAGCCGCCCAAGCCGCGCCGGGACGCTCGTAGGCCGCGCCCGTGTGCCCGTGGCGGACCCGCGCGTCCTCCCGCCACTGCCGCAGCCGCTCACGCCACGCCGGCCGGTCCGCCGGATCCGCCGGGCCGCTGAAGATCTTCGCCTCGTCCAGGCCGGCGAGCGGGCCGTCGGCGGGCACCTCGGTCGGCCGGTCGATGGGCCGGGGGACGAGCGGGTCGAACGTGGAGGTCATCGTGCCTTTCCTCGGGCCGCGGCTACTTCTCCGACGGTCGGAACGACGGCCTGCGCGCCTCGCCGGGTGACCGAAAGCGCGGCCGCCACGCAGGCCAGTCGCGCGGACTCGGCGAGGTCCAGCCCCCGTGCCAATGACGCCGCGAGCACACCGCAGAAGGTGTCACCGGCGCCCGTGGTGTCGACGGCGTCGACCTGGATCCCCGGGATGCGCACAGGTTCGCTGCCCCGCCTGGCGACGAGGCAGCCTTCGGCGCCGAGGGTGACGACGGCGGCGGGCACACGCTCGAGCAGGGCCTCCGGGGTGCCCGCCAGGTCGGCGGCTTCGTGCTCGTTGACCACCAGCAGGTCGAGGGTGTGCCACAGGTCGTCGGGCAACTCCCGCGTGGGCGCCGCGTTGAGCACCATCAGCGCACCCGGGTTCCGCGCCGACGCGGCCGCGCGGACCGCGTCGAGCGGGATCTCCAGTTGCGCGAGCACCACGTCCGCCAAGGCGATACGAGCGGTCTGCGCGGTGCCGAGGTCGAGCCGCGAGTTGGCGCCCGGCGCGACCACGATCGCGTTCTCCCCGCTCGGCGCCACGGTGATCAACGCCGTGCCCGTCGGTGCGCTGACCAGCTGCACCAGGTCGACGCGCACCCCGGCGTCCCGCAGCGAATCGAGCAGCAGCTCCGCGGCTTCGTCGCGGCCGAGCGCGCCGACGAAGGTGGTGTCCGCGCCACCCGCGAGCGCGGCTGCGACGGCCTGGTTCGCGCCCTTGCCACCGGGGCTCCGGCGCAGGTCACCGCCGAGCACCGTCTCCCCCGCGCCCGGCGTGCGCGGCACGTCGACGACCAGGTCGACGTTCGCCGAGCCGACCACCACCACGCTCATGACCGCATCAGCGCCGCCGTGCGGGCCGCCAGGTCGGCGATGCGTTGGTCCCCGCCGGGCAGCGAGGTCGCGATCCGGCCGTCGAGCGGCTTCACCCACTGCTCCCCGATGCCCTCGACCCCGCGCAGGGCACCGACGACCCCGCCGACCGTGGCGGCCGCCGAGTCCGTGTCCCAGCCCGCGGTCACCGCGATCGACACGCTCGCCCCGAACTCCCCGTCCCCCTTGGCGAGCGCGTACGCGATGACCGCGGCGTTGTTGAGCACGTGCACCCAGTGCAGGTGACCGTATTCGGCGTGCAGCCGGTCGAGTCCGGTTCGGACGTCACCCACCGCAGCCGCGTCACGGCCGATCCGCACGGCACGGGCGAGTTCACTGCCCGGCGGGACAACGGTTCCAGCCGCTTCCAGGACATTGTGGACGGTGTCGCAGACCATCGCCGCCGAACACAGGGCCGCGGCCCACATCGCGCCGTACACCCCGTTGCGCGTGTGGCTCAGCCGGGCGTCGGTGTAGGCCAGCCGGGCGGCCTCGCGCACGTCACCCGGTGACACCCAGCCGAACACGTCGGTGCGGATCAGCGCGCCGATCCATTCGCGGAACGGGTTGTGGTGCGTCGCCGTCTCCGGCACCGGCCGGGCGTCGAGGATGTTGCGGTACGCGGCCCGCTCGGCGGTGAACACGCGGCCCGCGGGGAGGTTGTCGAGCCACAACTGCGCGACATCGTCGGTGGTGAACCCGCGTCCGCGCTGTTCGAGCAGGGCCAGCGCGAGGATCGGGTAGTTGAGGTCGTCGTCCTCCGGCATCCCGTCGATGTTCTCTTCGAGGGAGGTCGGGGCCGATCGGCGGTTCCACGGCCACCGCGCCGCCACGTCATCCGGCAGGCCTTCCGCGGTGAACCAGCGGTCGAGCGGCCACCGTCCGGTCGCCCGCAGGATCTCCTCGATGCCCTCGCGCGGGATCTTCTCCACCGGCTTGCCGAGCAGGCAGCCCGCCGCGCGCCCCGTCCACGCGCCGAGCAGGCGATCTCCTCCCCCGGTGGGCAGATCCGGCGCGTCCGGGAGTGAGGCGACTATGGCTTCCCAGGGCTCGTCCGGCGTCGCGAGCGCGCCCAGTTCGTCGAGCAGGGTCCGGGCCAGTGCCCGCAGTTCCGGCGACGCGGGCCGTGGCCCGGCACCACTGACGGCGGGCTCCGGATCGCCGCCCGCTTCGGTCCAGCGCGCCCGGATAGCCGTGACGTCCTTGCCCTCCGCGGCGGACTGGACCAGTTCGTGGGCGAGCAGGTCCTCCGGCTGGGCCCAGGTCAGCCTCACGCCCGCGCTCCCGTTTCGAGCGCGTCCAGTGCCGAAAGACGGGCGAGCGCCCGTTCGCGGTCGGCGCGGAGGATGTCCGCCGCCGCCGAGGCCATCAGCACGCCGGTCTCCCGGATGTCCATGCGGCTGGCCTCGCTCACCGCGTCGAGCCACTCCCCCGGCACGGCCGCGGTCCCGCCGAGGCCGGCGCAGATCGCGCCCGCCATGGTGGCGATCGAGTCGGCGTCCCGGCCGTAGTTCACCGACGCGAGGACCGCGCCCCGGTAGTCGCCGTGGTGCGCCAGCACGAACGCCAGCGCCGCCGGAAGCTCCTCAATGGACTTGGTGCGCGACGGCCGCCGCGCGTCCATCGACATCTGCCGGTACTGCGGGCCCACCGAATCGAACGGCGCGACGGTTTCCCGCACCAGCCGGGCCAGCTCCCGCTCCTCGTCGTCCGTGCTCGGTGGCTGCGCCCAGGTGCCGAACCTGTCCACGACCGCCCGCAACGCCTCCGCCGTGCCGTCGTGGGCCACGTCGAGGGCGGCCGTGACCACGTCGCCGACACTCGCCCCGGGTGCGACCGAAGCGGCGACCATCGCGGCCACCACCCCGGCGGCCTCACGGCCGTAGCTCGACTGGTGCGCCCCGGTCAGGTCGATCGCCTCGGCGTAGGCACCCCGCGGATCACCCGCGTTCGCGATGCCCACCGGCGCGACGTACATGGCCGCACCGCAGTTCACCACGTTGCCCACGCCCGCCTCACGCGGGTCCACGTGTCCATAGTGGAGCCTCGCGACGATCCACTTCTCCGCCAGGAACACGCGCTGCAGCAGCAACGCCGTGGTCTCCAGCTCGGGCACCCAGCGCGGCTCGCCGATCATCAGCGGCACCAGGTCCTCGGCCATCGCGTAGGCGTCGAGGTGGGTGCGGCGCTGGGCGTAGACCTCGACCAGCGCGCGGGTCATCAGCGTGTCGTCGGTGATGTGCCCGTCGCCCTTGTGGTACGGCGCGATCGGCCGCGCGTCCCGCCAGTCCGGGTACCACGGCCCGACGATGCCGGTGACCCGGCCACCGTGCCGCTCTTCGATCTGCTCGGGCGTCCACCCCTCGGTGGCACCGCCGAGGGCGTCCCCCACCGCCGCGCCCGCGATCACCGCGACGGCCCGGTCTTCCAGCCAGGTCACCGAATCTGCTCCTCTTCCTACCTGCTGATGTTCTGCCAGCCGTCACGCAACTGGCTCGCCAGCCCGGCGGCATCGATCTTCTGCGCCAGGAACTGCTGGTACGCCGGAGTCGCGACGGTGTCCTTCCACTGCGCGTACTTGTCCGCGAACACGTACGGCGCCGAGGTCAGGTGCTGCCCGGACGACAGGATGACGTCCCAGCCGTTCTTCGTCCCCACCTTCGCGGCCAGCGCCTCGCGCGCCGAGTTCGTCGGCGGGATCAGGCCGTCGGCCTCGTTGATCGCGGCCAGGTTCTCCGTGCTGGTGAAGAAGTCGATGAACGCGGCGGCCTGCTCGACGTGCGCGGAGTCCTTGTTCACCGACAGCGTCTGCGCGCTGCTCGCCTGCGCCGGGCCCGCCGGACCGGCGAGCGGCGGCAGCACCGCCCAGTCGAAGCCCTGCGGCGCGTCCTTGGCGATGTTCGCGGCCTGGTAGGAACCCTGGATGGTCATCGCGACCTGGCCGCCGTAGAACGGGGCGAGCGCCTTCGTGCCGGACTGCGTCAGCGTCACCGGCAGGATCGACTTGTCCTCGTACGCCATCGCGTTGACCAGCTGCGGCAACGCCATCTCGCCCTCGCCGATGCTGACGCTCATCGCGTCGCCGGTGCCCTCGAAGTACTTGCCGCCGAACGCGGGCGCCATCGCCACGAACGACGCGGTCGGGCTGGACAGACCCCAGCCGAGGCCGAACTTGCCGTCCTTCGTGGTCGCCTTGGCGATCTCGCGCAGCTGGTCCCAGGTCATCGTCGGCCCGGTCGGGATCGTCACCCCGGCCTGCTGCAGCAGCGCCTTGTTCGCGAAGACCACATAGGACTGGACCTCGGTCGGGTAGGCGATCACCTGCCCGTCCACGGTCACCGAGTCGAGCACGCCCTTGGTCACGTCGGCGCGCTTGGCTTCGGGCAGGTACGGGGTCAGGTCGGCGACGTAGCCGTCCTTGGCGAAGGGCACGATGCCCGCCGCCTCGTAGTGGATGACGTCCGGCGCGCTGCCCGCGTTGAACTGCGTGATCAGCTTGTCGTAGACGCCGTCCCAGCCCGCCTGCACGATTTCGACCTGCGTGTCGGGGTGCGTCCGGTTCCACTCGTCGACGGTCTTCTTCGTCTGCTCGATGGCGCCCGGCTGGTCCGAAAGGGACTGGAAGGTCAGCTTGACCGGGCCCGAGTCCCCGCTTTCCCCGCTTCCGCAGGCGGTCAGCACCACACCGAGCAGGCAGGCGGCGAGCGCCGCGTGTCGAATCTTCATTGACCGACCTTTCGCGTTCTGTTGGAGGTCATCCCTTCACCGCCCCGGCCATCAGCCCACCGGTGAGCCTCCGGCGCAGGAGGGTGAAGAAGACGATGCTGGGGATCGCGGCGAGCACCGCGCCGGCGGCGAGCGGCCCGAGCGAGACCTTGCCCTCACCGCCGATGAACATGTTGAGCGTGATCGGCAGGGTGTAGTTCTCCGGCGACTGCAGCAGCACCAGCGCGAAGAAGAACTCGTTCCACGAGGAGACGAAGCTGAACATCGCCGTGGCGACCACCCCGGGGGCCAGCAGCGGGAAGACGATGGTGCGCAGCACGCGCAGCCGCGTCGCGCCGTCCATCGCCCCGGCTTCCTCCAGTTCCACCGGGATCGCCGCGACGTAACCCTGCAGCATCCACAGCGCGAACGGCAGCATGTAGGTGGTGTGCACCAGGGTCAGCCCGACCAGGCTGTCGGTCAGCCCCAGCGTCCGCAGGATGAGGAACAGCGGCAGGATGATCAGCACCACCGGGAACACCTGGCTGACCAGGATCCAGCCGATGCCCGCCAGCCGCACCTTGCCCTTGAGCCGGGCCAGCACGTAGGACGCGGGCAGCGCGATCAGGATGACCAGCGCGGTGGACGCCAGCGCCACGCCGAGGCTGTTGCCCGCCGAGCGGACCAGCCCCTGCCGGTCGAGCGCCTCGGAGTAGTTCTGCCAGTGCCACTGCTCCGGCAGCAGGCTGACGGTCAGTGAGTTCAGCTCCCCGGAGGACTTCACCGAGGCCGAGATGAGCCACAGCAACGGGAAGCCGAGGAACAGGATGTAGAGCGCCAGCGCCAGGTACTGGGCCGGCCGCACGAGCGCCCGCACGGCTCACCGCCCCCTTTCCGCGCGGTCGTCGCGGAACTGCGCGCGCAGGTAGATGGCCAGGATGGCGACGATCAGCAGCACCAGCACCACGCCCATCGCGGCGGCCTGGCCGATCTCGCGGTTCTTGAACGCCTCGAGGTAGACGAAGAGCACCGGGACCATCGTCTTGCCGCCCGGCCCGCCCGCGGTGAGCACGTAGACCAGCGAGAACGAGTTGAAGTTCCAGATGAAGTTGAGCGAGGTGATCGAGGTGACGATCGGGCGCAGGCTCGGCCAGGTCACCGCGGTGAACCGGCGCCAGGCGCTCGCCCCGTCCACCGCGGCGGCCTCGTGCAGTTCGGCCGGGATCTGCTGCAGCCCGGCCAGCAGCGTCACCGTGGTCTGCGGCATGCCGACCCACACGCCGACGACGATCACCGCGGGCAGCGCGGTGGCGAAGTCCCCGAGCCAGTTGGTGTCCGCGGGCAGGCCGATTCCGCCGAGGAAGGCGTTGAGCGGACCGCCGTTGGCCGAGTAGATCATCTGCCACATGATCGCCACGACCACCGGTGGCATCGCCCACGGCACCAGTGCGAGCACCCGGGTCAGGCCTTCGAACCGGAGCCCGGAGTTCAGCAGGAGCGCCAGCCCCATGGACGCCGCGAGCTGCAGCACGGTGACGCCGACCGTCCAGATGAGACCGATGCGCAGGGAATCCCAGAACAGGTCGTTGCCGACGAGCTTGCCGAAGTTGTCCAGCCCGGTGAAGGCGTAGTCGGGATTGCGCACCAGGCGGGCGTCGGTGAACGCGAGCGCCACGCCGATCACCAGCGGGGCGACGCTGAGCACCAGGATCGGGATCAGCGACGGCAGCACCAGCCCGATCGCCTCCCGGCGGCGGGCCCGCGCCTGTGGCGTGCTCATGGCGCACCTCCCGTGGATTCGCGGACCACCAGTTCGGGCGGAACGGCGACCTGCTCGACCGCGCTGTCCGGGTCGTCGGCGAGCCGCAGCATCAACTTCGCCGCCGCCCGCCCGCGCTCGGTCGAGCCGAGGGAAACGCTGGTGAGGCTGGGCAGGAACACCCGCCCGATCTCGGTGTCGTCCATGCCGGTCACCGCGACGTCCTCCGGCACCGACAGGCCGCGCTCGCGCACCGCGCGGATCACGCCGATGGCGAGCAGGTCGTTGGCGGCCACGACGGCGTCGAGTTCGGCGCGCGCGAGCAGGCGGCGCGCGGCTTCGAGACCGGCGGCCACGGTGAAGTCGTCCGCGATCTCCACCTCGGTCCGGTCGGTGTGCACGGCCGCGTCGAACCCCCGCTGCCGGGCGGCGCCCGGGGTGGTGTCGAGCGGGCCGTTGAGGAAGCCGATGCGGCGGCGGCCGATCGCGTGCAGGTGCCCGACCGCCTGGCCGATGCCGCCCGCCGAGTCCGTGGACACCGAGCTGATGCCGTGGTCGTCCAGCGCCCGGCCGATCACCACGACCGGCACCGGCGCCTCCTGGATCTCGCGGACCAGCCGGTCGTCGGTGCGCAGCGGGCTGACGATCAGGCCGTCGACCACGCCGCTGCCGAGACTCGCGACCAGGTCGACGGTGGAGGTGGCGGTGTCGCCGGTCGACATGACCACCACGCGGTACCCACGCGGCGCCAGCACCTCGTGGATCGCGCGCATCATCTCGACGTACACGGGGTTGCCGATGTCCGCGACCGCGAACGCCACCTGGAAGGTCTTCTTCAGCCGCAGGGACCGGCCGATGGCGTCGGGGCTGTAGCCGAGTTCGGCCGCGGCGGCCCGCACGCGCTCGACCATCGCCGGGCTCGCGCCGGTGCCGTGCAGGGCGCGGGAGGTCGAGGCCAGTGAGACCCCGGCACGGTGCGCCACCTGCATCAGCGTGGCGCGCGTTGACGTCATCGTCGCTCTACCTCGGGAGGATCTTCGGGCTGGAAACGTTTCCAGTCACGCTCGGTGCTTGCTGGAAACGTTTCCAACGTGGGTTGACCGGAATACTTGCACCCGGATGGCGTAGGAGTCAACCAGCCAGAAAAATCTTCGGGTCGCTGCAAAATCCGGGGTGGCCGTTCGTGGAGGTAGCGATCGGCCGGACCGACCGGCCCTCGCCACCGAGGAGCACCGCGATGACCACCTCCCTCCCGACCCGGGCAGGCACCACCTCCACCGCCGCCGAACTGACCGCCGACCGGGTGACGAAGTCGCTGCTCGGCTACGGCGTGCTCGCCGGTCCGGTGTACGTGGTGGCCGCGCTCGTGCAGAGCGCGTTCCGCGACGGTTTCGACCTCACCCGGCACGCCTGGAGCCAGCTCGCGGTCGGCGACTTCGGCTGGATGCAGGTGACGAACCTGGTGGTCACCGGACTGATGGTGCTCGCGTTCGCGGCCGGGCTGCGGCGGGCGCTGCGGACCGGTCCGGCGGCCTCGTGGGCGCCGGCGCTGATCGGCGTCTTCGGGGTGAGCATGGTCGTCGCCGGAGCATTCCCCGTCGACGCACTGGGCACCGAGTCGATGAGCACGAGCGCGCTGATCCACTTCGCCGCGGGCGGGATCGGCTTCCCGTGCCTGGCCGCCGGACTGCTGGTGCTGGCCCGCCGCCTCTCCCGCGAGGGATTCGCCCGGCACGCGCTGGCCACCCGGATCATCGCCCCGCTGTTCCTCCTGTCGTTCGTGGGCATGGCTTCCGGTGCGCTCGGGATCCTCGCCTTCGTCGCCGGGGTGGTCGGCGTGTTCGGGCTGGTCGCCGTGCTCGCGGTGCACCGCTACCGTCAGATGCCCGACACCGACGGCTGAGTAGCCTCCGGCAACCCCCATCCCGAACCGATCAAGGAGAGAACCGATGCGCTACCTCGTCGTCCTCGAAGCCACCCAGCCCGACACCCCGCCGCCCGACGAGCTGATGGCCGGGATCATGCAACTCGGCGCGGAAGCCACGCAGTCCGGCGCGCTGATCGAGAACGCGGGCCTCGCCCCGAGCGCCGCGGGCGCGAAGGTCGTCCTCGACGCCGACGGACTGTCCATCACCGACGGTCCCTTCGCCGAGTCGAAGGAGATGATCAGCTACGCCGTCTACGACACCCGCACCAAGGAGGAAGCGGTGGAGTGGACGCGGCGCTTCCTCGCGCTGCACGCCGAGCACTGGCCGGGCTGGCACGGCGAAGCGCGGGTGCTCAAGGTGTTCGGCCCCGAAGACTTCCCCGGGGCCTGAGTGGCTGCCACCGCGGACCGTCCGGCGACCGGGCGTGGCGCCGTCGAAGCGATCTGGCGGATCGAATCCGCCCGGTTGATCGCGGCACTCGCCCGGTTCACCGGAGACCTCGGCCTCGCCGAGGACCTCGCCCAGGACGCACTGGTCGCGGCGCTCGAACGCTGGCCGGCGGCCGGGCTGCCGCCCAATCCAGGAGGCTGGCTGATGACCGTGGCCAAGAACCGCGCGGTGGACCTGTTCCGCCGCGACGCCACACACCAGCGTGCTGTCGAATCCCTCGGGCACGACGTGGCGCGGACCGCCGTGCCCGCCGCCGACGAGAAACTCGACGACAACCCGGTCGGCGACGACGAACTCGGGCTCCTGTTCGCCGCCTGCCACCCCGAGCTCAAACGGGAGTACCGGATCGCGCTGACCCTGCGCTGCCTGGCCGGGCTGAGCACCCACGAGATCGCCTCCGCGTTCCTGGTGCCGGACCCGGTGATCGGCCAGCGCATCTCACGGGCCAAGAAGACCCTGCGGGACAAGGGCATCCGGCTGGACCTGCCGTCCTCTGAGTACCTGCACGCGCGGCTGGCGTCCGTGCTGGAGGTGATCTACCTGATCTTCAACGAGGGCTACAGCGCCACGTCCGGCGAGCACTGGATGCGCCCGGAACTCAGCAACGACGCCCTCCGGCTCGCCCGGCGCACCGCGGCGCTGGCCCCCGACCTCGCCGAGGCGCAGGGATTGCTGGCGCTGCTCGAACTCACCCAGGCCCGTGCCCCCGCGCGGCACGATCGGGACGGCACGCCGGTACTCCTGCAGGACCAGGACCGCCACCGCTGGGACCGCCTGCTGATCCGGCGCGGCATGGCGGCGTTGGCACGGGCTCACCGGCTCGGCTCCGCGGGCCCGTATGTGCTGCAGGCAGCCATCGCCGGCTGCCACGCCCTCGCCCCCACCGCCGCGGACACCGACTGGACGCGGATCGCCGGCCTCTACGACGTCCTGGACCGGCTGCGCCCCAACCCGGTCGTCACCGTGAACCGCGCCATGGCCCACGGCCACGCCGACGGCCCACTCGCCGGACTGGCCATCCTGGCGACCCTGCCCCCGGACACGCTGGACGACTACGCGCAACGCCACGCCGTGGAAGCCGAACTGCTCGCCATGGCCGGACGCCACTCGGAGGCCCGCTCCGCCTACGCCCGAGCCGCCGCCCTCACCCAGAACCACGCCGAACGCACCCTCCTCCACCTCCGCTCCGCCACCACCACGCCCCCCTGAGCCGGACGCGAGTGTGGAACTCGGCTACCTGAGTGCAGAACTCGGCTGCAGGAGTGTGTAACTCGGCTTCCTGAACGTGAGACTCGCCCGGGACACGCTGGATCCGGCGAGTCCCACGTTCCCGCACCCGAACCCCACGTTCAGGAAGCCGAACCCCACACTCGGGAAGCCGAGTCACGCGTTCAGGCAGCCGAGTTCCACGTCAGGGGTCTCGAGGCCGCCAGGGTGAAGGAGCCCGGGAACGCTATGAGTGGGGCATTACTTGCGTTCGATGCAAGTAATGCCCCACTCATAGCATTGGCCCGACGCCGGACTAGCCCAGGATTTGGGTGAGGGAGGCTTCGGTCCGGGCTACTACGGCTGTCGAGTCGTCGATGAGGATGGGGCGTTCGATCAGCACCGGGTGCTCCGCCAGCAGCTGGAGCCAGCGGTCGCGGTTCGCGGCGTCCCGCGGCAGGTCGGCGAGGCCGAGTTCCTTGGCGACGGGTTCCTTCGTACGCGTGATTTCCCACGGTTCCCGGCCGAGTTTGCCGAGCACCTCGGTCAGTTCCGCGACCGTCGGCGGGGCGTCCAGGTAGCGCCGCTCGGTGTACTCCGTGCCCGCCTCGTCCAGCGCCTTCTTCGCCGCCCGCGACTTGGTGCACCGCGGGTTGTGCCAGATCTCCATGCCGTCATTCAACAGGACCGGCGCCCCGCGCGGCGTGGCGGATGAGCTTGAGCAGCTGACCCCGGAAGTGCTCGTAGTCGTCGACCGCGCCGAGCAGCAGTTCGGACTCGCGCTCCTCGCGGCGGGCCTTGGTCAGCACCCGCCTGCCCGCCGCGGTCAGCCGGACGATGGTCCGCCTGCGGTCGGCCGGGTCCGCTTCGGTGGTGACGAAGTCCGTGCGCCGCAACCGTTCGATGGTGCGGCTCATGGTCTGGTCGGTGACCTTGCACAACGTCGCCAGCTGCCGCTGGGTGTGCGTCCCGGTGTCGAGGTGGTGCAGCACGATCAACCCGGCGTGGGTGAGCTGGTGCGCGGCGAGCACGTCGTCGAACCGCGACTCCACCATCCTCGCCGCGACCGAGAGCAACCGGCCCGTGGGCCACGAGTCGACGTCGGGGTCGCTCTCGTGGCCATCGGGCACCTGCGGGCGCGTGGTTCTCGACACGCCCCCATCCTCTCACCCGGTCTCCGCGGTCACCGGCATCCCGGTGACCGGCGAGCCGGTCAGCGCCGCCACCGCCGAGGCGATCGCCGCCGAGGCCGGTGGGTAGGCGAGCTCGCCGAGACCGCCGGGCGGCAGGCCGGACGGCACGATCGTCACGTCGATCTCCGGGGCGCGGTCGATGCGGGCCCAGGCGTAGTCGGCGAACGAGGACTGCACCACCCGCCCGTCCCGCACGGTGATCTGCGCTCCGAGCACAGTGGACACCGCGTCGAGCACCCCGCCTTCGACCTGCGCGCGTACCCCGGACGGGTGCAGCGCCGTGCCGACGTCCACCGCCGCGGTCACCCGGCTGACCGCCGGCGTCCCGTCGCGGAGGCGGACGTCCGCGAGCACCGCGATGGCGGATTCGTAGTCCAGGTGGCACGCCACCCCTCTGGCCACGCCCTCGGGCCGCGGCGCCCGCTGGGCCGCCACGTCGAGCACCCGCCGCAGCCGGGAATCGACCGGCAGCAACCGCCGCCGCAGCTCGACCTGGTCCCATCCGCCGCGGTGCCCGGCCTCGGACAGGAAGCACTCCTCGGCGAAGACGAACTGCCCGGCGTAGACCGAGCGCCAGAACCCGGTGCGCAGCGGCGCCGGCCGCAGCACCACGGCCGGTGTGCCGGGGACGCGGTACGGGAAGTGGTCGCCGCTGGCCAGCACGAGGTCCGGGTTGTTGAACGCGGGCACCGAGGTGAGCGGCCAGGTCGCCACCCCGTGCGACCGCCAGCGCGGGATGCCGTCCCGCGCGAGCACCGCGGTGAGCCGGTGCGCCGACATCGGCCGGTAGGAGTCGTGCCGCGTGTCGTCGTCGCGGGTCCAGAGCACCTGGACCGGCTTGCCGAGCGCACGGGCGCAGTGAACCGCTTCGAGCACGAAGTCCACTTCGAACCGCCTGCCGAACGCACCACCGGCCAGCGTCGGCACCACGGTCACCACGGCGGGATCGAGGCCGGTCAGCTGCGCCAGCAGCCCGCGCAACCCGCCGGGGTCCTGCGTGGGCACCTCGACGACCAGCCCACCCGAAGCGGTGAACCCCGCGGTCGCGTTGAGCGGTTCCATCGGCGCGTGCGCCAGCATCGGCAGGCGGTAGGTGCGGTCGAGGCCGACCGGCCCGGGCGCGGCCGGTGGTGCCGGTACGGCGGCGGCCAGCTCCAAGATCCACTGTCGACTGTCCACAGCAGGCGTTCCACCGGTCCAGGTGACCCGCAGCGCCGCGCGCCCGGCGATCGCCGCGGCGGTCGATTCGGCGACCACCGCCACCCCGCCTTCGATGCCCCGGCCCGCCTCCAAGCGGACCACCCCGACCACGCCGGGCACCGCACGCGCCGCCGCGTCGTCCACCGCCGAGACCGTGGCGCCCAGCCACTCCGGCCGCCGCACCACGGCGACCAGCGCGTCCGGCCCGCGGGCGTCGATGCCGAACCGCGCGCGCCCGGTGGCGATGTCGGCGGCGTCCACCCGGGTGGCTTCCTTGCCCAGGAAACGCCACTGGTCCTGCGGGATCAGGGTGACCGGCACCGTGGCCGGGTCCAGCGCGGCCGCGTCGGCGGCGAGTTCGCCGTAGGACAGGCTGCCGCGCGCCGGATGGTGCACGAATCCGTCCCTGGCCTGGCATTCCTGCACGGGTACCTGCCAGCGGCCGGCCGCCGCGGCGGTGAGCAGGCACCGGGCGGTCGCCGCCGCCTTGCGCATCGGTTCGAAGAGCTGCCGTACGGAGAACGAGTTGGCGACCAGCTGCGACCCGTACTTCGCGGTGTCACCGGGCGCCTGTTCCACCTCGATGCCCTCGGGTGAAACGGAAAGCTCCTCGGCGGCGAGCAGGACCACGACCGTGCGCACGCCCTGTCCGGTGTCCGGCCGCGGCACGGTGACCACGATCCGGCCGTCGGCCATGACGCGGACGAAGACGTTCGGGACCAGGTCCGCGTCCGCTGCCGCCAGTCCCGGGATCGGCACCGCCACCAGCAGGGCCGCGGCGCCGGTGGAGATCAGGAACCCACGCCTGCTGATCATCGGTCCTCCTCCCTGGCCAGCGCGGCCGCGGCGTGCACCGCACGCCGGATCCGCGGATAGGTCCCACACCGGCAGACGTTGTCCCGCAACGCTTCGTCGATGTCCTCGTCGGTCGGCTCCGGCTTCTCCGCCAGCAGCGCCACGGTGCTCATGAGCTGGCCCGCCTGGCAGTAACCGCACTGGGCCACATCACCGGCGATCCACGCCTGTTGCGCCGGATGCCCGGCCAGCCCTTCGATCGTGGTGATCTCGCGCGCCCCGACCTCGCCGACCGGCAGCACGCAGACCCGCCGCGCCTGTCCGTCCACTAAGGACACGCAGGCCCCGCAGGCGCCGATCCCGCAACCGTACTTGGGCCCGGTCAGGCCCAGTTCGTCCCGCAGCACCCAGAGCAGCGCGGTTTCCGCCGGGACTGTCACCTCTCGCTCGGTTCCGTTGACTCGCAGCCGATACACCGGCACAGCGCCTCCGCAGCTTCGCAGGGATGGGGTCCTCAGCATGGCACTTGCTCAGCATGCTGAACAACAGCATAATGCTCAGCATGCTGAACAATACCGGCCGGGTACTGACCTGGGGCGCGGTCGCGAGTGTGGTGCTGACCGCGCTGGTCTGGCTGGCCGGTCCGCTGCTCGACGACGTCGCGCTCGCGCCGGACCAGGGCGCGTCCTGGTACTACTGGAAGCTCCCCGAACCGACCTTCTGGACCAGGGCGTCCGCCTGGCTGGGCTACGCGAGCCACCAACTGGTCTCCTGGTGGCTCATCTACTACGCCCAGCGCCACGTGCGCCGCTACACCACCGGGCTGCACAAGGTGAACGTGCTCGCGCTCGCGGCGAACCTGGGGTTCATCGCGCTGCACGAGGTGCAGACCCAGGTGTTCTACGACGGCATCGCGCAGGACGTGTCGATCTTCAGCTCACAGGGCTCGGTGGTCCTGCTGCTGGTCGTGGTGCTGCTGATGGAGAACCGGCGGCGCGGCCTGTTCTTCGGCCGCCGCGCGCCGATCTCCGCCGAGGTGGTGCGCTTCGCCCGCAAGTACCACGGGTACCTGTTCAGCTGGGCGGCGATCTACACCTTCTGGTACCACCCCATGGAGAGCACCAGCGGGCACCTCATCGGCTTCTTCTACATGTTCCTGCTGTTGTTCCAGGGCAGCATCTTCCTCACCCGCGCGCACACGAACCGCTGGTGGACGCTCACGCTGGAACTCATGGTGGCCGTGCACGGCACGCTGGTCGCGGTGATGAACTCCGGCCCCGACGGCATGTGGCCGATGTTCCTCTTCGGCTTCCTCGGGGTCTTCGTCATCACCCAGATGCACGGCCTCGGGCTCAGCGGCCGGGCGCGGTGGGGCATCGCGGTGGCCTACCTGGTGGGCGCGGTCGCGGTCTACGCCACCCGGTCGCTGGCCGACCTCGACGAGATCGTCCGCATCCCGTTCATCGAGTACCTGCTCGTGGCCGTGGTCGCCGGGCTTGTCTGGCTGGGGCTGCTCCCACGCCGCAAGCGGGCGCCCGCGGACGTGGGTTAGCTCCCTTCCGGTTCCAGCTCGCAGTCGGTGTGCGAGCACAGCAGGATCGGCCCCTGGTGCGACTCCACGACCATCGTGCCGTCGGGCAGCGTCCGCAGGGTCACCATCGCCGTGGGCGGGGCCGGTGGTGGCGCGTCGGAGTGGCTGCTGTGGTCGCGGGTCCTGGCGTAGAAGGCGACGAGCCCGAAGACCGCGAACGCCACCAGCCACATCGGCCCGAGCAGCAGGTGCCGCGCGCTGACCTCCTCGGTGAAGGTGGCCGCGACCCCGCTCTGCATGGCGCCGTAGGTCGGCAGGAACTGCACCAGCGTCTGGTCGCGGCCGGGGTTGATGACCGGGTTCTGCACCATCACGTCCACCAGGCTGATCATGATGATGACGAACATGCCCGCCAGCTCGGTCGACACCGCGACCCCGAGCACGATGCCGATCCCGCCGTAGGTCAGCCCGCTGGCGAACAGGCTCAGTCCCAGCAGCGCGCCCTGGTGCACGTCGGTGAAGAAGGTCATCGACAGCGCCGCGTACGCGCTGACCACCACGGCCACCAGCACCAGCGCCACCAGCTTCGCCAGCAGCAGGCCGGACCGCGAGTAGCCGGCCAGCACCAGCCGCTGGTCGAATTCGCTGGACCGGCGCATCGCGGCGAACATCATGAAGCCCACGATCAGCGTGACCGCGTTGATCGCCGCCGACATCAGCCCCAGCTCGTTGGCCGGCACGGTGATCAGGTCCCCGGTGATCCGGGACTGGTACTCGATCGGCGAGCTGGGCAGGATCCCGGTGACCAGGCCGAGCCAGGCCGGGATGAAGAACAGCACCAGCATCAGCGCCAGCCGGTTCCTGGCGTGCTGCGCGGTCTCGAAACCGACCGCCTTCACCAGCGAGGCCTGCCAGGTGGTCTCGTCGGCCATGGCCGTCCACCGGGCCCTGGCGCTGCGCAGGGCGGCGGGCGCCGCGGTCACGAGGCACACTCCACGGCCGGGTGCGGCTCGGCGGGCACGACCTGGCCGCCCTCGAGGCGGTACAGCCGGTCGAACCGCTCGGTGTCGTGCGCCAGGTGCGAGATCACCAGCACCGAGCGCCCGCGTTCGCGCAGTTCGGTGGTCAGCTCCCAGAAGTTGAGGTAGTTCTCCCAGTCGAAGCCCTGGTACGGCTCGTCCATCAGCACCACGTCCGGGTCGTGCATCAGCGCGAGCGTCAGGTTCAGCTTCTGCTTGCTGCCGCCGCTGAGCGTGCCCGCCTTGGCGTTGCGGTAGCGCATCAGGTCGAGCCGTTCGAGCAGTCCGGCCGCGTGCTTGAGGTCCGGCACGTGGTAGGCGCACTGGAAGTACCGCAGGTGCTGCTTCACCGTCAGCTCGTCGTTCACCACGATGTGCTGCGGGCAGTAGCCGAGCCTGCCTTGGTAGCGCACCTCGCCGCGGTCGGGCCGCAGCACCCCGGCGAGCACCTGCAGCAGTGTGGACTTGCCGGCGCCGTTTTCCCCGAGCACGCCGAGCAGTTCGCCGCGCCGCAGGTCGAAGTCGACCCCGCGCAGGACCGGCCGGTAGCCGTAGGACTTGTGCAGGTTCACCGCCCGGAGCACGTGCCCGGCGCTCTCGCCCCCGCTCATCGCGTCCGCCTGGTCACCTGGCCGACGAGCCCTGCCAACGCCTCCGCCGCGGCGTCCGGCAGGTCCGGCCGCGCCAGCAGGAGGCTGGCCTCCGCGGCCCTGTCGTTGATCAACCGGCGGACCGACGCCTCGGCGCCGGTCTCCCTGATGACCGTCCGCAGTTCGTCGGCCCCTTCCTCGTCCAGGTGCGGATCTCCGTGCCGTCGCCGGATCACCTCCCGCTGCCGCGGCGTGGCGCGTTCCCAGGTCAGTCCCATGAGGACGGTCTGCTTGCCATCGCGGAAGTCGTCCAGCGCGGGTTTGCCGGTGACGGCGACGTCGCCGAAGGCGCCGAGCAGGTCGTCCCGCAGCTGGAACGCCTCCCCCAGCGGCCTGCCGTACGCACTGCACCAGCTCAGCAGGTCCTCGTCGGCACCGGCCAGCGCGGCACCGAGCTGCAGCGGTTTCTCCACTGTGTACCCCGCGGTCTTGCAGCCGATCGCGCGCCAGCTGCGGTCCAGCGGGCTGTCGGTGTGCTCGCCGCCGAGGTCGAGGTACTGCCCCACCATCACCTCCGTGCGCATCTCGTGCAGCAGGGGCTGCACCCGGGGCGACCTCCCGCGTTCCGCGGCCACCGACTGCAGCAGGTCGTCGGCCCACGCCAGGCAGAGGTCGCCGAGCAGGATCGCGGCGTTCATCCCGAACCGGTGGGCGGCCTCGGCGTCGGTGTCGTCGCGGAACCTCGTCGCCAGCACCTCGTGCACCGTGGGCTTGCCCCGCCGCAGGGCCGAGCAGTCCATCACGTCGTCGTGGATCAACGCGAAGGTGTGGAACAGTTCCAGCCCCGCTCCGGCGTGGAGGACCGCACTGGCCCCCGGCGCGCCCCCACCGGCCACCCAGCCCCAGTGGCAGAAGATGGGCCGGAGCCGCTTGCCGCCGTCGAGGAAGTCCGTGATCACCGCCACCAGGGTGGGCAGGCACCGGTCCGAGGCCCGTTCTGCCTGCTCCCGCAGGAAATCGGCCAGCACCCGGTCGGTTTCCGCACGCACCCAGCCGGCGTCGACCGGCGGACGGCGCGGCCTCGGGAAGGCATGGACGAGTTGCTCGACTGACATGGTGCGCTCCTCGCGATACACGGGACTCTGGCGTGGCACCGCACCTGCGACCCGGCAGCGGTGGCGTTCGGCTCGGCGGATTCCCCGGCCGTGCTCCGTTTGTACCCCACCGCCGGACCGCACGGCAGCCGTCGTCCACCGGACCGGTGACCGTTGCCGGGCAAACACCTGCCACTCGACCGGGCTGAAGATCGTCCCGGCTCTTGAACCACCCGCCGCGGCTGGGGCACCGTTGACCGGACCGGCATCGCCGGGCAATCCCTTTCCACCGCCCTTTTCCCGGATCTGCGCCGGGGCTGGAGGAAACCCATGAGCGCGCCCATCCGTCCTGCGCACCTCGACCTGGAATCCCTGCTCGAGGACCCCACTCCCGCGGCCTCGCTGCGGTGCGCCCAGCCCGCCGAACTGCGGGCGCTGGCCGGGGAACTGCGGGAATTCCTGGTCGAAGCGGTGTGCAGAGCGGGCGGGCACCTCGGCTCGAACCTCGGCGTGGTGGAACTGACGATCGCGCTGCACCGGGTGTTCGACAGTCCGCGGGAAAGCCTGATCTTCGACACCGGGCACCAGAGCTACGTGCACAAATTGCTCACCGGCCGTGGGCGGGATTTCGACGCACTGCGGGAAGCGGGCGGGTTGTCCGGCTATCCGAGCCGCACGGAATCCGAACACGACGTGGCGGAGAATTCGCACGCTTCCACCGCGCTGTCCTACGCCGACGGCCTGGCCAGAGCGGGCCGCCCGGTGGTGGCCGTGGTCGGGGACGGCGCGCTCACCGGCGGCCTGTGCTGGGAGGCCCTCAACAACCTCGCCACCAGCGACCGGCCGGTGGTCATCGTGCTCAACGACAACGGGCGCTCGTACGACCCGACCGTCGGCGCCGTCGGACGGCACCTGGCCGACCTGCGCGACACCGCGGGCACCGGGCCGAACCTGTTCCGCGCCCTCGGTTTCCCCTACCTCGGCCCGATCGACGGCCACGACCTGACCGCGGTCGAGGAGGCGCTGCGGGCGGCGAAGGAGTTCACCCGGCCGGTCGTGGTCCACTGCGTCACCGGGAAGGGCCGGGGTTACCGGCCGGCGGAACTGGATCTCGCCGACCACCTGCACGCGGTCAGCCGCCCTGGCCCGGCCGGGTCCGGGGCGCAGTGGACGACGGTGTTCGGCGAGCGGCTGCTCGAACTCGCCGCCGAGCGCCCGCGGGTGGTCGCGCTGACGGCGGCGATGCTGCGGCCGACCGGGCTGCTGCCGCTGGCCGAGGCCTTCCCCGAGCGGGTCATCGACGTCGGCATCGCCGAGCAGCACGCCGTGGCGGCCGCCGCCGGGCTCGCCCTCGGCGGGCTGCACCCGGTGGTGGCGGTGTACTCGACCTTCCTCACCCGCGCGATGGACCAGGTGCTGATGGACGTCGGGCTGCACCGGCTGCCGGTCACCTTCGTGCTCGACCGGGCGGGCGTCACCGGTGAGGACGGGGCGAGCCACCACGGCATGTGGGACATCGCCCTGCTGCGCACGGTCCCCGGCCTGCGCATCGCCGCGCCGCGGGACGCGGGCACGCTCGGCTCGCTGCTGCGGCAGGCGGTGGCGGACGACGAGGGGCCCACCGTGCTGCGCTTCCCCAAGGGCAGCGCGCCGGCCGACCTCACCGCGGTGGACAGCCGCGGCGACGTCGACGTGCTGC
This sequence comes from Amycolatopsis magusensis, assembly GCF_017875555.1. GTDB lineage: Bacteria > Actinomycetota > Actinomycetes > Mycobacteriales > Pseudonocardiaceae > Amycolatopsis > Amycolatopsis magusensis. Next base: position 4,561,294 of record NZ_JAGGMS010000001.1, on the reverse strand, counting down.
GGTTCGGCAAGCGGCCCGACGTGCTGCTGGTGACCGCGGGCCCGCTGGCGGCCACCGGCCTGCGGGCCGCGGTGGCGCTGGAGCACCGCGGCATCGGGGTCACCGTGTGCGATCCCCGCTGGGTGCACCCGGTCGACCCGGCGGTGGCGGAGCTGGCGGCGAAGCACCAGCTGGTGGTCACCGCGGAGGACGGCGTGCGCGGCGGCGGCTTCGGCACCGGCCTCGCGCAGCTCGTCGCCGACGCGGGTGTCCCGGTGCCGGTGCACCCGCTCGGCCTGCCCAGCCGGTTCCTCGCCCACGGCTCACGCGCGGCGATCCTGCGGGAACACGGCCTCGACGCCACGGGCCTGACCGCCTCGATCCAGCACCTGTGGACCACCGCCGAACTCGGAGGAGAGCTGTGACCTCGGTCGACGCACCACCCGGACTGCGACCGTTCTACTGCCCCATCGAACCCGCGCTGCACCCCGACGTCCGGCTGATCGAGAGCCGCGCGATCGACTGGATCGACCGCTTCCGGTTCTACCGCGACGACAAGGACCGGGCACGGGTGATCGGCACCAACGGCGCGGAGTTCTACGCCCGCTTCGCGCCGTCCGGCATCACCGGCAACCTGCAGGTCATCGCGCACTGGGTGTACTGGGCCTTCGCCTTCGACGACGCCTGCTGCGATAGCGGCCCGTACAGTGCGGACCCGGCCGGTTTCCTGCCGATGGCGGGGGTGCTGCAGCGGGCGCTGGAGTCACCGTGGGAACCGGTGCCCGGCGGCGGCCCGTTCGTCACCGCGCTGCAGGACATCGGCCGCGGTTTCCACGCCTGCGCGACACCGTCGCAGGTGCGGCGGTTCTGCGACGCGCACCGGGCGTGGTTGTTCGGCGTGGCCTGGCAGATCGCCAACCGGTCCCGGGGCCGGATGCCCTCGCTGGCCGAATACACCGCGATGCGGTTGAACAGCGCGGGCGGCCCGCCGACGCTCGCCATGCTGGAAATCGCCAACGGCGCAGAAGTCCCGGCCGCGGAACTGGCCGCGCCGGTGGTGCGCGCCCTCACCGAGATGACCATGCTGATCGATTCCTGGGACAACGATCTGCATTCCTACCGAATGGAGGCCGACGAAAAGCACACCGACCAGAACCTCGTGAACGTGCTCAGCGCCCAGTACGGCTGGACCGCCGGGCGGGCGATGGACGAGGCCTACGCGCTGCGGGACCGGGTGATGACCCTGTTCCTGCGGACGCGGGCCGGGGTGGACGGCAGCGCGGCGCTGCGGTGCTACCTCGACGGGCTCGGCCACGCCATCCGCGGCAACACCGACTGGGCCCTGAACGTGCCGCGCTACCACAACTACGGCGAACCGATGCCGCACCCCGGCTGGACCGACCGGCCGCGCGACACCAATCCCGCGCCCCCACCCATCCCCGCGATCCGCTGGTGGTGGCGCTTGTGCGAACTGGACAAGGAGAACCCATGAAACGGCTCACCGCCCGCATCCTCGTACTCGCCGCGCTGGCTTTCGCCGCGCTCAGCCCGAGCGTGGCTTCCGCCCAGCCGGGCGCCGGCTGGACCAGGTACGGCGACTTCGGCTCCTCGTACCTGTGCCAGGCCGCCGGCATGGCGGGCGAACTGGCCGGACAGTGGCACCCGGGCGAATGGATGTGCGTCCAGGGCGCGCTGATGGTCCGGAACCCGGCGGCCCCCGCGGCCCCGCTCCCCGGGTGACCAGGCCGGGCGGGCACCCACCCGCCTGAACGTGGCACACGCCCGGGCCCTGTCTCCGCCCGGGCGTGTCCCACCCTCCACACCCAAGTCCGCCCCTCCCACAACCAAGTCCCACATCCCCGCACCCGAGTCCCACGTTCCCACACCCGAGTTCCACACTCGCGGGCCCGAGTTACACGTCGGCGCAAGCGAGTTCTACGTTCAGGCACCCGAATCCCACACTCGTGCACCCGAGTCCCACGTTGGTGCAAGCGAGTTCGACACTCGTGCACCCGAGTCCGCGGAACCGGCGGCAGCCTCGAATGTGGGGTTCACCCTCCTGAATGTGGAACTGGCCTGCTTGAACGTGGAACTCGGCTGCCTGAACGTGGAACTCGGCTGCCTGAACGTGGGACTCGGCTGTTCGAACGTGGGACACGCCCGGCGTCATCCTCCGGCCGGGCGTGTCCCACCCTCCAGCAGCCGAGTTCCACATTCGTATAACTACGAGGGTCAGAGACGGCCGGCGCCGGATGGGACGGTGGTGGGGATGGTGGCCGGGCTGTCGACGGTGTACGCGTAGTAGGTGCTCGGTTCGACGACGCTGCCGGCGGTCTGGGGTACGCCCGAGCCGGTGTAGATGTTGTTCCGTTCCACGGCTCGCCCCGGGCCGCTGTCCGCGTAGCCGACCACGATCGGCTGCGGCACGGTCTCGAAGTAGTTCCCCTCCACCAGCACTCCGGCGTTCATCGTGGTCGCGACGCCGTAGGCACTCGTGGCCCGGTAGTAGTTGTTGTACACGTGCACCGGCTCACCGAAGCGCACCCGCGGGTGCCGCTGCGCCGAACCGTCGAAGAAGTTGTGGTGGATGGTGACCTTCAGGTGCCCGGTGTCCTCGGAGGCGTTGCCGTCCGAGTGCCCGATCAGCATGGTCTTGTCGGTGCCCTGGAACCAGTTCCACGAGATAGTCACGTAATCCGCTCCGCGTACGACGTCGATCGCGCCATCGGCCGGGCCGGAGAATTCGTTGTGGTCGATCCAGATGTGGTGCGACTCCTTCCCGACGTTGATCGCGTCGTCCTCGGCCGCGGTGAACCTGATGTTGCGCACGATCACGTTGGACGACCGGTGGAAGTCCAGCCCTCCACCGGTGATCTCCGCCGAGGAACCCAGCCCGATGATGGTCTTGTTCGGCCGCACGCCCTGCTTGCTCTCGATCGCGATCCGTCCCGACACCTGGATGGTCAGCGGACCGATCGTGTCGATGTACTGCAGCAGCTCAGAAGTCGTGCTCGCGGTGACCACCTGGCCACCCGCGCCACCGGTGGTCCCGTTCTGCCCCAGCGCGTTCACCCCGGCGAATCCGTCCACGGTGGCCGCCGCCGCGGTGGCGATCCGGCCGACACCGGCGCCCGCCTGCACGATGCCCGGCACGTTCGCGGCCGGGTCGGCGGTGTAGGAGTAGTACGTCCCCGGCTCGGTCACCGTGCCGCGGGTCTCGATCTCGTGGTTGCAGTCGACCAGGATGTTGTCCCGCGCCACCATCCGCCCGAGCTCACCGCTGAACTCGACCCGGCCGGGGTTGTTCACCGTGTCGAAGTAGTTCCCCTCGGCCACCACCCCGGCGTTCATCGTCGAAGCGATGCCGTAGCTCAGGTCGCGGTAGTAGTTGTTGTACACGTGCACCGACTCGGCGAAGCGCACCCGCGGATTGCGCTGGTCCGAGCCGTCGAAGAAGTTGTGGTGGTAGGTGACGCGGAGGCGGCCGATGTCCTGCGCGCCGTTGTCGTCGTCGTGCCCGAGCAGCATCGTCTTGTCGTGGTCGTGGAACCGGTTCCACGAGACCGTCACGAAATCCGAGCCACGCTTGATGTCGACGGCTCCATCGTCCCCATTGGACAGATCATTGTGGTCGATCCAGATGTGGTGCGAGAACATCTGGACGTTGATCAGGTCGTCCGTGGCACCCGAGAGCGAAAGGTTCCGGATGATCACGTTGTGCACCGCGTCCGACGGTGGCGTCGTCACGTCGTCGTCCACCGGCAGGCCGATGTTGAGCCCGCCGCCGACCAGCCGCGCGTCGCTGCCCAGCCCGATGATCGTCTTGTCGGAGGCGACGCTGTGCATCCCGTCCGTCGACCCCGTCGGCAGGGTGATCGTCCCGGCCACCTGGATGACGTACGGGCCCGGCCGCGCGATGTGGTCGAGGAACCCGGCCGCCGTCGTCACGGTGACCACGGGACCGCCCGCCCCACCCGTGGTCCCGTTCTGCCCGAGGGCATCGACGCCGGCGAAACCGACCGGGCCATCGGCCACGGCCGCGCTCGACGGCGGCGCGGTCACCACCAATGCCCCGAACACCAGCACCGCTAATAATCGACGCGACCGCACTGCGAGCTCTCCCATACCGCCACTGTCACCGCCGCGGCATGCACAATCACGCCCACCACGTGCACGATTCCGTCCAGCGGCGCCAGAAGTTACCGTGGAACCATGGACGACAGGCCGATCACGGTGGCACAACGCAACTTCCGGCAGCACGCCGAAGCGCTGGAGCGCATGGGGAACCGCGAGCGCTTCACCTACATCTTCCAGTCGAACCTGTGGGAGTCGGACTCGGTCTCCGGCCCCGGTTCCGAACTCGAGCAGACCCGCGACCTGCGCACCAAGCTGCCGGAGTCGCTGGCGCGCTTCGGCGTCCGGACGCTGCTCGACCTCCCCTGCGGCGACTTCGGCTGGCTCAGTGGCGTGGACCTCGGCGTCGAGCGGTACATCGGCGCCGACATCGTGCCCGGCCTGATCGACCGGAACCTCGAGCGCTACGGACAGGACCCGGCACGCGAGTTCCGCGTGCTCGACCTGACCTCGGACGACCTGCCGCGGGCAGACGCCGTGCTCTGCCGCGACTGCCTCGTCCACCTGAGCTACGAAGACATCCGGCGCGCCATCGCCAACCTCCGCCGCAGCGGCTCCCGCTACCTCCTGACCACCACCTTCCCCGAGACGACCGCGAACACCGACATCTCCACGGGCGACTGGCGCCCGCTGAACCTGTGCCGCGAACCGTTCGGCTTCCCGGAGCCGCTGCTGGTGCTGTTCGAGGGCTGCACCGAGGAGAACGGTGCCTTCGCCGACAAGGCACTGGCGCTGTGGGAGATCGGCAGCCTCCCCGGCACCCCGGACTAGGCGAGCGGTTCGTTCCGTTGCCGGGCAAGGGTTCGGTGGACACCGCCGTGTCCGGCCTCGTGCTCCACCGGCACCCGATCGCGGTGCCCCTGGAGGAGGTGGTGACACATGTCTGGCGGAAATCGAGCTGGTCCGACCAGTGCACTACTGGCTTTTCCGCCGACAGGTCACCCCACCCCCGGTCGCCGAGGGTAAGCGGGGCACCGACCCCCTCCCGATACAGCCACTCAGTGAACGGGTTTACAGCGGGCCGGAGAATGTAACGGCCTACAGTGATCACGTGGAGGATCCCCACGCCGACAAACTCGCCCGCGTCGCCGCGGCGATGAACAAGCGCGCCTCCGAGGTGACCGCCGAGCTGGTGAACCTCTACGAGCGCGAACTCCCCCACCTCGTGCACGACGACGAGAGCATGGTCAGCCTGCTCTCCGCGAGCGTCTACCAGAACATCGACACCGCGTTGCGCATCTTCGAGCACGGCATCGACCCCACCCGGGTGGAGGCACCGGCTGCCGCGATCGAGTACGCCCGCCGGCTCGCCCAGCGCGGCACCTCGGTGATCGACCTGATCCGCGCGTACTACCTCGGCCAGATGGCCGTGCTGGACCTGGCGATCCAGGAAGGCGTGCGGCAGAACCGGAACGCCGACGACCTCGGCGCGCTGACCCGCCAGGCGCTCAGTGGGGCGTTGATCTTCATCGACCGGGTCACCCAGCAGGTCGTGGCCGCCTACGAAGAGGAACGCGACACCTGGCTGCTCAACCGCAGCGCGGTGCGCGCGGCGCGGGTCCGCTCGCTGCTCGACGGCGAGGGCGTGGACATCGGCGCCAGCGAAACCGCCCTGGGCTACCGGTTGCGCGGCAACCACGTCGGGCTGGTCGCCTGGTACGCCGAAGGCTCACGCCCGGCGCACCCCCTGGCCGGGCTGGAGGCACTGGCGGGACGACTGGCCGCCGCTCGCTCCGGCGGGGTGCGGCCGCTGTTCGTGCCCAACGACGAGTTGTGCGCGTGGGTGTGGCTGCCCGTCGAGGAGGCCACCGGGCCGACCGACGAGGAACTCGAGAGCGCGCTCGCCCCGGACGCCGAAGTGCGCGTCGCAGTCGGCGAACCCGGCCGCGGTGTCGAAGGTTTTCGGAAGAGCCACCGGCAGGCGGCTCGCGTGCACGCGCTGGCGGTCGCGGCCGGGAACGACTGTGATCGGGCCTTGACTTTCCGTGACGTCGGCGCGATGGCGTTGATGACCTCGGATTTCCCGGCCATGCGGGCCTGGGTCGAAGACACCCTGGGTGAGCTGGCACAAGAAGACGAGCAGCACGAGCGGTTGCGCGACACGCTGCGCGTCTTCCTGGCCGAGGGCGGCAGCTACACCGCCGCGGCCGAGCGGCTGCTCATGCACAAGAACTCCGTGCAGTACCGCGTGCGCAAGGCGCAGGAACTACTCGGCAGGCCCGTGGCGGGCAACCGGCTCGACGTGGAACTCGCGCTGAACCTGTGCCACCGGCTCGGGGCCACGGTCCTCGGAAAGCGGTAGGACGGCTTTTCGGTCCGCCGGACCAGACGGTTCGCGATTCCTTGGTCCGTTGGCACGAAGCCCGGTGCTCCGCACGGCCCTAGCCTTGCTTCCATGGAACACGTGGATCCGGCTCAGCCGATGATGGTCGTTCGCTTGCTGCGCGGCGTCGTCGGTGAGACGAGACGCGTGGCCCACCTCGTGCCCGCGCATCTGGACAGCGCGCTGCCGAGCGAGCTGGAGGCGTTGTGCGGTGAGCTGCTCCAGGCCGGACAAGCGGAACTGCTGCCCGGGCTGCGCGGCATGCCGTGCGACCGGTGCCTGGCGATGTCCGCCCGCCGCCTCCGGCAGGGGCTGGTCCGCGCTTCGTAGCTCACCACTGCGCGCCGGGTCGCACCAACGCGACCTGGGCGCCAGGCCGCGGACCACCCGGCCCAGCCCTTGCCCCTTGATCGGCGAGTGCACGTGCAGGGATGAGGTGCTGGCGCCGGGGTCGGTGAGAACCTGGGAAGCCGCGCTCCGGAGTCGGAGCTGCTATCGTCGAAAGCGGTATTCCCAAGATCAGGAGCGTTGACGTGGCAGGTGAAGACGACATCTCCGGGTGAGACCCGGACCTAGCAGGCCACCGGCGGGCTGTTCGCACAGCCGGCGTGGCCATGTCGTCGTCCACCGAAACCATTCGGGGCACTTCACTGCCCCGCCCACGTTCTCGAGGTCTGTTCCATGTCCGACGCCTTCGTCGTCTGCTCCATGCTGTCCTTTTCCTGGCCCGACGACACGCCCGTGTTCGACCGGTTGTCCTTCTCCCTGCCCGGCGGCCGCACCGGCCTGGTCGCGCCGAACGGGGCCGGGAAGTCCACTTTGCTCAAGCTGATCGCCGGTGAGCTGCGGCCCGCAGCGGGCAACGTCTCGGTCGACGGCCTGCTCGGCTACCTCCCGCAGGACCTGCCACTGACGGGCGAGCTGAGCGTCGCCGAAGTGCTGGGCGTCGCGGGAGCCCTGCGTGCGCTGGAAGCCATCGAATCCGGGGACACCGACGAAAAGCACTTCACCGCCATCGGCACCGACTGGGACATCGAGGAACGCACCCGCGCCCAGCTCGCCCGGCTCGGCCTCGGCGAAGTCGAGCTCGACCGCCGCCTGGACACCCTCAGCGGCGGGCAGGTCGTGTCACTCGGGCTGGCCGCCCAGTTGCTCAAGCGACCCGACGTACTGCTGCTCGACGAGCCCACCAACAACCTCGACCTCGACGCCCGGCGCAAGCTGTACGAGGTGCTCGACGACTGGACCGGCTGCCTGCTCGTGGTCAGCCACGACCGCGCCCTGCTCGACCGGATGGACCGCATCGCCGAGCTGGACGCCGGCGAACTCCGGTTCCACGGCGGCAACTTCACCGACTACGAGCAGGCGGTGCAGGCCGCACGCGAGGTCGCCGAGAAGAACATCCGCAACGCCGAGCAGGAGGTCAAGCGCGAGAAGCGTGAGATGCAGCAGGCGCGTGAGCGGGCCGCGCGCCGGGCCGGCAACGCCAACCGCAACCTCGGCAACGCCGGACTGCCCAAGATCTTCGCGGGCACGATGAAGCGCAACGCGCAGGAGTCGGCCGCCAAGGCCGACGGCACGCACGCCGCCCGGCTCAGCTCGGCCAAGGCCAAGCTGGACCAGGCCGAACGGTCCCTGCGCGAAGACCAGAAGATCGCACTGGAGTTGCCGCAGACCGCAGTGCCCGCCGGGCGCACGCTCTTCCTCGGGGAACGGCTGAAGGTGCGGGACCTGTTCACCGGCGAGGGCGTCGATCTGGCCATTCGTGGTCCTGAACGGATCGCCCTGACCGGGGCCAACGGCTCGGGCAAGTCCACGCTGCTGCGCATCGTGCACGGCGAGAGCGAACCGGACAGCGGCGAGGTGCGCCGGGTCGACGGGCGGATCGCCTACCTGTCCCAGCGCCTCGACCTGCTCGACCCGGACCGTACGGTGGCCGAGAACTTCGCCGCGTTCGCGCCGGGAATGCCGCCCGCGCAACGGATGAACACGCTGGCCCGCTTCCTGTTCCGCGGGGCACGAGTGCAGTTGCCGGTCGGCGTGCTCTCCGGTGGGGAGCGGCTGCGCGCCACCCTGGCCTGCATCCTGTTCGCCGAACCGGCGCCACAACTGCTCCTGCTGGACGAGCCCACCAACAACCTCGATCTGGTCAGCGCCGGGCAGTTGGAGAGCGCGCTGAACGCGTACGAGGGCGCGTTCGTGGTGGTCAGCCACGACGAACGCTTCCTGGCCGCCGTCGGGATCGAGCGCTGGCTACGGCTCGAACACGGCAGCCTCCGAGAAACCGGCGCGGCCGTCCAGGCCGACTGAGACGGGGAAGCCATGCCTCAGACCAACCACCTCGACGACGAAGCGGCGGCTTACCTCGGTGCAGAGCCAGCTTTCCCGCCGAGTGCGCAACACCACCCGGCGGCTCGAGGAACTGGAGCCAACGGCTCTGGCAAGTCCCGTCGACCTCGCTCGGGCTCCTGAGTAAGTCCGATGTGGACAATCCGATCGGGATCTGGCGGCTAAGCAGCGAAGGCGGCCCGCGCTGGTGGCGGGCCGGGCGCGATCGTGCTCGCTCGACGGGGACCTCGCTACCAGGCGTTCCTGACGTGCGAAGGGCTGGTGAGCTGCTCGATCAGGTCGCCGAAACCGGGCGGGAACCGGGTGACGAGGCTGTCGCCGATGACCCCGGTCCCGCTGTCGTCGTGGTGCGCGACCGGTTCGAGGACCGGGGAGCCGGGCTGCCACCAGTACACCGCCGGGCTGACCTGGGCGGGCCCGGAACTGGCGGCTTCCTCGTAGTGCTCCGCGGCCAGCTCGGCGATCTCCCGCAGGGCGAACTGGGCGTCGGCGCCTTCGCGCAGCACGTGGAAGACCAGCATGCCGTGGTTCGGCATGGCGACCAGCACACCGTACGGCGACTCCGGCGAGCCGGTGACGGCTTCGACGACGTAGGGCATGACCAGCACGGTCGAGGCGACGTAGTCCCCGCCGGTGAAGACGAACACGTCGTCGCTCGCCGCGAGCTCGGTGGGCAGCTGCCCGCACAGGTTGTGCAGCCCGGCGTCCATGAGCCGGTCGAACCCGTGCCGCCGGACCTGCTCGTCGTTGAGGATGGCGATGTGCTCGGGGTGGTCGATGGCGAGCACCAGCAGCAGGCCGGGCGCGACCTCCCTGGCGTAGGACCACCATTCGACCGGGCTCCCGTCGGCCGGCCGCACCCGGGCGTAGACGCGGTCGAGGAGTTGCTCGGTGGGCAGATCCGCGTCGGAACCGCCGGTCAGAGCGGTGACGATGCGCTCGAGGCAGGCGTCGACCAGGTCGGCCCACTGGTCCATCGGGGCGCCGTCCACCGCGTCGACCACCGGGCCGAGGCCGATGACGAGCTGCTCGGGTTCGAGAACCTCCACCTCGTCCTCGTGGACCGCGATCCGCATGCCGATGAACACCGGGCTGCGCCGGACCAGGTGCCGCAGCCGCTCGTACTGGTTCGCCGTGAGGTTGTGCACCGCCGGGAGGCTACAAGATCAACAGCCCGGTCCGGGGCGTTTTCGTTGATACTCCGGTGGACGTGGTGACACCCCCGGCGAACGCCCGAGTGCTCCGGGTCCCGTTCATTGTTAGGCTGGCTCAGTGTCCGAAGAGCCTCGCTCAGACGATCGGCTCCGGGTACTGGAAGCCATCACCGATTCGGCCCTGAGCCACCTAGAGTTCGACAAGTTGCTGATCGCCCTGCTCGAACGCGTCCGCGCGCTGCTGGAGGTCGAGACCGCGACCGTGCTGCGGCACGACACGGCCGCCGGAGTGCTGACCGCGGTCGCCTCCTCCGGTATCGAGGAAGAGGTCTTCCAGGGCGTCCGCGTGCCGGTCGGCGCCGGGTTCGCCGGCACCATCGCGGCCACCCGCCGCCCGCTGGCGCTGGACCAGGTCGGCCCCGGCACCGTGGTCAACCCCCTGCTGTGGGAACGCGGCCTGGCCACCCTGCTCGGCGTGCCGCTGCTGGCCGGGGAAAGCCTGGTGGGCGTGCTGCACGTCGGCTCGGTGACCAAGCGGAAGTTCACCGAGACCGACGTCGAACTGCTGCAGATGGTCGCCACCCGGCTCGCGCTGGCGGTCCAGCTCGAGGACGCCGCCGCCGACCAGGCCGCCGCGACCGCGCTGCAACGCGGGCTGCTCCCCGCGCACCTGCCCGCCATCGGCGAGCTCGACTTCGCCGCCCGGTACGTGCCCGGCACCAACACCGGGATCGGCGGCGACTGGTACGACCAGTTCGAACTGCCCGGCGGCCGGATCGGGGTGGTGATCGGCGACGTCGCCGGCCACGGGCTCGGCGCCGCCGTGGTGATGGGCAGGCTGCGCAGCGCCCTGCGCGCGTACGCGCTGGACTACGAGGACCCCGCGGACGTGCTCACCAAACTCGACCGCAAGGCCAAGCATTTCGAAACCGGCGTGATGGCCACCGTCGGCTACGGCGTGCTCGACCCGGCGCACGAGCGGATGACCATCTCCCTGGCCGGGCACCTCCCGCCGGTGCTGGCCGGGCCCTACGGACCGGCGGCGCTCGTGGCGGTCGAGCCGGATCCGCCCATCGGCCTGCCGATCGCCGTCCCCCAGCGCCACAGCACCACCATCGACGTGCCGACCGGCACCCTGCTCTGCTGGTACACCGACGGGCTGGTCGAACGCCGCGGCAGCTCGATCGACGACGGCCTGCGCAAACTCGTCGCCACCGTGACCGCCGGCCCGCCGGAGCAGGTGTGCGCCGCGGTGATGACCGGACTGGTCGGCCGCGAACCGGTCCCGGACGACATCGCGATGATCCTGCTCCGGCGCCGAGCACTTGCGCTGGAGCGCGCTCCAGGTCCTAGCGTGGGTGGCACGCCACCCGACTGAGGAGACCGAACCATGGAGCTGGGCTTTCACCTCCCGATTTTCGACATCGACGGCGACACCGGCGCCATCGCCGGTGAGCTGGCCAGGGTGGGGGCAGCCGCCGAGGCGTCCGGGGCGAGCTGGCTGTCGTTCATGGACCACTACTTCCAGATCGAGCCGACCGGCCTGCCCGCGGAAGCGAACATGCTCGAGGGCTACACCACACTCGGCTTCCTCGCTGCCCACACCAGCGCCATCGACCTCGGCCTGCTGGTGACCGGCGTGACCTACCGCCACCCCGGCCTGCTCGCCAAGATCGTCACCACGCTGGACGTGCTCTCCGGCGGCCGGGCCGTGCTCGGCGTCGGCGCGGCCTGGTTCGAGCGCGAGCACCACGGCCTCGGCGTGCCCTACCCGCCGGTGGGCGAGCGGTTCGAGCGCCTCGAGGAGACGCTGCGCATCTGCGCGCAGATGTGGGACCCGGCCGAAAACGGGCCGTTCGAGGGCAAGCACTACCAGCTGGCCGAGACGCTCTGCTCGCCGCAGCCGATCAACCGCCCGAAGGTGCTCATCGGCGGTGGCGGGGAACGCAAGACGCTGCGCCTGGTCGCGCAGTACGGCGACGCGTGCAACCTCTTCGGCACCTCGCCGGAGGACGTCCGGCACAAGCTGGACGTGCTGCGCGGGCACTGCGACGACGTCGGCCGGGACTACGCGGACATCCGCAAGACGATCATCGCCGGCAACCCGCGGCCGGCCCCGGACAACCTGGACGAGTTCGTGCGCGCCATGGCTCCCTACGCCGAACTCGGCGTGCAGACGGTGATCGTCACGCCGACCACCGGCTCACCGGCGGCGTGGATCGACGGCATGGCCCCGGCCGTGCCGCGGCTCGCCGAACTCGGCTAGCCCGATCCACGGGTAACGTTGGGGACATGACCCAGACAGAGCAGCGAACCCGGCCTCCCCGCGCGCGGCGGCGTGGGGTGTTCGCGGGTGTGGTCGTGCTCGCCCTGCTGCTGTTGTTCGGCGTGCCGTGGGCGACGATCGTGCTGCCGTGGCCGGAACCCGTCGCACTGGCCGGCTCTGTCCTTTTCGGACTCGCGATGCTTTCGTTCCCGGTGCTGATGTTCCTCGGCCACGGGCGCGGGAGCGATCGGGCCGCGGTGGTGGCGGACACCACACTCGGCGTCGTCTGGGTGCTGTTCGCGTGGTCGGTGCTCAGCCTGCTCGCGCGGGTGGCGCTGCTGGGCGTCGCCGAACCGCTGCGGTCGCGGCTGGTGGCCGGGCTCGTGCTCGGCGTCAGCCTGGTGCTGGTGCTCTACGGGGTGCGCGAGGCGATGCGGGTGCCGCGGGTGCGCCGCGTCGAGGTGACGCTGCCCCGGCTCGGCGCCGGTTTCGACGGCACCACCGTGGTCGTGCTGACCGACACCCACTTCGGGCCGATCGACCGGACGCGGTGGTCGGAGCGCACGGCCGCGGTGGTGAACGGGCTGGAGCCGGACATCGTGTGCCACGCGGGCGATGTCGCCGACGGCACGGTGCAGCAGCGGCGGTCCCAGGCGGCGCCGCTCGGCACCATCACCGCGCGCCTGGCCAAGGTGTACGCCACCGGCAACCACGAGTACTTCGGCGAGGCGCAGGCGTGGCTGGACCACCTGGCCTCGCTCGGCTGGGAACCGCTGCACAACCGGCACATCGTCGTCGAACGCGGCGGGGATCGCCTGGTACTGGCCGGGATCGACGACGCCACCGCCCAGGCGTCCGGCCTCGAAGGCCACGGCGCCCGGCTCGACGCGGCACTCGACGGCGTGCCCGCGGACACCGCGATCCTGCTGCTGGCCCACCAGCCCAAGCAGATCGCCGGGACCGCCGGGCAGGTCGACCTGCAGATCGCGGGACACACGCACGGCGGGCAGATCTGGCCGTTCCACTACCTCGTGCGCACCGACCAGCCGGTGTTGCAGGGGCTGTCCCACCACGGCACGACGCAGCTCTACACCAGCCGGGGTTCGGGTTTCTGGGGTCCGCCGCTGCGGGTGTTCGCACCGAGCGAAATCACGCTGCTCACCCTGCGCGCGCCGAACTGAGCGAGCCGCGCAGCAGCGTGGCGACCGCGCGCGTGGCCCGGGTGGCGACGTCCTCTTCGGACACTCGTGCGCCGGTCAGGAAGTCGCCGGTGTCCAGGGTCACGTAACCGTGGGCCAGCGCGATGATCTGCTCGATCGACCGCAGCGCGTCGGCGGGCTCCGGGTGCCCGGCGTCGCGGGCCAGGTCGAGCAGCAGCGCCATGAGTTTCCGTCCGGCCTCGGCCAGCGCCTCGTCCCGCAGCGGGCGCAGTTCCCGCGCGAAGATCACGTCGAACCCGGCCCGCCGCGCGGCGGCGAAGCGCACGTAAGCACCGGCGGTGGCCGCCAGCCGGTCGACCGGATCCTCGCCGGCGTCCGCCGCGGCGGCTTCCATCGCCTCGGCGAGTTCGCCCGCCGCCTGGGTGGCGACCGCGGCGAGCAACTGGTCGCGGTCCCGGAAGTGGCGGTAGGGCGCCGCTGTGCTCACCCCGAGCCGGCGCGCGAGTTCGGCCACGGAGAACCCGGCGAGCCCGCTTTCGGCCAGTAGTTCGAAGCTCGCGGTGATCAGCGCCTGCCGCAGTTCCCCGCGAGGACGTTTCCCGGTGGCCACGGCATCGCCCCCTTGACTCGAAGTAAGAAGGCTCTTACCTTAGAAGTGATAGCCCTCTTACTTCAAGGAGACACACTGATGGACAGCAAGGTCGTGGCGATCACCGGGGCGAGCAGCGGGATCGGGGAAGCCACCGCGCTCCTGCTCGCCGCCGACGGCGCGAAGGTGGTGCTCGGGGCACGCCGGTCCGAACGGCTCGAAGCACTGGCGGACCGCATCACCGCCGCGGGTGGCACGGTGGCCTGGACCCGCACGGACGTCCGGCGGCGCGAGGATCTCGCGGCGCTCGTCGCCTGCGCCCAGGCCGAATTCGGCAGGCTCGACGTCCTGGTCAGCAACGCGGGCATCGGCCCGATCTCGCCACTCGACGACCTGCGGGTCGAGGACTGGGAGCAGATGGTGGACGTCAACTTCAAGAGCGTGCTGTACGGGGTCGCGGCCGCGCTGCCGGTGTTCCGGGAGCAGCGGACCGGGCACTTCGTCAACGTCGTGTCCACCGCGGGCCTGCGCGTGGTGCCGAACCAGTCGGTCTACGCCGCGACGAAGAACGCCGTCCGCACCTTCTCCGAAGGCCTCCGCCAGGAAGCGGGCCCCGACCTGCGCGTCACCTTGATCTCGCCGGGCGTCATCGACACCGACTTCGCCGACTCGATCACCGCACCGGCGGTAAGGGCGGAAATCGCCACGGCCCGCGACAGCCTCGGCATCCCACCGGAGGCGATCGCCCGGGCCATCGCCTTCGCCATCGACCAGCCCGCGGCCGTCGACGTGGGCGACATCGTGGTCCGGCCGACCGCACAGGCCTGAGCCGTCAGCGCCGGGCGATGGTGAGGTCGTCGCCGCGGAGGACGGCTTGGTGCAGGCGGCGGGGCAGGGGGCCGGGTTCGACGCCCAGGTCGTCCACCAGGCGGCGGCGCAGTCGGGTGAACACGCCCAGCGCGTCGGCGCGGCGGCCGCTGCCGTACAGGGCGCGCATCAGCAGGGCGGCGAGTGGCTCGCTGTGCGGGTGCGCCGAGGTCAGCACAGCCAGTTCGCCGATCGCGTCGGCGTAGCGGCCCATGCGCAGCTGCAATTCCAGTTTCTCTTGCATCACAACGGTCCTGCGCTCGTTCAGCCGCCGTCGCGCGCCTTCGGCGAAGGGGCCCGGAAGGCCGGACAGCGGCTCGCCCTGGTACAGCGCCAATGCGTCGTCGTACCGGCCGACCGCGGCGGTCAGGTCACCGTCGCTGGCGAGTGCGGCCGCGTCGGCGGTGACCTGCTCCAGGGTGTCCACGTCCAGTTCGACGCCCTCGCCGGAAAACCGGTAGCCGCCCCGATCCCGGCCGATCACCGACTCCTCCTGGCCGTCACCGGGCCGCAGGCACTTGCGCAGCCGGTAGACGTACACCGGCACCACCTGCGCGGCGGGCGGCTCCATGCCCCACACCGCGTCCAGCAGTTCACCTCGACTGACCGGCGTCCCGGCGCGCAGCACCAGCGCGGCCAGCAGCGCCTGCTGCCGCACCGGCCCCAGGTCCACCGGTTCCGCGCCACGCCAGGCCCGCAGCGGGCCGAGGACCGCCAGCCGGAGCGGCGGCACCGGAACCGGCTGGGAACCGACCACGGAGAGCCGGGGCTCCTCCTCGCCCAGCCCGAGCCTGGCCACGATCCGCCCGAGGTGGTGCTTCACCGCGACTTCGGCGATGGACAGTTCGGCGGCGATCTCCGCGGTGGACAGGCCACGGCCGACCGCCCGCAGCACGCCCCGCTCGCGCGCGGTCAGCAACGCGACGGGCGAGTGGACCTCTTCGGCTTGGGTCAGCACCACGGCGGGTTCTCCGTTCTCGGCTGTCTGGCCTGCTCCCCCGATGCTGGTGCCGGTGCCCGGCCCGAACCAGGCCGGGCACCGGCCGTATGTGGCCGGTCCCGCTAGAGTCCGGTTCGTGACGGGCCGGTTCAGTGCGCTGCTGCGGCAGTTGCGGCTACAGGCGGGGCTGACGCAGGAGCAACTGGCGGAACGCGCCGAGGTGGGCATCCGCACCATCCGCGGCTTCGAGACCGGCGAACGGGCCAACCCCCGCGTGTTCACCGTGCGGCGGCTGGCCGACGCGCTGGGCGCGAAGCCGGTCGAGCGCGACGAGCTGCTCGCCGCTGCCGTCAACGCCGAAGCAGCCGAGACAGTCGAAGCACCCGCCGGGCCGGTGCCCCGGCAGCTGCCCGCGCCACCGGGCCGCTTCGTCGGCAGGCGCCGCGAACTCGACCACCTGACCGCCACGCTGGACGGCGCGGCCGCCGAGGGGGCGACGGTGGTGGTCTCGGCGATCAGCGGCGGTGGCGGCGTCGGCAAGACCTGGCTGGCGCTGCACTGGGCCCACCAGCACCTGGCGGACTTCCCGGACGGCCAGTTGTTCGTCGACCTGCGCGGGTTCGCCCCCAGCGGCCGGCCGATGACCTCGGGTGAGGCGATCCGGGGCCTGCTCGAGGCGCTCGGCGTGCAGCCCGCCGCGATCCCGGCCGACCCCGACGCCCAGGCCGGGCTGTACCGGAGCCTGGTGGCGGGCAGGCGGATGCTGATCGTGCTGGACAACGCCCGCGACAGCCACCAGGTCGCGCCCCTGCTGCCCGGCGGCCCGGCCTGCACGGTGGTGGTGACCAGCCGCGACCGGCTGGCCGGGCTGGTCATCGCGCACGACACCCGGCCGATCACCCTGGACCTGCTGTCCGAAGTGGACGCCCGCGACCTGCTGCGGACGCGGCTCGGCGAGCAGCGACTGGCCGCCGAGCCGGAGGCGACCGCGGATCTGCTGGCGTCCTGCGCGGGGCTGCCGCTGGCGCTCGCCGTGGTGGCCGCCCGTGGCGCGCTCCGGCCCGACATCCCGCTGGCCGCGCTGGCCGCCGAACTGCGCGACGCCGCCACCCGGCTGGGCGCGCTCGACGCCGACGACCCGGCCGCCAGCGTGCGCGCCGCCGTCTCGTGGACCCACGCCGCGCTCGAACCCGAGCAGGCCGAGTTGTTCGCCTCGCTCGGACTCGCCCCCGGACCGGACATCGGCCTCCCCGCCGCCGCCTGCCTCGCCGGCCTCCCGGTCGAGCGTGTGGCCCAGGCATTGCGCCGGCTGGAACGGATTTCCCTGCTGGAGGAACACACCGCCGGGCGCTTCCGCATGCACGACCTGGTCCGGCTCTACGCGACCGAACGCGCGCACCAGGACCTCTCCCCCGGCACGCCGTCCGCGGCTTTGCGGCGGCTGGCCGAGTTCTACCTGCACACCTCGTACGCCGCCGACCGGCTCCTCAGTCCGCAGCGCCAGCCGATCGAACTGCCCGAGCCCGACGAAGCGTGCCCGCCACAGCGGCTGGCCGACCAGGGCGCGGCCTGGGCCTGGTTCGACGCCGAACACACCAACCTGCTGGCCACGCACCACCTCGCGGTCGACCGGGGCTGGCACGCCCTGATCTGGCGACTGGCGTGGGCGCTGCAGAGCTTCCGGTGGCGGCGGGGCCTGCTCGACGAGAACGTGTCGATGTGGCGGGCCGGGCTGCTCGCCGCCGAGCGCTCCGGCGATCCGGCCGCGCAGATCCTGGCCCACCGCCTGCTCGCCCGCGCCTACGTGCTGACCGGCCTGCGCGCGGACGCGTCGCAGCACATCCGGCGGTCGCTGAGCCTGGCCGAAGCGGCCGGTGACGTGCTCGCCCAGGCGAACGCCCACCACGGCTTCACCCTGATCTGGTCGGGGCAGGACGCCCGGCGGGCGGTGAAGCACGCCCTCGCCGCACTGGAGCTCTACCGGTCCATCGGCTACCGGGTCGGGGAAGCCGACGCGCTCAACACCGCGGGCTGGCACGAGGCCCACCTGGGCGAGTACGACCAGGCGCGTGCCCACTGCGAAGCCGCGCTCGTCCTGCACCGCGAGCAGCAGGACCGCTTCGGCGAGTGCCTCACGGTGGACAGCCTCGGCTACATCGCCCTCCACAGCGGGCGCCACGCCGAGGCACGCGATCACTACGAGCAGGCCATCCTCCTGCACCGGGGCAACGGCAACACCTACGCCGAACCCGACGCGCTCGAATCGCTCGCCCGGACCGAGGTCCTGCTGGACAGGCCCGAGAAAGCCCGTGCCGCACTGGAAAGGGCGCTGGACCTGTACGAGAGCCAGCACCGCGACGAGGAAGCCGGACGAGTCCGGGTGGCACTCGGCTCGCTGAGCTGAACTTCGCTCACGGCAACGGGAAATCATCGGGATTTCATTGCCCGGCGCTAGCGTGCGCCGCGACGAGCACGCTGACGTTAGGGAGGGACGCGCGATGGCGCGCAAGAAAAGATGGCTGGCGGTGGCAGGGGTGGCGCTGGCCACCACCGCGACCGTGACGGTCACGGCACCCAGCGCCGAACCGGGCGCGACGACGATCCGCTACACCGAATTCGGCATCCCGCACATCACCGCGTCGAGCTTCGAAGGCCTCGGCGAGGGCTACGGGTACGCGGCCGCCAAGGACAACATCTGCACGCTGGCGAGCACCTACCTGATGGTGAACGCCGAGCGGTCGCGGTACCTGGGCCCGGACGGGTACGCGAACACCGGGACCTCGGGCGGCACGACCAACCTCAACAGCGACCTGTACTTCCAGCGGATCAAGGACAACGGCACGGTGGAGCGGCTGGCCGACCTGCCCGCGCCCCACGGTCCCGAGCCGGAGGTGAAGGAAACCGTCCGCGGTTACGTCCAGGGGTACAACCGGTACCTGGCCGAAACCGGCGCCGACGGCATCACCGACCTGGCCTGCCACGGCGCCGCCTGGGTCCGGCCGATCACCGAACTGGACGTCTACCGGCACGTGCACTCCGAGGTCATCATGGGCGCCGCCCAGTACCTGCTGGACGGGCAGGTCACCGCGGCACCGGCGGTCGGCTCGGCCCAGGCGCCCGCCGGAGACACCGGGGCGAAGATCGTCGAGGCGATCTCCGCGGGGCACCGGCACGGGGTCGGCAGCAACGCGCTCGCCGTCGGTTCGCAGGGCGTCGCCGGTGGCGGCAGCATGCTGCTCGGCAACCCGCACTTCCCGTGGCAGGGCAAGAACCGCCTGTGGCAGAGCCAGCTGACCATCCCCGGCCGGTTCAACGTCTCCGGCGCGAGCCTGCTCGGGCTGCCCGTGGTCAACATCGGGCACAACGAGGACGTGGCGTGGAGCCACACGGTGGCGACCGTGGCGCCGTTCGGCCTGTTCGACGTGCAGGTCGATCCGCTGAACCCGACCAAGTACCTGGTCGACGGCCGGTGGGAGGACATGACCGCCCAGCAGGTCAGCGTGGACGTGCGCAATCCGGACGGGACGATGGGCAAGGTGAGCCGGACGCTGTGGGCCACTCGGTACGGCCCCATCACCACCTCGCTGGCCGGTGTCCCGCTGCCGTGGGTGGTCAGCGCGCACGCCGTGCGTGACGTGAACATGGACAACCTGCGCGCGGTGAACACCTGGTTCCGGCTGGACCAGGCCCGCGACACCGACGACGTGGTGCGGATCCTGGAAAGCACGCAGGGCAGCCCGTTCTTCAACACCGTGGCCTCGGACCGCAAGGGCAACGCGCTGTACGCCGGGATCCAGGCGGCGCCGAACATCACCGACGAGCACGCCAAGTCCTGCCTCACCCTGACCGGTCAGGCCACGTTCTACGGCCTGCGGCTGCCCGGCACGCCTCCGGTGTCCATTTTGGACGGCAAGCGCAGCGAATGCGACTGGCCCGCCGATCCGAACGCGGTCGCGCCCGGGCTGCTCGACCCGAAGAAACAGCCGCGGCTGACCCGTGCCGACTTCGCGGGCAACGCGAACGACAGCCCCTGGCTGGCGAACCCGGCCGAGCCGTTGTCGTACCCGCGCGTGATGGGCGACATGGGCACGACCCGATCGACCCGGACGCAGGAGCTCATCCTGACCGCGCAGAAGCGCCTCGACGGCACCGACGGGTTGCCCGGCAAGGGTTTCACGCCGGAGTCGATGCGGAGCCTGCTGTTCGCCGACCGCAGCCGGACCGCGGAACTGGCCCTCGCGGACACGGTGAAGATGTGCCAGGGCTTCCTCGGCGGGCTGGCGCCGTACAGCGGTGGCCTGATCAACGTGAGCCAGGCCTGCCCGGTGCTCGCCGCGTGGGACGGTACGTACCGGTTGGACAGTCGCGGGGCCTGGCTGTTCGAGAAGTTCTGGGCGAACCTGCCCGTACCGGACCTCGGCGTGGGCCCGGTCGAGACGGCACCGTGGAAGGTGGGCTTCGACCCGGCTGATCCGGTGCACACGCCGAACACGCTGGACACCGGCCGGGCGGACGTGTGGCTGGCGTTCGGCAACGCCGTGCACGCGCTGCGGAAAGCCGGGATCCCGTTGGACGCCCCGATTTCGGCTGTGCAGACGGTGACCCGCGACGGCGAGCGCATCCCGGTCCACGGCGCGCCGGGCTCGCTGGGCGTGCTGAACGTGATCACGCCGGGCGTCGACGCGGCGGGTGCACCGGAGGTCACCTGGGGCTCGAGCTTCATCCAGCAGGTGTCGTTCACCGGCGACGAACCGCCGCAGGTGTCGACGTTGATGACGTACTCGCAGTCGGCGGCTCCCACGTCACCGCACCACGCCGACCAGACGAAGCTGTTCTCGGCGGGCCACTGGGTCACCGGCCGGTTCACCGAAGAACAGATCGCCGCTTCCCCGGTCCTGCACACCACCACGCTCGACTAGAGCATTGCCAGGAGTGGGGCATTACTTGCGTTGAATGCTAGTAATGCCCCACTCATAGCATTGGCCGCCGCCGTGGACGCTTCAGCCCTGGTCGCAGAGCACGGTGGTCACGGTGACCCCGCGGTGCACCGAGTTCCCACCGCCCACGGAGTCGCTTTCGCCGCCGATGTTGTTGATGACGTTCGCCGCGACGAAGGCGGACCGGCCGTCGGTGGTGGCCGCCGCGACCGACTGGTAGCCGGGCCAGAGGCCGTAGTGGCCCCAGGCCTCACCACCGCACGGCAGCGGGAACCGTTCCAGCCCCAGGCCGTAGCCGTTCACCGGGCCACCGGCCGCCGGCTCCAGCATCTCGGCCAGTTGCGCGGGCGGGACCACTTCCCCGGCCATCAGCGCCTGGAAGAACCGGGTGGCGTCGGCCCCGGTGGTCACCAGGCCACCGCCGGACAGGCCGACGCTCGGCTCGATCAGCTCGGTGAAGTCGACGTAGAGGAACCGGCCGACGTACCCGCGGACGTGCCCCGGCGGCAGGCTCTTGTCCCCCGGCGTCGGCAGGTACGTGCCGGTCAGGCCGAGCGGGCCGGTGATCCGGCCGGCCAGTTCCTGGTCGTAGCTGTTCCCGGTGACCCGCTCGATGATCATCCCGGCCAGGATGAAGTTGGTGTTCGAGTACTGCTGCCCCGCGCCCGGCGCGAACAGCGGCGGCTGCGCGAGACCCCAGCCCGCGACCTCGGCCAGCGTGTGCGGCCGGAGGTGTTCGATCGGGTTGATCCCACCCCCCAGCCACAGGTACTCGTTGACCCCGCTGGTGTGGTTGAGCAGCTGCCGGACGCTGATCAGGTCGCCGTCGTAGCCGTTGCCCCGGACCACACCGGGCAGGTAGGTCTCGACCGAAGCGTCCAGGTCGACGTGCCCTTCCGCGACCAGCTGCAGCACGATGGCCGCGGTGAACGGCTTGGTCAGGCTGCCCGCGCGGATCCGGTCACCGGCTCCGAAGGGGCGGTTCTGGCCCAGCGCCGTGGTTCCGCTGGTGACGCCCCACATCCCGGCCTGCTCCCGGACGACGGCGGCGGCACCGGGGGCGCCGTTGCTGGCCCGGTAGGTGTTCACGGCCGCCTGGGTGACGGCGTGGTCCTGCGCGGACGCGGGCGCGACGAGCACCACGCCCGCCGAGAGGACCAGTGCGGTGAGCGCGGCTTTCGCCTTCATTGCCGAATCCCTCCGCCGCGCTCAGTCGTTCACCGGCGTGAAACCGGCGCCGGGGGCGTCCGGGCCGCGCGTGGCGATGTCGTCGAGGATGTTCTTCGCGCTCGTGTAGACGAACGGCGGCATGGTCAGCGCCACCCGCGTCACGATGCCCGCCCACTCGGTCGCCGTGCCGTCGTTCCTGGCCAGCACCAGCGGGCCGCCGGAGTCTCCCGGCACGTTCACCGCGAACGAGGTGATCAGCCCGTCCGCGTTGGACCCCACCAGCCCGCAGGTCTTCCCGGTGGTCCGCCCGTCCTTGCACACGTTCGAGCCCACCGCGGGCAGGCCGCCCTCGAGCACGCGGTCGATCCGCAGGGCCGGGCCGTTGCTGCTCAGCGTCACCTTGGCGGGGTCGTACTCGATCACCGCGTAGTCGTGGAACGCCTGGTCCGCCGAGACGTGGGCGTAGTGCCCGATCGGCCCGAGGTCCCGCTTGCCGGGGTAGTACAGGTCGCCGCCACCGGCGCAGTGGGCCGCGGTGATCCCGATCAGCCTGCCCGCGTTGTCCGTGCCGACCGGCCCCAGCGTGCACAGGGTCAGCCCGGCGCCGTGGTCAAGCTGCAGCCCGTTGGTGACGACCACCTTTTCCTGCGCACCAGCCCCCGGCGCGAGCACCAGCCCGGCCGCCGCCACCACACCGGCCACCAGCGCCCAGCGCGAAGCCCTCGTGGAAACCATGGAGAACCACCCCTCGTCTCTCGCCCGGCACCCGTCGCGCCGAGCGAGGCCAACCTAGGCAGCGGCGATGAAATCCTGACGAAACCCCGATTCCGGGCCGATGACCCGCCAGGATGACGGGATGATAGCCAGAACCTGGTCCGCGCGAGCGACCGAGCAGGGCGCGGAGGACTACCGCGCCTACTTCGAGCACACCCTCCTTCCCCGCCTCCGCGAGCTACCCGGCTTTTCCGGTGCTTACCTGCTCTCCCGCGAGAACGCCGGGCTGGTCGAGCTGACCACGCACACGCTGTGGGAGTCACCGGCGGCCATCCGCGCCTTCGCCGGTGAGGACCCCACTGCCGCGGTCGTCGAACCCGAGGCCCGCGCGTTCCTCCGCGCGAGCGACTCGCGGGTGGTCCACCGGACCGTGCTCCTCGCGACGGGCACCGATTAGTTCCGTGCCCCGAACTTGTCGGTACCAGGTGGAAGAGTCATCCGCGGGAGCGAGGAGGAGCCACGATGGCGACCGAACCGACGAGCCGGCAGGTCTCGGAGTTCAGTGAACCGGGCAGCACGGTGGTGCCGTGGGCCGAGGTCGAGCGGGTGCTGCGCGAGTCGGAGATGTTCTGGCTGTCCACCGTGCGCCGGGACGGGCGCCCGCACGTGGTGCCCCTGCCCGCCATGTGGCTGGACGGCAGGCTGCACTTCTGCACCGGGGCGCACGAGCAGAAGGCCCGCAACCTCGAGGCGAACCCGCGGTGCGTGCTCACCACCGGGACGAACTCCTACCGATCGGGCCTCGACGTGATCGTCGAAGGAACGGCGGCGCAGCTCCGCGACGAGAAGACGCTGACCGTGCTCGCGGAGTTGTGGCGCGACAAGCTCGACTGGCCGTTCGAGGTGGCCGACGGCCAGTTCAGCGACCCCGGCAACGACGACCACCGCGCCCCGGTCTACGCCGTGACCCCGGCCAAGGTGCTGGCCTTCGGCAAGGCCCCGTACCGGCAGATCCGCTACACCTTCGGCGATTCCTGATGGCGCAACGCGGTCTCCAGCGCGTCCTCGGCCGCGCAGGTGAGATCGGGGACCACGCCGACCTGCTCCCAGTTGGTCCGGGTGACCGCGTTGACCGAGCGCGCGCTCGGCAGGTGCAGTTCCAGCACGTCGGTGAGCGCGATCGACTCGACCGGGTGCGCGCCGCCACCGGTCGTCTCGCCGACGACCTTCGCGCGCTGGAGCGCCTGCAGGTTGTAGGCGAGTTCCTCGCACCCGGAGAAGGTCTGGCGGCTGGTCAGCACCAGGATCGGCGCGTCGATCCTGGTCGCCGCGGGCGTCGTCCAGTACTGGCGCGTCGGGCCGCCGCGCTCCTCGATGTCCTGCAGGTGCACCGGTTCCTTGCCGAGCAGGTAGCCGCAGATCAGCGCCACCGTCCGGGGAGTGCCGCCGCGGCCCTCACGCAGGTCGATCACCAGCGAGGTGGCCGAGGCGAGCAGCGTGAACGCGGCGCGGACGTAGGGCTCGGCGAGGTGCACGGGCGAGAGGTACGGCGCGATCTGCAGCACTCCGGTGCCGCCGTCGAGCAACCGCACCTGACGGATACCGCCCGCGTTGCGCTGGGCCTCGGCGGCGTGCAGCGCTTCGTACTCCGCGCCGCCGAAGCCGGTCGCCGCGCCCTGCGGGCGGTGCCGCACCCGCAGGTGGCGGTCGTTGTTGACGCGTTGCAGGCGGCGGGTCAGCGTCTCGGCCATCGCCTCCGGCTCCAGGCCTGCCAGCTCAGGAGCCAGTTCCGCCACGCCTCCGGCGATGGCGGGGGCGTCGCTTTCGAGGATGTACCGCTCGCGGACCAGCGCCTGGAGCCGGTCGAGCAGTTCGGGGATTCCGGTCATGAACGCAGTCAAGCAACGGGCTTGCGCAAGCGACAACAATCCTTGACGCTTGAACCGTGCCCGAGGTCCTCCACGCCACCAGCCCGGCCCAGATGCGGGCTTTCGCGCATCCCACGCGACACCGGATCTGGCGGGACCTCGGCCCCGAAGGCGCGACCATCAGCCAGCTGGCCCACCGACTTCGCGTCAACAAGGGCAACATCGCGCACCACCTCGGCGTGCTGGCCGAGGCGGGCCTGGTGCGCAAGGGGCCCACGCGGACCGTGCGCGGTGGCACCGAGCAGTACTTCGTCAAGACCGCGGCCAAGGTCAGGTTCGGCCCCGGGGAGGACGGCGTGGCCACGAAGGCGATGCTGGCCACGATCGCCGACGAGATCCCCGCCCACGACGAGGGCGCCCTGCTGCTGCACCGGGTGGTCCGGTTGACCGCGGCGCAGGCCCGAGCGTTGCAGGACCACCTCGAGTCGGTGGTGCACGACCTGGCCCCGGCGAACGAACGCGAAGCCGAGTACGGGGTGCTGGTCGGGCTCTACCGCCGAGCCTGACACCCACCGGCCTGGCCCACTTCGGGGTAGCGTCAGCGGACACCCGATCTGGGAGGTACCGGTGCACAAACTCCTGGCCGCCGCGGCGACCGCGCTCGCCGCCTCACTGCTGCCCGTCGCTTCGGCCTCGGCCGCCCCCGAAGCGTCCGCGCGCGACACCTTCTACTGCGCCGCCGCGACCACCTGGACCTTCTGCTCGTCCAGTCCGAGCGACCCGAACCCGCGGATCTGGCGGTTCGGCACCCCGGTCAGCGCCCACGTGCTGGTGAACAACCACGCCGCCGGTGGCGAACGGTGCCGGATCGTGGTCAACGGCGGTACCTACGACACGCGCACCATCGCACCGACGTACCAGCTGTGGACCTGGCTCGGCAACACCGGCGACGAGCCGGCCATCAGCCTGGAATGCGTGCGCGCCGCCGCCAGCGGGGACGCGGGAATCGGCGGGTACATCCAGTTCAACTACTGAGCCCGTCACAGCGTGGCGTGCGGCGCGGGAACCATCTTGGTCATCCGCGGTGAGGGCAGGACGCCGAGTTCCCGGTGCAGCAGGCCGCGGTAGTGCTGGTAGTGCCGCAACGCGGAACCGGTGTTGCCCTGCGCCAAGTGCACGGCGATCACCGTGCAGTGCGCGCTTTCCCGCACCGGGTCGATGGCGATGGCGGTCAGCGCGGCCTCCAGCGCGGCCAGGTACGAACCCGCCGAGAGCAGGCGCCGGGCGATCGCCTCCAGGGTGTGCAGCCGGACCTGTTCCCAGCGCTGCCGTTCCGCCACCAGCCACTCCTCCGACCAGTACGGCAGCAGGTCCCGGCCGAGGAGCCCGGCCAGCCACTCGTCGGCGCCCGGGTCGGCGCGGTGGGCCGAGTCGAGGGCACGGCTGAGGTCGACCGCGACCAGCGGCGACAGACGCAGGTGCTCGGTGGCCGCCTCCACGACCGGGTGCTCGGTGGACCGCCGCACCTGCCACAACGCCTGCCGCAGGTTGGCCGCCGCACGCTGCCGCCTGCTCTCCGGCCACAACTGCTCGGCCGCCGCCGAGCGGTTCACCGGCAGCCCGTTCCGGACGCCGAGAAAAGCCAGCAGCCGCTGCGCACCCCGCGGCAGGGAAACCAGTTCACTGCCGACCACCAGTTCGAACCGGCCGAGCAGCGTCAATTGCGAACACCGCGCTAATCTGCCGTCCATCGCCGATTCGTCCATGGTTCTCCCTCATTCCCGTCGTCACCATTCACCGGCTTTCGAGCATCGCACCGCAGGCGTCTCCGGCGCGACTCCCCCGCGCTCCGCCCCCCGTCGGTGTCGCCGTCTCCGGCACGTACGCGACAGCTTCTCCACCTGCGGTGGGCTTGACTTCCCCACTGAGGAACACCCGGAAGAGACCTCGGGGCCGGTAACGCGACTGCGCGTGGACCTCCGGCCCGGAATTCGACGGGCGCGGGTAATGCCAATGGCCCAGTGCGCTTTTTCCGCCTTGGTCCAACCCAGTGGGTGAACGCACATTCGGGAGATCGGCCGTGGTGCGTTCCGGCGACATCGGGCAGACGGCGGCTCCGGAAGCTGGTCCCGGGGTCGCACCCGGCCCCGGGAATCCGCAGCACGAACGAAGGAGCCAGCCATGCCGGACGCACAGATCAAGTCGGTCAATATCGAGATCGCCTCGGCCGACCTCGAAACGCTGAAGAACGGCAAGTACCAACTCTGCTTCGCCAAGAAGGTCAACGACACCTACAACGTCGTCTGGCAGTCGGCCGACGCCTACCTGTCGAACAACACCTTCTCCTGGCAGCCGCTGTACCAGTTGTTCGGCAGCAACGAGTTCAAGGGCGACGTGGGCGTGCACGTGGCCACCAACCAGGTCAGCATCGGGCTCGGCGAACAGGCCACGATCGACTCCGGCGGCGTGCTCGGCGAAGCCTCCTCCGGCGGGCCGGCCACCGCGATCACGATGGTCAACGACTACGGCCCCATCCACCCCGGGCTCTGCGCCTACTCCACCGACATCCAAGGCAACTCCACGACGACGCCGATCTACGTGGCCGAGGACCCGATCGTGTCCGGCTCGGACACGCTCACGCCGGTGGAGAGCGTGCAGGTCTGGTTCGAGCAGGACGTGAAGACCAGCACGATGTTCAGCACGGCCCGGTCGAACTCGGTGGAGATCGACCTGACCGAGCACGACAGCGCGACCCGGCTCTACAGCGATGGCGGCTGGTCGACCCCGAAGAGCTCGGCGTTCTCCGTCGACCCGGTGTCCATCATGCTGCTGGTCGCCACGCTGACCGCGGCGGTGGTCGTGCACGACCTGGCCACGAAGATCACCTCGAAGCTGACCGGCGTCTACAAGGACATCAAGGTCGACGTCGGGATGGTGGCGGGCAACGTGATCACCATCGAGTACCGGGAGCAGCCGGGGCTCAGCGGCGCGCGGCTGAGCCAGACGCAGTTGCTGCTGCTCAACCCCACCACGGTGGACCAGCTGACCGGGATCACGCTCGACGCCTTCGCCCAGCTCGGCGTGGGTTACGTGCAACTGGCGGCGAACGCCTCCGCCTGACCGGCCGAACGGCGGCATCCCTGGGCCCGGGGTGCCGCCGTTCGTGCGTATGCGCTGGCGCGACCGGAGTCCGGGCGGCTTCACTGTGGGTGGTTCGCCAACAACTGGGGGCACTCGTGAGAATGTTGCGCCTCGTCCTGCCGTTGCTCCTCCTACTCGGCCTCGCCACCCCGGTCGCGGCGGCCGTGCCGCCCGCGCTGGTGATCGGCCACGACTTCCCCGATCCGGACGTGCTCCAATCCGGCGGCACCTACTACGCCTACTCGACCAGTTCCTCGCGCGGCCGCGTACCGTTCGCGACCGCGCCTTCGCCCTCCGGTCCGTGGACCGCGCAGGGTGACGCGCTGCCGCAGAAACCCGCGTGGGCCGGGAACGGCGGCTTCTGGGCGCCCGACGTCTCACGGCGCTCGGACGGCCGGTTCCTGATGTACTTCACCGGCCCGAGCACCGCCACGGGCCGCATGTGCCTCGGTGCCGCGCTCGCGAACGGGCCCGCGGGCCCGTTCCAGCCGACCTCGGCCCAGCCGCTGGTGTGCCACGCGGGCGAAGGCGGTGACATCGACCCGTCGAGCTTCGTCGACACCAACGGGGCCCGGTACCTGCTCTACAAGAACGACGGCAACGCGATCGGCCAGCCCACGATCATCTGGCTGCAGCCGACCGCCGCCGACGGCCTGAGCTTCACCGGCAACCGGGTCGAACTGCTGCGCAACGACCGGCCGGAGGAGTCCGGCGTGATCGAAGCGCCGGTGCTGGTGAAACGCCCGTCCCAGTACGTGCTGTTCTACTCGGCCGGGATCTACACCTCGGGCAACTACCAGACCGGCTACGCGGTTTCCGGCTCGCTGACCGGTTCCTACACGCGTGCCTACCGGCCACTGCTGACCACGGCCAGCCTGGACGGCGCGGTCAACGGGCCGGGCGGCGCGGACGCGGTCGGTGGCACGATGTTCTTCCACGGGCACCTCGGCGGCGGCGGACGCGGCATGTACGCGGCGAGTCTGGGGTGGGCCAACGATTTCCCGGTGGTGCGCGGCAGCCGCGTCCGCTATGAGGCCGAGCGCGGCACGCTGCACAACGCGGTCGTGCGCAGTGGCGCGGCGGGTGCCTCGCAGGGCCAGGTCGCGGCCGGGATCGACCAGCCCGACAGCTGGGTGGAGACCTCGGTTTTCGCCCCGGTGGCCGGGAACTACACCGTCCACATCGGATACTCGGCGGGTTATGGCGCGGCCCAGCACACGCTGACGGTCAACGGTGGCGCGGCACAGGTGGTGAACTACCCCGATCGAGGCTGGGACAACTGGACGCAGGTCGCCGCGGAGGTGAACCTGGCGGCCGGTACCAACACCCTGCGGCTGCAGCACCTCAGCCGGTGGGCGGAGGTGGACTACGTCGAAGTGGCGTGAGCGGGGCTATCGGCAATTTCGCCGGTCCGCCACCGTTTTCCTGGCCGGGCGAGCCGGCCTGCCGACACAATTCGGCACGGCCGACTCCCCTATCCCGGAGAACCCCATGCGACTGCGCACCGCTTTGCTCGGCATCATCGCCCTGGCCACCACCCTGCTCCCGGCCACCGCGGAGGCCGCCGGGTCACCGCCGTCCGTGCTCGGCGGTTCGGGCCCCTACTCCGCCGGTTACGAGACCACCTTCCGCCTGCCGGGCCACACCATCTACCGCCCCGGCACGCTGCCCGCGGGGATCAAGCTGCCGATCGTGGCGTGGGGCAACGGCGCCTGCCGCGCGGACGGCACCTGGTTCGAGAACATCCTGACCGAATGGGCGTCGCACGGTTTCCTGGTGATCGCGAACGGCAGGCCGGGCGGCTTCGGGCAGACCGATCCGGAGATGCTGATCGAGTCGATCGACTGGGCCGTCGCGGAGAACTCGCGGCTGGGCAGCAAGTACCGCAACAAGATCGACACCACGAAGGTCGCCGTGATGGGCCAGTCCTGCGGCGGCATCGAAACCTACGAGGTGGCCGACGACCCGCGGATCACCACCACCGTGCTGTGGAACAGCGGGCTGCTCGACGACAGTCAGAACGACCTGCTGCAGCAACTCCACGCGCCGATCGCCTACTTCATCGGCGGGCCGAGCGACATCGCCTATCCGAACGCGATGGACGACTGGCAGCGGCTGCCCGCCGGGCTGCCCGCGTTCATGGGCAATCTGGACGTCGGCCACTTCGGCACCTTCGACCAGCCGAACGGCGGCGAGTTCGGCCGGGTCGGCGGGCACTGGCTGAAGTGGCAGCTCAAAGGCGACCAGGCGAGCAAAACCCAGTTCGTCGGCCCCACCTGCGGCCTGTGCTCCACCGACTGGGACGTCCAGCAAAAGAACCTGACCTGACCCGCCGGGCGACTGTCACGAAGGTGGCTTTCGAGACGTTTTCCGTCCCGAAAGCCACATTCGTGACACCAGGCCCCACCGTTCACGGCATCGGGCGGGGCCTAGGGCGACCGGTCCCGGGGCGGCAGCACCAGGTCGGCGACCCCGCGGTCGAGGTCGATCCGGCTGCGCGGCGGCGCGTTGTCGCCCTCTTCCTCGCGGAGCAGCGACTGCGACTTCCGGTCGTCCAGTTCCGCCCGGCGCGAGCCGGAGAAGAAGGCGTGCAACTCGTCGACGCCGACCGCCGTCAGCGGCGCGCGGCCGGAGGTGGTCCGGCGGCGACGGCGCCACGGGAGCAGGCCGCGATCGCCCGCCCAGCGCCCGAACCGTTCCACCGCGGCCAGCAGCACCAGCAGGCAGACCAGCCCGGGGATGGACAACGCGAAGAGCAGCCCCATAGACGGGTCAACTCCGGCGAAGCCGTGCGAGTTCCCGTCAGAGGGTGCGGGTGAGGTAGACGCTGTGCGGGTCCAGGCGGTAGTCGGCGAAGGGGGCGCAGTAGGTGAAGCCGTACTTTTCGTAGAGCCGTCGCGCCGGGCGGAAGAACTCGGCGGAGCCGGTTTCCAGGCTGATCCAGGTGAACCCCATCTGCCGCGCCTCGGCGAGGATGTGTTCGAGCAGTGTGGAGGCGATCCCGCTGCGCTTGCGCGCGGTGTTCGTACGCATCGACTTGAGTTCGGCGTGCTCGGCGTCGAGCGCCTTGAGCGCCCCGCAGCCGACGAGCACGCCGTCGTCGTACACCGACCAGAAGGTGACGTCCGGCTTGCGCAGGTCGTCCAGGTCCAGCGCGTGCTTGCTCTCCAGCGGCGTCAGTGACCGCATCTCTTCGACGTGCTCAGCCAGGAACCCCGCGATCTCCGGCCCCGACAGGTCATCGACGACGATCTCCATGCGTCAAACGGTAGCCCGGTTGCGGCGGACGCCGGCGCCGGCGGTGTAGAGCCAGCCGAACAGGGCCCACATGCCGCCGAAGATCAAGCCGACCAGGACGTAGGCGACCGTCCACAGCACCGCGGGGGTCTCGCTCTTGCGTTCCCGCTGCAGGAACTCGATCTCCGACATGAACGGCCGCGAACCCGACACCGCTTCGATCGGGGGTGCGTTCGCCGCCGGGTCGTCGGGGGCGTAGACCGGGGCCAGCGCGAGCATGCGGTTCGCGGTGTGCAGCCGGAAGCCGCTCTTCCACGCGCCGTAGACCGGCAGTGGTTCGGTGGTGCGGTACAGGCCGTCGCCGACCTGCTCCAGTGGCTTGCTGAAGAAGTCCCCGCCCTGCCAGGAGAAACCGTTCAGCCAGAGCGCGTCACCGGCCAGTGCGGGGTCGCTGATGCGGACCTCCGCGTTGACCCAGCGCGGCTCGCCACCGCCGTGCGGGGCGGACACCTCCAGGCCGGTGGTCGACTCGCTCAGCGCCACCTCGGCGGTCAGCCCCTCCGGCGGATCCTGCGGCACCACCACGATCGCCATCAACACCACCGCACCGAGCGCGCCGACCAGCCCGGCGACGTGCCGGACGCGCCGCGCGGGGGTTCCGGCGGTCGAGTCGGTGACGTCCGCGATGCTTTCCGCCTGCTGGTACTGCCAGGCGCCGATCAGGCACCCGGCGACCGCCGCGCCCGTGCCGAACACCAGGAACAACGGCAGGTGCGACGCGGGCCACGGGTTCGGCATCAGCCACTGCGAGAACGCCCACTCACCCAGCATGCCGACGGTCCCCGCGCCGATCCCGGCCAGCAACGCCAGCCGGTGGATGCCCGCGCGGCCCGCCAGCAGCGCGACCACCTCGATGACCACGGCCTCGGCGACGTACGGCAGCAGCGAAGCGACGTGCAGGTCGTCGGCCCACGGGATGATGGCGAACAGCGCCCGGGTGACCAGGAAGACCGCCAGCACGATCAGCGTGCCGCCCGGCCCCCACGCCAGCCTGCCGTAGAGCAGCGTCCAGCCGCCGATCAGGCCGACCAGCACCACCTGCGCGAGCATCGGGAACTGCGGCACCCCGAGGTCGAACTCCATCAGGAACGCCGAGGCGCCCATCATCCACGCACCGGCCAGCAGCGGGCCGAGCAGGCGCACCAGCGGCCCGCTCGCGCCGACCTGCCGCGATTCGGCGAGCAGCAACTGCAGGCCGATGACCACGCCGATGCCGCCGCCGATCATCAGCACGTGGGTCGGCCCCCACTCGGTGACGTCCTGGCCGAACAGCCGGTGCCACACGTCGTCCAGCGGGAACCCGGCCACGCCGACCAGGCCGGTGGCCATCATCTGCACGCTGCCCAGCGGCACCCGCCAGTGCGGGCCGAGGCCGAAGGTGCGCGCGGGCAGCTTCCCCTTCGCCAGCCCGGCGCTGAGCACGCCGCTGGCGAAGATGCCCATCAGGCCGAAGTAGATCGGGTAGTGCGACGGGTTGGCCAGCGGGCCTTCGTCCCGGCCGAGTTCCATGTGAATCGGCACGTCCCAGTACACGCCGATCAGCGCCGAAAGCCCCGACAGCCCGGCGAGGGACATCGGCAGCGCGGCCCACCGGGGCAGGCCGGTCAGCCCGGCCGCCCAGTCCGCGAGCCTGCCCACGGTGGTGCGCTTGCCGCCGCGTTCGCGCAGGACGAAAACCGCGAGCGGCAGGAAGACGACGAAGAACATCAGCCCGGCGATGGCGATCTGCCCGAGCTCGGCACCACCGGCGGGCGGACTGGTCGGCTGCGCGAGGTTCACTGCTGGACCTTCCCGGCAATCTACGTGTTACCCCTGGTAACAGTTACTGGAAATAGCATGTTACCGTTGGTTACACGTAAAGTCGAGCCGGGTGGAGGGAAAGTCCTGTGAGCTGGTGTGCTCGTGGTCTGGCGGTGCTGGCGGTGGTGTGCCTGACGGCGTGCGGTTCCCCGGAGCCGGAGCAGGTGGGCGCCACCCACCGCTTCGCCGTCACCGGCGGCAGCCGCACCGAGGGTCCCGACCGGATCGACGCCACCACCGGTTCCGCGGTGACCATCGAGGTCACCTGCGACGCCACCGACGAACTGCACGTCCACGGCTACGACAAGGCCGCGCCGTGCGAGCCGGGGGCGCCGGCGTCGCTGACCTTCACCGCCGACGTGCCCGGGGTCTTCGAGGTCGAACTGCACGAAACCGGCCCGCTGACCCAGTTGCGGGTGCAGTGACCGGCGAAGTGTTCCTCGCGCACGGGCTCGGCGGCCGGTCCGACCTGCCGGTGCCGCTGTGGCTGGCCCTCTACGCCGGTGCCGCGGCGGTGCTGGTCTCGTTCTTCGCGCTGACCGCGTTGTGGAAGAGCCCGCGGCTCAAGGGCGAGCACGCCGGGCGCCCGCTGCCCGGGGAGCAGATCGCCGATTCCCCGGTCACCCGGGTCGCGTTGCGCGTGCTCGGCGTGGCCGCGCTGGTGGTCATGCTGGTCACCGCGTGGTCCGGCGGGGACAGTGCGGACAACCCGGCCCCGGCGTGGTTCTACGCCTGGTTCTGGGTCGGCCTGGTCGCGGTGTCGCTGCTGCTGGGCCCGGTGTGGCGGCTGGTCAACCCGGCCCGCACGCTCGCCGCGGCGGTGCGCCTGGCGCTGCCCGCGCTGCGGGTCACCAGGCCGCTGCCGGACCGGCTGGGCTACGGCGCGGCGACCGCCGGGATGCTGGCGTTCCTGTGGCTGGAGCTGGTTTTCCCGCATTCCGACGCCCCGCTCGCGGTCGCCGTGTTCCTCTCCGCCTACGTGCTCGCGCAGGTCGCCGCGGGGGTGCGGTACGGGCCCGCGTGGTTCGACCGCGGCGACACCTTCGAGGTCTACTTCGGACTGATCGCGGCACTGGCCCCGGTCGGCAGGCGCGCCGACGGCAGGCTGGTCCTGCGCAGCCCGCTCGACGGCCTGCTCACCCTGGACCGGTCACCCGGGCTGACCCCGTTCATCCTCGTCGTGCTCGGCGCCACCGCGTTCGACGGGCTCACCCGGCTTCCACTGTGGATCGACACCACCCGTGAGCTGGACGGCGTCGTCGCCGCGCTGGCCGGCACGGCGGGCCTGGCGGTGGCGATCGGCGTGATCTCGGCGGCCTACGCGGGCGCGATCCGGCTGACCCGCCCGTTCCTGCGCAAGGGCACCGAGCCCTACCGCGCCTTCGCCCACGCGCTGGTGCCGATCATGGTCGGGTACACCATCGCGCACTACTTCTCCTTCGCCGTGTTCGAAGGGCAGCAGGGCCTGCTGCGCGCAGTGGACTACACCGTGCTCTCGCCCGCGGTGATCGCCGCGGTGCAGATCGCCGGGATCGTGGCCGGTCACGTGCTCGGCGTGGTCTCGGCCCACGACCGTGCGCTCGTGGTGGTACGGGCGCACTATGTGAAGGCGGGCCAGTACCCGGTGCTGGCCCTGATGGTCGGGTACACGGCCATCGGCATCTACCTGGTGTCGGGAGGGTGAGCGGGTGCACTGGGTGCTGGCGCACCAGGGCGGCTGGGACGAGATCATGGTGTTCGCCGGTCCCGTGGCGATCATCGTGCTGCTGGTCGTGCTCGCCCGGCGGCAGGTGCCACCACCCGAAGACGGTGACGACGAGCCGCCGGGTCCCTGACTTCAGCCGAGGACGGTGGTGTTCTGGCAGGCCGCCGGCCGCCACTGCCCGTCCTCTCGGGACATGACGAACAACGGCGTGCCCTCACCCTCGTCCTCGCGCGGCACCCCGTCGGTGTTCGAGTCCATCGTGCGCCTGAGCCCCTTCATCCCGCCGGGCAGCACCTGGCGCGTGAACGCCGCGATCTCGTCCCGGCCGAACAACCGCCTGCCGCCGCCGGTGGTCCAGATGGCGCCGGCCCGGAACAGGCCGACGAACTCGTCGACAAGTTCGTGCTGCTGCGCGTGTTCCACCGGTCAATCGCCGAGCACGGAGATCCGCAGTTCGCGGACCCGGTCCGGCGCGGCGATCACCTCGATCCCGGCGATCAGGCCATTGTGGACGGTGAACGCGAGCGCCAGGAAGAGCCGGCCCCGCGGCGCCAGCACCACCCCCGGCGAGCCGTTCACCAGTGCCGGGCCGGCGAACGCCGAACGGGCCGCGCCTGCCGCGATCGCGCCCTTGCCCACCGCGGCGGCCCCGCGGAGCACCAGCGGGTGCGGGCTCGGGCCGGCCGCGGAATCCGCGCGCAACACCACGTTCGGATCCAGCAGCGCGACCAGCGCACCGAAGTCGCCGGCGCGGGACGCGGCCAGGAAGGCGTCGACCACCTCGCGGCGCCGCGCCAGGTCGGCGGGTGCCGCATCGGCGCCCCGCACCCGGCGGCGGGCCCGGCTGGCGAGCTGCCTCGCCGCGGCCGGTGACCGCTCGAGCAACGTGCCGATCTCCTCGAAGGGCACGGCGAACAGGTCGTGCAGCACGAAGGCGAGGCGTTCGGCCGGGTTCAGCGTGTCCAGCACGACGAGCAGCGCCACGCCGACCGAGTCCGCCAGCATCGCCTCCTCGGCCGGATCCGCGACGGTCTCCTTGACCTCGGCCGCGTCCAGCGGCTCCTCGCGCCGGTTGTCGCGTGAGCGCAGCAGGTTCAGGCACACGCGGGCGACCACGGTGGTCAGCCAGGCGGCCAGGTTGTCGATCTCCTCGCCGCCGGTGCGGTTCAGCCGCAGCCACGCCTCCTGCACGGCGTCATCGGCCTCGCTGAGCGAGCCGAGCATCCGGAAGGCCACCCCGCGCAGCCTGGGGCGCTGCTGCTCGAACTCGGCCGCCAGCCGGTCGCGCTCCGTCACCGTCTCCACCGTGTCACTGTCCTTCCTCGCCGGGCGTCGTCGAGTCGACCCCGCGGGCCGCCCCGATGTGACAGAGGGGCTGGATTCAGCCGAGCCGGGCAGCGAGTTCGGTGAGGGCCTGGCCGAGCGGGCGGTCGACGCGCACGTTCGCGTACTGGTCGCCGCGGGTCCGGCCGAGGTTGACGATGAGCACCGGCTTGCCCGCCTTCGCCGCGTGCCGGACGAACCGCAGGCCGGACATGACCGTCAGCGAGGAACCCAGGACCACCAGCGCCCCGGCTTCGTCGACCAGTCGGTAGCAGTGCTCCACGCGCGGTTTGGGCACGTTCTCGCCGAAGAACACCACGTCCGGTTTGAGCACGCCGGACCCGCAGTCCGCGCAGGCGACCAGTTCGAACCCGCGCACGTCCTCGTCGGCCAGTTCGACGTCGCCGTCCGGGTTGATCCGGGTGGCCTCGCCGCCGAAGTCCGGGTTCGCCGCCCGCAGCCGCCGGTCCAGCTCCTCGCGCGGGCTGGTGCGGCGGCAGTCCAGGCAGATCACCCGGTCGAGGCTGCCGTGCAGTTCCACCACGTCCTGCGCGCCCGCGGCCTGGTGCAGCCCGTCGACGTTCTGCGTGATCACGCCGGAGAAGTGGCCGCGGGCCTGCAGCAGAGCGACCGCGCGGTGGCCGTCGTTGGGCTGGGCACGGGCGATGGTCCGCCAGCCGAGGTGGCTGCGCGCCCAGTACCGGCGGCGACCGGCGGGGCTGCCGGTGAACTCGTCGTAGGTCATCGGCGTGTGGCGGCGCAGGCTGCCACCGTCGCCGCGGTAGTCGGGGATGCCGGATTCGGTGGAGAGCCCGGCCCCGCTGAGCACGAGCGCACCCCGGTCGGCGAGCACGTCGACGACCTCGTCGAGGCTGGTGGTCCGCGGCGGCGGTTCGCCGGTGGGCGCCCAGCTCAGCGTCGGTCGGGTGCGCATGATCCCAGCTTACCGGCGGTGCCGTGAATGTGGCTTTCACGGCGGATTCGGCCGTGAAAGCCACATTCACGGCACACTCGAGGGGTCAATAACGCTCCAGGACGGGGCGGGTGGCGGGGCTGCCGGACGGGCCGAGGGTGCGGTCGTAGGCGCCCTGCCACCGGCCGTCGTCCAGGGCCGCCTGGAGCAGGTCGTTCACCTTGTCCCGCAGCGGCTTGTCCGCCAGCGCCAGGCCCACGCCGTAGGAGACGGTGTCGAACGGCTCGCCGACCACCTTCAACGCCGGTGGATCGGCCGCGGCGAAGCCCTTGAGGATCGCGTCGTCGGTGGTGACCGCGTCGACCTGCCCGGCGGTCAGGCGGTCGACGCACTCGGCGTAGCTGGACACGCCGACCACGTTCTCCGGTTCGGTCAGCCCCAGTTCCTCCACCCGCCGCAGCGGGGAGCTGCCGGTGACCGAGCAGACCTTCTTGCCCCGCAGCGTGTCCTTGCCGGTGATGGCCGCCTCGCCGCGGCGCACCAGCAGTGACTGGCCCCCGGTCAGGTACGGCCCGGCGAAACCCACCTGCTGCTTGCGCGAGTCGGTGATGGCGTACGTGCCGACGTAGAGGTCCACGGTCCCGTCGTTCAGCGCCTGTTCCCGCACCGACGCGGTGATGTTCTGGTAGCTGATCCGGCTCTCGTCGAGCCCGAGGCCACTGGCCAGGATGCGGGCGATCTCGATGTCGAAACCGGCGTAGGTGCCGTCGACCGGGCTCTGCAGGCCGAGCCCCGGCTGATCGTTCTTGACGCCGATGAGCACCGTGCCGCGTGCCTGGATCCGGTCCACCGTCGGCGATCCGTCGACTTCGGCCACCTGCGCCGGGGACACCGATGGCGACGACACCGGCGCCGACTCCGACGCGGACGGGGTCTGCGCCTGCGACTGCTCCCCGCGCTGCTGCCACCAGATCACCAGGCCACCGGTCACCAGCAGCAGCACGACCACGCCGAGGACCACCGCCAGCCGGCCGGCGCGCCGCGGTGCCCGCGGTATCGCCACCGTTTCGGCCGGGTGAGCCGGTGGCGGCGCGCTGAGCAGGGCGATCGCCTGCGCGCCCACCGGGCGGTCGGCCGGGTTCTTCCGCAGCAGCGCGGCGATCACCGGCCACAGCGCGGGCACGTGCGGCAGCGGCACGGGTTCCCGCGTCAGCACGGCGGCGAAGGCGGACTGGATGTCCTCGCCGTCGAACGGGGACCGCCCGCTGACCGCGAAGTACAGCGTGATGCCGAGCGACCACAGATCGCTCGGCGGGCCCGCCACCTGGCCGTTGATCCGTTCCGGCGCCATGAACTGCGGCGAGCCGATCAGCTGCCCGGTGCCGGTGAGCGCGGTGGCGCCGGACATCGCCGCGATGCCGAAGTCGGTGAGCACCGCGCGGTCGCCGTCGAGCAGGATGTTCGCCGGTTTGACGTCCCGGTGCACGATGCCGCGTGCGTGCGCGGCCGCCAGCGCCACCGCGACCTGCCGTCCGATCGCGGCGGCCTGCCACTGGGGCAGCGGCCCGCGCTCGGCCACCAACTGCGCCACCGACGGGCCCTCGACCAGCTCCATCACGATCCACGGGCGGTCGCGGTCGATCACCACGTCGTGCACGGTGATGATGCCGGGGTGGCGCAGCTGCGCGGCGGTCATCGCCTCGCGCAGCATCCGCTGGTAGGCCGGGTCCGGCGCCGCCGGGTCGAACGGGGTGGTGTGCCGCAGTTCCTTGAGCGCCACCTCGCGGTCGAGCAGTTCGTCCCTGGCGCGCCAGACCACGCCCATGCCACCCT
This sequence comes from Amycolatopsis magusensis, assembly GCF_017875555.1. GTDB lineage: Bacteria > Actinomycetota > Actinomycetes > Mycobacteriales > Pseudonocardiaceae > Amycolatopsis > Amycolatopsis magusensis. The sequence goes on along the minus strand of NZ_JAGGMS010000001.1, from coordinate 4,522,832 downwards.
CACCGAGGGCGTGGCCGAGCCGGTAGCGACCGGCCACGAGCTGCTCGTCGGACATGCGGGTCAACTTACCGAACCGGCCCGGCGCCCCGGGGCGGTTCGGTTCAGTCGGCCGCGCCCATCACCAGGCCTTCGATGGTGTGCTTCTGGGTGATCGGCTGGAGGCGGTCCACCACGGGGCAGTGCAGGTGCCGCCGCAGCGATTCCGGCAGCGTCTCCCAGAATCCCTTGGTCACCGCGGTGTCGTGGCGTTCGTCGTTGCCCGCGCCCGGCGCGTCCACCCCGAGCACCAGCACCGGCCGCGACTTGCGCGAGACGTTCGCCGTTCCCCGGTGGACGGTGAGCGCGGAGCGGATGGAGATGTCGCCCATCTTCGGGTACTTCCGCGCGGCGAGCGAGCGGTAGCGCGGGTAGTTCTCCTGGGGCGGGAACATGCCGTGCTCGAACTCCTCGCCCGGCTCGCGGTGCGTGCCCGGCGCGATCTCGAAGGGCCCCATGTCCTCTTCGGTGTCCACAGTGGTCACGTTGATGGCGAGCGAAGTGAGCCTGCCGGTCTCTTTGGTTTCCTGCGGCATCGGGAAGTCCCGGTGCCACGGCTGGTCGACCGCGCCCGCGAGCGGCACGTCGAAGCCCACCTCGACGATCTGGTAGTCCGGGCCGAGCACCGCCGCGCACACCGCGTCGATCCACGGGTGCGTGGCCAGTTCGGTGAAGCCGCGCAGTTGCTCGGGGTGGATTTCCACGTAGTAGCGGTTCGGGCCGCGGCCGACCGCCCCGCCCTCGCGGGCCAGCGCCTCGGTGAAGGCGGCGTCGACGTCCTCGCCCAGCCTCTCCACCCAGGACCGCTCGAAGGCGCCGGGCAGCCCGACGATGCCGTCCTGCTCGATCCGGGTGGTGGCCGCGGCCAGTCGCGCTTCGTCCATCGGGACCTCCTTCGGTGTGTCGCCCAGTTTGCAACGTGGCATGCAACGTTGCAAGAGGTAGGCTGGAGCGAGTTCCCCGGGAGGTGGCATGGGCGCGAGCCTGCGTGAAGTGGCCGAGCACGCCGGGGTCTCGGTGCGCACGGTGTCCAACGTGGTCAACGGCTTCCGCTACGTCGCCGACGACACCAGGGCCCGCGTGCAGGCCAGCATCGACGAACTCGGCTACCGGCCCAACATGGCCGCGCGCTCGCTGCGGCGCGGGCGGACCGGCCTGGTGGCGCTGGTGATCCCCGAGGTCGACTCGCCGTACTTCGCCGAACTGGCCGCGCGCACCGTGCGCATCGCCGAGGCCCGCGGCCTGACCGTGCTGATCGACCAGACCGACGGCGACGCCGAGCGGGAGCGCCGATTGCTGCACGGCGAGCGCACGCAGCTGGTCGACGGCGTGCTGTTCAACCCGTGGGCGGTCTCCCCCGACGAGCTCGCCGCCCGCACGGACACCGTTCCGCTGGTGCTGCTCGGCGAGCACGACAGCACCGCCGCGGTCGACCACGTGGCCATCGACAACGTCGCGGCCGCCCGCGCCGCGACCGCGCACCTGCTGTCTTCGGGCCGCCGCCGGGTCGCCGCGCTGGGCCTGCAGCCGCACGTCGCCAACGCGACCGCGCGCCGCCGTCTGCTGGGGTACCGCGAGGCGCTGGTGGCCGCCGGGCTGACCCCCGTGCCGGAGCTGGAGGTGCCGGTCGAGACGCTGCACCGCGCCGACGGCCACCGCGCCATGCTCGGCCTGCTCGACCTCGCCGAGCCGCCGGACGCGGTCTTCTGCTTCACCGACGAACTCGCGCTCGGCGCCCTGCGAGCGGCAGCCGACCGCGGGGTCGCGGTGCCCGAGGACCTCGCGCTCGCCGGGTTCGACGACATCGAAGACGGCCGGTTCAGCGTGCCCGCGCTGACCACGATCTCCCCGGACAAGAACGCGATCGCCGAACTGGCGCTCGACTGCCTGACCGAGGAGTCCAAGGCACCGCGGGCGATCGTCGCCCCGCACGAACTGATCGTCCGCGGCAGCGGTTAGCGCAGGAACGGGAGCAGCTGCTGGCCGAGGCGGCTCCGGGCGAACTGCGGTTCCCCGAACTGCAGCGGCGCATGCCCGGCGTCTCGCAGAAGAGCTGTCGGTCACCCTGCGCTCGCTGGCCGACGACGGTCTGGTGACGCGGCGGGTGGAGGGCGGTCGCTCGAAGTGCCGCTGGCCGCCCTGCGGGAGTGGGCCGAAGAACACATGGCCGAGATCGACGCGGCGGCCGGGCGCGTGGACTAGGGTCCGGGCAGTGGACTACGGACTCTTCCTCCTGGCGGGCGTGCTGATCGTGCTCGCGGCGGTCACCCTGAGCGCGAGCGCGATGGAACGCCGCGCCGGCAAGCTCGACCGGCGGCTCGCGCGGGTCGAGGAGAAGCTGGACGCGGTGCTCGCCCACCACGGGATCACGCTGCCCGAACCCGATTTCGCCGAGGTGCGGGCGCACCTGGCCGAGGGCAGGAAGATCCTGGCGATCAAGGCCTACCGCGAACGAACCGGCGCGAGTCTTCAGGAGGCGAAGGAAGCGGTGGAGCGGCTCTGACCCGTCCGCTGTTCGATGGCCCGCACGACCGCGGCCATGTCGGTGGCGCCGAGGCCCAGTCCCTCGGTCTCACCGAACAGTTCGAGGCAGACGTCCAGCAGCGGTGAGGCGATGCCCGCCGACCGCGCGGCCGCGGCGATCAGCTCGTTGTTGTAGAGCACGTCGGACACCGCGGCCTGCACCTCGAAATCGCGGTCGGCGAGCTTGCGGGCCTTGAGCCGTGAGACCGCGCTCGCCATCGGCCCGGCGTCGAGCACGCCGAGCAGGGCGGGCAGGTCGACACCCTGGCGGTCGGCGAAGTGCAGCGCCTCGGCCAGACCGGTGACCATGGTGATCAGGAACAGGTTGACCGAGAGCTTCATCAGCATGCCGTTCGGCGCGGCCCCGCAGTGGACCACCTCGTGGCACATCGGCGCCAGCAAGGGCCGGACGCGCTTGGTCGCGTCGACCTCACCGGCCAGCATCGCCACCAACTGCCCGGCCTCGGCGGGCTTGCGCGAGCCGGAGACCGGCGCCTCGGCGTAGGCGCCACCGGCCGCGCGGACGTCCGCTTCGAGGCCGCGCGAGTACTCCGGCGAGGTGGTGCCCATGTGCACCACGACGCGGTCCGCGACCATCGCGGCGAAGTCCGGCGTGCCCCGGCGCAGCACCGCGTCGGCGGCGTTCCCGTTGGCCAGCATGAGGAACACCACCTCCGCCCGCTCGAACACCGCCGCGGCGTCCGGGAGCACGGACGCTCCGGCCGCCCGCAGCGGATCCGCCCGCCCGGCCGTCCGGTTCCAGACCGCGAGCGGCGTGCCCGCGCGGGCCAGGTTGAGCGCCATCGGCTGCCCCATCACGCCGAGCCCGAGAAATCCCGATTCCACCAGACCTCCCCTGTACTATGACGAGTGTCATGAACTATGACAGGTGTCATGGAAGGTGGGAAGAGGGATGGCCGGACAGCGCCCGCCACGTGAACGCATGGTCTACAGCGCGGCGCAACTGGTGCGGGCCCGCGGGGTGGCCGGGACCGGGGTGCGTGACGTGGTCGAGCACGCGGGCGCGCCACGGGGTTCGTTCCAGCACTACTTCCCCGGCGGCAAGGACCAGCTGGTCGGCGAAGCGCTGCTGTGGTCGGCGGAGTTCGCCGCTTCGCACGCCGCCGCCTATTCGGCGCGCAAGCCGACTCCGGCGGGGCTGTTCGCCCACCTGGTCAAGCAGTGGAAGGACGAATTCACCCGGCGCGGCTTCGAACGGGGCTGCCCGGTGATGGCGACCGCCGCCGACCTCGCAGGCAGCGACTCGGCCGTCACCGGGCAACTGCGGGTGGCGCTGGAACGATGGGAACAAGCGGTCGCGGACCAGCTGACCCGGATGGACCTGCCCGCGCGCCGGGCCCGCCGCCTGGCCACCCTGATGATCAGCACCCTGGAAGGCGCCATCATGGCCGCCCGCATCCGGCAGGACGTCACCCCCCTGACCACAGTGGTCACCGAACTCTCCCCCTTGTTCGACCAGCCCGGTGCCCAAGCTCCCTCGTGAAGCGCGCGCCGAGTGTGCAACTCAGCTGCGGGAATGTGGAACTCGGCTTCCTGAACGTGCGACTCGGCTGCACGAACGTGCGACTCGCCGAGCCCGCCGCATCCCGGGCGAGTCCCACACTCAGGCAGCCGAACTTCACACTCAGGAAGCCGAGTTCCACGTTCAGGAGGCCGAACCTCGCATTCGGGAAGCCGAAACTCACATTCGCGCTCGGGTGAGCCAAGTTGGGAAGGCCGCACCAATGCTGTGAATGGGGCATTCCCAGCGTTCAACGCAAGTAATGCCCCACTCCTGGCATTCGAGCTGTCCGGTCAGGAGAGGGCGAGGGTGTCCAGGGTGGTCAGGCGGGTTTCGGACATGCCTGCGGGGTCGTGTTCCAGGTCGCGCAGGTTGTCCAGGACGGCACGCAGTACCGGCGTCGCCACGTTCAGGCGGGTCGCTTCGGCCAGTACCGTGGCGTAGTGGGTGGTGACCTCCACCTGTCGCCGCCGGACGGCGAGGTCGCGCCAGATGCCGCTGCGGGTCTTCGGCTGGGTGCGCAGCCAGGCGGTCAGGTGGTCGGTCGCCGCGGCCCGTGCGGTGGGGTCGGCACCGCGGACGAAAGCGTGCGGGGTGAAGGCGTCGAACGCCTCCAGCCGGATCTCGAGCCCGCTCGCCACGTCGAAGACCTCCTCGCCGAGTGCGTGGATCGCCGGGTGGTGGCGGTCGATGAGGTCGGCCATGGCGTCGTCGGCCAAGGCTGTCGCGGCGAGCATCGCGCCGAAGCCCGCCTTGGCCCACAGGAAGCCTTCGACGTTGTCGCTGGCCTGGGCCGGTCCCCACGCGCGCAGGTCGTCGACCAGCGAAGACACCCGCGGCGACACCGGTTGCCCGCCCGGCTCCCCGAGCACCAGCGCCCCGGCACCACCGTCGGCGATGACCCCGGGTTCGAGACGATCGGCGAAGATGTTGACGAAGGCGGCCACCGTCCGCGGCCAGCCGATCCGCTCCGCCAACAACGACTCGTTGAACCCGTTCTGGATCGACACCACGTAACCGTCTTCGGCCAGTCGCGGCGCGATCCAGTCGGCGGCGCTCTCGGTGGCCTGCGCCTTCACCGCGAGCAGCACCCGCTCGAGCGGCCCGTCGAATTCATCGGGCGTCGCGGCCTCGACCGCGACCCGTTCGCGGACGCCGTCGCGTTCGATGGTCAGCCCGTCGTCGCGGATCGCCGCCACGTGTTCGGCGTCGGCGTCCACCACGGTGACCGGGTGCCCGGCCTTGGCCAGGTGGAAGGCGAGGGTGCCACCGATCGCACCGCCGCCGACCACCGCGTACGAAGCACGGGTCATGCGTTCTGTCCTTTCTGGACGGACTGGGGTGGCCACAGCCGGGGCAGGTGCGCGGCACCGGCGCTCGAACCGCCGTCCACGCGCAGGATCTCCCCGGTGATCCACGAAGCGTCCTCACCGGCGATCCAGCGGACCGCGCGGGCGACGTCCGCGGGCGTGCCGGGGCGGCCGAGCGGGTTGCCCGAGACCGCCGCCGCGTAGTCCGGCGCCACCGGGTTCCGATCGCTGTCGACGGCCACGAAACCGGGGCTCACCGCGTTGACCCGGATGCCGAGCGGCCCGAGTTCGAGCGCCGCCGCGCGGGTGGCCATTTCCAGCGCGGCCTTCGAGCTGGCATACGGCCCGCCGCCGGGCCGGGCCCGCAGTGCCGCGCCGGACGAGATGTTCACCACCGAGCCGCCACGCCCGGCGGACCGGCGCGCGAACGCGGCCGTGGCCAGTACCGGGGCGCGGAGGTTGAGCGCGAACAACTCGTCCCACGCCGCCGCGTCCACGTCGATCATGTCCAGCGACGGGTACCGCCCGGCCGCGTTCACCAGCACGTCGATCGGCCCGTTGCGCTGCCACGCCCGGTCGACGACCTCCTCGGGCGCGGCCGGCCCGGTCAGGTCGGCGGTGATGGCGAACCCGAGCGACTCCGGGATGAGTGAGCCGTCCAGGTCGGCGAGGCTGAGCGTGGCGCCCGCGAACTCCTCGGCGATCGCCCGCCCGATCCCCCTGGCCGCGCCGGTGACCAGCACGTGCATCAGTCGAACTCCTTGTCCTTGGTCTCCGGCATGGTCAGGTAGACCACCAGCGAGATCAGCGCCGACCCGGAGACGTAGAGCCACAGCAGGTCGCGGTGGCCGATTTCGTTGAGCCAGGTGGTCACGTACGGCGCGGTCCCGCCGAACACCGCGACCGCCAGCGCGTACGGCAGGGCGATGCCGGTGGCCCGCACCTCCGGCGGGAACTGCTCGGCCATGATCACCGCGCAGTTGGCCGAATACCCGAGCAGGAACAGCATCCCGGTCAGCTGCACCAGGAACACGCTGAGGAAGCTGTTGTCCAGCAGGTGCAGCATCGGCCACGCCAGCACCACGAAACCACCGGCGAACACGCCGAGCGTGAGCTTGCGGCCGAACCGGTCCGACACCAGCCCGGCGAAGGGCAGCAGCACCACGAACACGACCAGGCACAGCGTCTGCGAGAGCAGGGCCTGCGACAGCGGGATGCCGGTGGTGATGTTGGCGTAGGTGGGCAGGTAGTTGACCCAGATGTAGTAGGTCAGGGTGCCGGCGATGGTGATGCCGGCGACCCGCAGCGCGGCACCGGGGTGCTCGGTGAACATCGCCTTGAGCGGGTTGACGCGGCGGCGCCCCGCGGTGTTGGTGAACGAATCGGTTTCCTCCACCGAGATCCGCAGCCACAGCCCGACCAGGCCGAGCAGCCCGCCGAGCACGAAGGCCACCCGCCAGCCCCAGCCGTGCAGGTCCTGCTCGTCCAATGTGGACGTCGCGATGGTGCCGAGCAGCGAGGCGATCAGCACCCCGCCGCCGACCGACACCTGCTGCCACGACCCGGCGAACGCCCGGCGGCCGCGGGCCGCCGATTCGACCAGGAACGCCGACGAGGAACCGAATTCGCCGCCCGCGGAGAAACCCTGCAGCAGCCGGGCGATCAGCAGGATGACCGGCGCGAGCACGCCGATCATGCCGTAGTTCGGGGTGAGCGCGATGATGAACGAGGCACCGGCCATCAGCCCGACGGTCAGCGTCAGGCCCTTCTTGCGGCCGTGCCGGTCGGCGTAGGCACCGAGCACCGCGGCGCCGACCGGGCGCATCACGAACCCGACCGCGAAGACCGCCAGCGTCGACAGCAGCGCCACGGTCTCGTCGCCGCCGGGGAAGAACTCGACCGAGATGATCTTGGCGAAGATCGAGTACAGCGCCCAGTCCACCCATTCGACCGTGTTGCCGATGGTGCCGGCGACGATCGCCTTGCGCTGCCGGGGGCTCAGCTTCGTGCCCGTCGGGTTCACGGTGGTCATGCGGTGCCTCCGGGGGTTTCGCGCACGGCGGCGGCGAGGCCGGCGTGCGTGGTGAACCAGACGTCGCGGTGGCCGCGGATGTGGTCGATCAGCTCCCGCAGCACGACCAGGCGTGAGCGGTGGCCGATCACGTGCGGGTGCAGGGTCAGCTGGAACACCCCGCCCGCGCGGTAGGCCGCGTCGAACTCGTCGATCCAGATCTCCAGCACGTCGCGCGGGCGGGTGTAGGGCCGCACCGAGCCGAAGCGGTCCATGGTGAAGTAGGGCGCGTCGTCCCTGATCCAGTCGACCGGGATCTCCACCAGGCCGGTCGGCTCGCCACCGGCGACGATCTCGTACGGCTCGTCGTCGGCCATCAGCGAGGAGTCGTAGGCGAAGCCGAGCTCCCTGATGATGTCCAGAGTGGACGAAGAGAAGTCCCACGACGGGGTGCGGATGCCGGTCGGGCGCATACCGGTCAGCTCGGCGAGGGTGTCCAGCGACCGGCGGGTCAGGTCGAGTTCGTCCTCTTCGGACAGCAGTGCGTTCCGCTCGTGGATCCAGCCGTGCACGCCGATCTCGTGCGGGCCGTTCGCGTAGTCCTTGGCCTCGGCCGGGTGCAGCAGTGCCGAGACCGCGGGCATGAAGAAGGTGGCCGGGATGCCGTGCTCGGCCAGCAGTTCCAGCACGCGCCCGGCGCCGACGCGGGCGCCGTACTCCCCCTGCGCCAGCCGTCCCGGGCTGGTTTCCCCGTCCCGCAACGGGATCGTCTCGTGGTCGGAGTCGAACGAGAGCGCGACCGCGGCCCGTGCGCCACCCGGCCACGTCTGCGGTACGAGGCGCCTTCCGGCGCGCACCGCTTCGACGTGGCCGCGCCAGGTCTGCTCCGGCCACTGCCAGGGCTGGGTGTCCATGCTTCCTCCAGGAAGGTCAGCGGAAACGGTCGACCCTGGTCCACGCGCGCTTCAGCGTGGCCAGGTGGAGGGTGACGTCGGAGGCGGTCAGGCCGGGCAGCCTGCCGATCACCTCGTCGGTGTAGCGGAACAGGTCGGCGGTGCCGGGCAGCACCATCTGGCCGACCAGGTTGAACCGCCCGGTGGAGGCGGCCAGGAACTTGGTGCCCGGGTGCCGGGCCAGGCAGCGCCCGGCCTCGTTGAGCTTGCCGGGGTGGATCGACAGCCAGAGCATGAACTCCACGTCGTACCCGAGCAGCGCCGGCTCGACCAGGGTGCGGAACTGCAGGCTGCCGGTGGCCAGCAGCCGGTCCAGCGCTCTGGCCACACTGGACTCGCTGCGGGACAGCCGCCGCGCGATGGTGCTGATCGGCAGCCTGCCGTCGGCCGCGAGTTCCTCGGCGACCGCGCGTTCCAGCTCGCTCGGCGGCCGCGGCGGCGCACCCCAGTCCGCCCGCTCGTACGGCGGCTGGTGTGCCGGGCGCAGGTCCTCGGCGGCTTCCGGCGGCAGCAGGCCGGTGTCCCACAGGGGCGCGGTGGTGAAGGTGCGGATGACCGCCACGCTGTCCGTCCCGGCGATCAGTTCGGCGCCGGGGAGGTCGGTGAACAGCAGGCGCAGCAGTTCGTCGTTGTCGTGCGCGACGAAGTCGACGATCAGGTCGGCGGTGCCGGTGACCACGGCCAGGAACCGCGCCTCCGGCCGGGCGGCCAGCTGCTCGGCCAGCTCCCAGCCCTTGCCCGGCTGGGCCTGCACCCGCACCAGCATCGAGGACCCCGCGGCGGTGCGGTCGAGGTCGACCACGCCGACCACGTGCACCAGCCCGCGCTCGTGCAGCGCGGTGAACCGGCGCTGCACGGTCGTCTCACTCGCCCCGGCCCAGCGCGCGATCGCACTCCACGGCGCCCGGCCGTTGAGCTGGAGCGCGCCGACGATGCGCCGGTCCAGTTCGTCGATCACCATGCGGGCAGACGCTAGATAGCGGCCTGGGGTCCGTCAACGCGGGAATCCTGCACGCCACCCGGTTGAACTGCGGTTTATCACCGTCGAGCACGGTCAGGTCGCCGGAAAACACCGGCGACGGATCCCGTCAGCACGATCTCGAGATAGTTCGCCGGAGCATTGCCGGGGGCCATCGTATCGCTTATCGTATATGAAATTCCGGTCCTCCCGATGCTGTGAGGTGACGCCGTGACCACTGCCGCCGACCCGACCACCACGCTCCTCGCGCGCGACTTCACCGACTTCCGCACGGTGGTGTCGCAGTCGTTCGTCCCGTTGCAGGTGACCAGCGACCACCGCGACCACTTCCGCGGCCGCATCCGCTCCTGCGGCGCCGACGAGATCCAGCTGTCCGAGGTGACCGCCTCCGCGCACGTGGTCGAGCGCACGCCCGAGCTGATCGCCAGGGCCGACCGGCACTACTACAAGCTGAGCCTGATCCTGTCCGGGACCGGGCTGCTGGTGCAGGACGACCGCCAGGCCGTGCTCCGCCCCGGTGACGTGGCGCTCTACGACACGCACCGCCCGTACTCGCTGGTGTTCGAGGAGGACTTCCGCACGCTGGTGGTGATGTTCCCGCAGCGGCTGATCGACCTGCCCCGCGACCTGGTCGGCCAGCTCACCGCGGTCCGCATGTCCGGCAAGCGCGGCATGGGCAACGTGGTGGTGCCGTTCCTCGCCCAGCTCGGCACCAACCTCGACCAGCTCGGCGGCCCGGCGGGCGTCCGGCTCGCGCACACCGCGGTGGACCTGCTCGCCACTCTCTTCGCCACCGAACTCGATCTGGCGCGGGCCACCGCGGGCCCGCGCCACGAGCTGATGCGCCGGGTGCTCGCCTACATCGACGCGAACCTGTCGTCCACCGACCTCGGCCCGGCGCAGATCGCCGCCGAGCACTACATCTCCACCCGGCACCTGCACGGGTTGTTCCACGAGCAGGGCACCACGGTCTCCGGCTGGATCCGCACCCGGCGCCTGGAGCACTGCCGCCGCGAACTGCTCGACCCGGTGCACGCCACGCGCCCGGTGGCGGCCATCGCGGCGAAGTGGGGCTTCGTCGACGCCCCGCACTTCAGCCGGGTGTTCAAGACCGAGTTCGGCCGCTCGCCGAGCGAGCTGCGCCGCGGGTTGACCGTGAGCGATCGGTTCTTGCCGCCCAGCGCGTGACCGCTGGCCCCCACCGGGCGGGCGCCCCGACGATGACCGCATGCCCGAACCAGAGGAACAATGGCGTACCTATGACGAGTTCGCCGCAGGCATAGCCACCTACCGCCTGCCGGCCGCGGACCTGTCGGGCCGCGAACTGACCGTCACCCTCGACGACGGCACCGCGCTCGCGTTGCGCTTCGACGACGCGGGAACCGTCACCTGCAACGGGGTTCCGGACCCGTACGACGCGGTCGCCGTGCGCGACGACGTCTTCTTCGTGAACCTGCCCCATTCCAGTGTGGAGGGTGAGGCGCTCACCGTCGTCTTCTCGACGACCACGCACCGCGCGCTGGCCGTGCGTTCGGTCATCGGCGCCGAGGACGTCGAAGGCGTTCCCCGGGTCTCCCAGACGTTCTGGGCGGGCACCACCGACGCGGGCACGCCGACCGGCGAGGAACCCGGGCCGTCACGCGACCTCATCGGCAAGCGCAATCTCTACCGGTACAGCCCGGAACACCTCTACGAGCACGTGTACATGTCCTCGCAGCGCTACGCCTGGCAGTGCCTCGAAGGCGTGCAGCGCGGCCACGGCGACATGGACCTGTCGACGGTGTGGAAGTTCCAGGACGGGCTCTACCTGTTCTGCTTCCGCGAGTTCCGCATCGCCGTGGCCAGCGTGTGGTTGCACGACCTCGGCTACGCCCTGCGCACCACCGGCGTCTTCCTCGGGCTCACCGGCGACGGGCGGTCCGAGCACTCCCGCGCGGGCGGGCACATCTACCCACTCGGCGCGGTCGCCTACCCCGACGCGCAACCGGTCTGAAGGAGACTCCATGTCCAATGTAGACATCATCGCCGCGCACTACGACGCGAGCGATCGTGGTGACCTGGCCGGCATGCTGGCGCCGCTCGGCCAGGAGACCACCTGGACCGAGGCGGCCGGCTTCCCCTACGCCGGCACGTACGTCGGTCCCGAGGAGGTCCGGGAACACGTCTTCGACGCCATCGCGCGGGACTGGGAGGGCTACACCTTCACCCTCGAAGAACTGCTCGACGCGGGCGACGCGGTCATCGGACTGGGCTCGTACCGGGGAAAGCACCGCCGGACCGGGCGCTCGTTCACCGCACGCGTCGCCCACGTGTGGAAGTTCGACGGCGGCAAGCTCGCCGCCTTCGAGCAGATCGTCGACTCCGCACCCGTGGCGCGCGCGGCGGAGGACCGGTGAACACCGGGCGGCGCCTGGGCGCGCTCCTGGCCGGGGTGGTGCTGACGGCGGCGGGCTGCGCCGGGGCGGAAAGCGGTTCGGGCGGCCCGATCGTGGTCGGCTCGGTTAACGCGCTCAGCGGTGCGGCCACCTTCCCCGAGGCTTCCCAGGCGGCGAAGGCGGTTTTCGACGCGGCCAACGCCAGTGGTGGCGTGAACGGCAGGCAGATCGAGTACAAGGCGCTCGACGACAAGGGCGATCCGGCGGCGGCCGCCGCGGCGGCACGCGAGATCGTCGACGGCGACGAAGCGGTGGCGCTGGTCGGCTCGTCCAGCCTGATCGAATGCGAGATCAACACCGAGTACTACGAGCAGCAGAAGATCCTGTCCGTGCCGGGCATCGGCGTGGACCCGGCGTGCTTCACCAGCCCCAACATCGGCCCGGTCAACGTCGGGCCGTTCCACGACATGACGCTGAGCCTGCTCTACGGCTCGGAAGTGCTGGGGCTCACCGACATCTGCGCGCTGCTGGAGATCGCGGGCAACACGCTGCCGTCCTACCAGGCAGCCATCGACGAGTGGTCGGCGATCACCGGCAAGAAGCTCAAGTACCTCGACTCGACCGTGCCCTACGGCGGGTCCGACTACACCTCCTACATCGTCAAGGCCCGCAACGCCGGGTGCAAGGCGATCACCGTCAACCCAGTGGAGCCGGATTCGATCGGGCAGCTCAAGGCCGCGCAGGCGCAGGGGTGGACCGACGTCACCTGGCTGCTGCTGACCAGCGTCTACAGCGAGAACTACGCCAAGGCCATCTCGAACGCCGGTGCCGGGGTGTACGTGCCCGCCGAGTTCTACCCGTTCACCGACGCGGGCAGCTCGCAGAACCGGGAGTGGCGCGAGCTGATGACCAGGAACGGCATCCCGCTGACCTCGTTCAGCCAGGGCGGTTACCTGGCCGCGAAGTACTTCCTCGACGTGCTCCGGGGCATCACCGGCGAGGTCACCCGCGAATCGGTGACCAGGGCGCTGCGGGAGATGCAGCCGATCAGCGACCCGATGGTCGGCACGCCGTACGTGTTCGGCCCCGGCGACACCCACCACGCCAACACCGCGGGCTGGCCGATCAAGCTCGCCTCCGGCACCAACCGCTGGGAACTGGCGGCCGAAGACTGGCTGCGCATCCCCGCGCGCAACTAGGAGGAGCACACATGCTGCAGGGAGCGCTGGCCGGCCTGGCCGCCGGCGGGCTGTACGCGGTGCTGGCGGTCTGCCTGACGCTGATGTCGCGCCTGGTGCGGGTGGTGAACTTCGCCCAGTCGGCGACCGGCATGTTCGGCTGCTACGTGGCGGTGTTCCTGTCCGTCCAGTTCGGACTGCCGACCTGGCTGGCCACGGTCGCGGGCATCCTGCTCGGCGGGTCGCTCAGCGCGCTGCTCGGCTGGATCGTCTCCACCTGGCTCGCCGAGGCCGACACCGGCACCCGGTCGGCGGTCACCGTGGCGGTGCTGCTCCTGCTGATCTCGTTGTCGTTCATCCTGTTCGGCAACAAGCCGCAGCCGTTCCACCCGATCCTCGACGGGCCCGCGTTCACCGCGGGCGGGGTGGTGATCAGCCAGGTCACCGTGGTCACCGTGGTGCTGGCCGTCCTGGTCGCGCTGGCCAGCAGGCTGGTGCTGACCCGGACCTCGGCCGGGGTGGAGCTGCGGGCGCTGTCCGAGCGCCCGACCACCGCCGAACTACTGGGCATCCCGGCGAAACGGCTGAGCGTGGCGGTGTGGGCGGTCACCGGGGTGATCAGCACGCTGGTGATCTCGATCGTGGCGCCGTCGCAGTCCAACGACGCGACCTCGCTGGCGATGCTGGTGGTGCCCGCCGCCGCGGCCGCGCTGCTCGGCGGGTTCCGCCGCCTGGACCTCGCGGTCGCCGGTGGGCTGGTGCTGGGCCTGATCCAGGGCGCGGCCGCGCAGGTCGACGGGCTGTCCGTGGTGCGTTATTTCCTGCCGTTCGGCGTGATCGTCGCGCTGCTGCTGTGGTCGCAGCGCAAGGAGGTGTGGGATGCGGCTCGTTGACCGTTCGCTGCCGTTCGCGGTGGCCGTGGTGGCGATCGCCGCCGGGTACGCGCTGAGCATCGGGCTGGACGGCTACTTCGTCTACCTCGGGATGAGCGCGATCGTCGCCGGGATCTCGTTGCTGGGGCTCGGGGTGGTCACCGGCAGCGCGGGCATGATCTCGTTGTGCCAGCTGACTTTCGGGGCCGTGGGCGCCTGGGTGGTCTCGGCGCTGAACGCCGCGGAGGCGCCCGGCGGGTTCCTGGTGTGGCTGCTGCTCGGCGGGATCGCCGCCGGACTCGTCGGCGTGCTGGTCGGGCTCCCGGCGTTGCGGCTGCGGGGCATCAACCTGGCCGTGGTCACCCTCGGCCTGGCCGCCGCGGCGGACCTGACGCTGGTGCAACTGCAGTTCCCCGGCGTCGCGGACGGCCTGTCCGTGGAGCGCCCGGACGCCTTTACGGACGACCGTTCGTATTTCTTGCTTGCCGTGGTGGTCCTGGTGCTCTGCTGCCTGGCGGTGCACTACCTGCGCCGCGGCCGCTGGGGCAGCGGGTGGCAGGCGGTGGCCTTCTCCGAACGCGGCACCGCGGCGGCCGGGGCGAGCGTGCGCACCTCGAAGCTGACCGCGTTCGCGGTGAGCGCCACCCTCGGCGGCATCAGCGGCGGCCTGCTCACCGGCCAGGTCGGGCTGGCGTTCCCGGCCAGCTTCACCGCGATCCAGTCGCTGGCGCTGTACGTGCTGGCGATCATGTCCGGCGCGCACCTGATCGACATGGCGGTGCTCGGCGCGGTGCTGTGGGTCGGCGTGCCGGAGCTGCTCAAGCGCTGGGGTGTGCCGCAGGACTGGGGGTTCGTGGTGTTCGGGCTGCTCGGCATCCAGGCGCTGACCAGCGGCGGCAACCTGGGCACGGCGGTGCGGCAGCTCTGGTACCGGCGCTCCCGCGAACCGGCGACCCTGGCCCTGGCCGCGGGCACCACCTCGGCCGAGCCGGTCACCCCTGGTGCACCGGTGCTCGTGGTGCGCGGGCTGAGCGTCCGCTTCGGCGAGGTGGTCGCGTTGTCCTCTGTGGACATCGAGGTGCCCGAACACGGGGTCCTCGGCGTGATCGGGCCGAACGGCGCGGGCAAGTCCACCCTGGTCGACGCCATCACCGGCTTCCTGCCGAACGCCGAAGGCCGCGTCGAACTGGACGGCAGGCCGCTGACGGGGTCGCCCGCGAAACGGGCGCGCTCGGGCCTGCGCCGGACCTTCCAGCAGGACCGCGTGCCACCGGGGCTGACCGTGGAGGCGTACCTGCGGTTCGTCGCCCGGCGCCGGGTGAGCACCGCCGAGATCGCCGAGGCGCTGGACTTCTTCGGCTGCCCGGCCGCGCGCATCCCACTGTCCCAAGTGGACGTGGGTGCCCGCAGGCTGGTCGAGGTGGTCGGGCACCTGCTGGCCCGGCCGCGGGTCCTGCTGCTGGACGAACCGGCCGCCGGGCTGCCGCACTCCGAGCACGTCGCGTTCGGGGAACGGCTGCGGCAGGTGCCCGCGCGCTTCGGCGTGTCGGTCCTGCTCATCGAGCACGACCTCGACCTGGTGCGCTCGGTCTGCGACACGGTCACCGTGCTCGACTTCGGCCGGGTGCTGGCCGCGGGCCCGCAGGCCGGGGTGCTGGCCGATCCGGCGGTGCTCAAGGCGTACATGGGTGAAACGGAGCTGTTGTGAACGCTTTGCGGGTAACGGGACTGACGGTCACGCGGGGCGCGGGCCCGGTGATCTCCGACGTCGGCTTCACCCTGGAGCCGGGCCGGATCACCGCGCTCGTCGGGCCCAACGGCGCGGGGAAGACCAGCCTGCTGGAGGCCATCTCGGGCGTGGTCCCGGCCGCCGCCGGGACCGTCCACATCGGAACGACCGAGATCACCAAGCAGTCCAGGGTGGCCCGCGCCCGGCGGGGGCTGGCGCACATCGAGCAGGGGCGGGCGGTGTTCCCGGGGCTGACCGTGCTGGAGAACCTGATGCTGACCGCCCGCACCCGCGCCAGGGCCGACGAGCTGTTCGAGGCGTTTCCCGAACTGGCCAAGCGCCGCGACTCACCCGCCGCGTTGCTCAGCGGGGGCGAGCAGCAGATGGTGGTGCTGGCCCGCGCGTTCGCGGCCCGCCCGGCGTTCCTGCTGATCGACGAGATGTCGCTCGGCCTGGCGCCGGTGGTGTTCACCCGGCTGCTGCCGATGGTCACCCGGTTCGCCGAGGAGGGCGCGGCGATCCTGCTGGTCGAGCAGTTCACGCACCTCGCACTCGGCGTGGCCCGCGACGCGCTCGTGGTGTCCTCGGGCCGCGTCACCTACTCCGGTGACGCGGCCACCCTCCTCGCCTCCCCCGGCACCCTGCACACCGCCTACCTGGGCGGCGCCTGATCTCGCCGGTGTCACATGCCGGCGCGTTCGAAGGCCAGCGTCGGCAGGTCCACCGCGTGCGCGCCCCCATCGGCGACCAGTACCGCACCGGTGATGTAGGACGACTCGGCCGAACCGAGGAAGCGCACGATCGAGGCGATCTCCTCCGGTTCGGCCGGGCGGCGCAGGGGGACCTCGGCGGTGACGCGGCGGTAGCCCTCGTCGTGGCCGCCGGTGAAGCCCGCCGCCGCGGCGAACTGGTCCATTTCGCCGTCCGCCATCGGGGTGCGCACCCAGCCGGGGCAGACCGCGTTCGCACGCACGCCCTTCGGCCCGTAGTCCCTGGCGATCGACCGGGTCAGCCCGATCAGCGCGTGCTTGGCGACGGTGTACCCGGCCACGTTCGGCCCGGCGAACAACCCCGCCAGCGAGGACACGATCACCACCTGTCCCCCGCTCTCCACCAGCGACGGCAGCGTGGCCCGGCAGAACACGAACGCGCTGGACAGGTTCGACCGCAGCGCCAGTTCCCATTCCTCGTCGCCGGTGTCGGTGACCGAGGACAGCCCGTGCCCGCCCGCGTTCGCGACCACCACGTCCAGCCGCCCGTACCGCCCGACGATCTCCGCCACGGCCTGCTCGGCGGCCTCCCGCTCACTGGCGTCACAGGTGAGCACGTGCGCGCCGGTTTCGGCGGCGACCTTCTCCAGCGGTTCACGCCGCCGGCCGAGCACCACCACCCGCGCGCCCTCGCCGGCGTACCGGCGGGCCACCGCCGCGCCGATCCCCGTACCGCCACCCGTGATCGCGACAACCCTGTTGCTCACTTCGAAAGTCCTTCCTAGGCGGGAAAACCGGACCGGGCCGAGACGCCGAAATCGGCGAGCAGGGCCTGGCCGTCGACCGTCCGCGACCGCGCGGAGGTCAGGTACAGCACCTGGCAGGCGACGTCTTCGGCCGCCTGCACCGGGAACGCGGGCTCGTCGAGCACCGCGCCGAGATCGGCGCGCGCCATCGGGGTGTCCACCACCGACGGGCACACGCAGTTCACCCGCACGCCGGGCAGTTCGACCGAAAGCGCCCTGGTCAACGCGACCACGGCCCCCTTCGACGCGCAGTAGGGCACCATGCCGGGCGCGCTGGTGAAGGCGGAGTCGCTGGCCAGGAGCACCACCGAGCCCTGTGCCGCGGTCAGCCGGGGTGCCGCGTGCTTGACCACGAGGAACTGCCCGGTGACGTTGACCGCGAGCAACGCGGCGAAGTCGGCGGCCGTGACCTCCGCGAGGGGTGCGCCGACCGGACCGGAGATCCCGGCGCAGCCGACCACCACGTCCAGTCCGCCGAATTCGCGGGCCACGGCGTCGACGGCCGCGGCCACTTCCGCCTCATCGGTGACGTCGGCCCGCACGGCGAAGAAGCCGGGCACGGGCGACCGGTCGAGCACGCCGACCCGGGCACCTTCGGCCAGGAACGCCCGCGCGCAGGCCAGCCCGATGCCCGAGGCCGCGCCGGTCACCAGCACCGCCTTGCCCTCGAGATCCAGTCGCATGGCGTCATCCTGCGGGCCCGCGCGGCACGCGGGGTTGGCCGTCAGCGCACCCTTCTTGTCCGCTGCCGCACGCCGGCCGGCCGGGCGTTCCACCGGACCGCGTCGCCGCCGAGACTGCGGAGCATGCACCCACTCGACCCGCTGTCCGCCGGGGAACTGGCCGCGGGCCGCGCGATCCTGGTCGCCGAAGGCCTGCTCACCGCGACCACCCGCGTCCCGCAGGTGCTGCCGGTCGAGCCGGACAAGGCGAGCGTCGCCGCGCTGGTGGCCGACCGGCGCATCCAGTACACCCTGCTGGACACCGCCACCGGGCACGCCAGGGACGCGGTGGTCTCGGTGACCAAGCGCGAGCTGCTGTCCTGTGAGGACTGCGGTGAAGGCCAGCCCGCCTACCTCTTCGAGGAGTACGACCTCGCCGCGGAGATCACCAAGGCCTCGCCCGAGTGGCAGGCGGCGATGACCCGGCGCGGGCTCGCCGATCGCGTCGAGCACGCGTTCTGCGCTCCACTGGCCCCCGGCTACTTCGGCAGGCCCGACGAATCCGGCCGCGTGATCCGCTCGCTGACCTTCCTGCGCGAGGACGAGAACGACAGCCCGTGGGCGCATCCGGTCGAGGGGTTGATCGTGCACATCGATCTGACCGGGCGCCGGGTGCTGCGAGTGGAGGACGAGGGCGACGTCCCGGTCCCACCGGAGCACGGCCGATACGGGAATGTGCCGCCGCGCACCACGCTCAAGCCGATCGAGATCACCCAGCCGGACGGCCCCAGCTTCACCGTCGACGGCAGCGAGGTCACCTGGGAGGGCTGGCGGCTGCGCGTCGGCTTCAACGCCCGCGAAGGCTTGACGCTGCACCAGGTGAGCTTCCAGGACCGGTCGGTGCTCTACCGGGCGTCGATGCCGGAGATGGTGGTCCCCTACGGCGACACCGCGCCCGGCCGGTTCTGGATCAGCTACTTCGACGCCGGCGAGTACCTGCTCGGCAAGAACGGCAACGACCTGCGGCTCGGCTGCGACTGCCTCGGCGTCATCCACTACTTCCCGGCCTTCGTCGCCGACGACCACGGCCACCCGGTCGAGATCCCGCGGGCAATCTGCCTGCACGAAGAGGACTACGGGATCCTCTGGAAGCACACCGATCTCGACGGCAACGCCGAAGTGCGGCGCTCGCGGCGGCTGGTCATCTCGTCCATCTCCACCATCGGCAACTACGACTACGGCTTCTTCTGGTACCTCTACCTCGACGGGACCGTCGAACTCGAGGCGAAGGCCACCGGCATCGTGTTCGCCGGCGCCGGGCACCCCGGCTCGGCACACCGGCACGCCAACGAAATCGCCCCCGGTTTGTTCGCGCCGGTGCACCAGCACCTGTTCTGCGCCCGGCTGGACGTGGCCATCGACGGTGACCGCAACTCGCTGTACGAAATCGACGTGGAAGGCGTGCCGACCGGCGAGCAGAACCCGCACGGCAACGCCTTCACCTGGCGGGAAACACCGCTGCGCACCGAACAGGAAGCCCAGCGGCACGCGGACCCGGCCAAGGCGCGCGTGTGGGAGATCCGCAGCGCGGACCGGACCAACCGGCTCGGCGCGCCCACGGCCTACCAGCTCGTGCCGAAACCGTCGGCGACCCTGATGGCGCAACCGGAATCGACCGTCCACCAGCGAGCGACCTTCGCCACGCGTCACCTGTGGGCCACGCCGTACCGCGCCGACGAGCGCTTCCCCGCCGGTGACCGGCCGAACGCGCACCCCGGTGGCGCCGGGCTGCCCGCGTGGACCGCCGCGAACCGCGACCTGGTCGACACCGATCTGGTGCTGTGGCACGTGTTCGGCCCGACCCACATCCCGCGACCCGAGGACTGGCCGGTGATGCCGGTCGACTACTCGGGGTTCACCCTGCGCCCCTACGGCTTCTGCGACCGCAACCCCGCGCTCGACCTGCCCTCCGGCACCGCCGGCCACTGCCGACCCTAGGACCAGCCGATGACCGAACTGACCCTGTCCGACACCTCCACCTGGCTCCCGCTGGACAGCCTGGCCCGCGGGTTCGACGCGAACAAGGCGCCGACCGTCGGTGACCTGCACGGCCGCTCCTTCGAGCTGACCTGCGCCGACGGCACCGCCTTCACCGCGGCGTTCACCGGTACCCGCGTCGAGTGGGGCTACCACGGCTCCGGCACCGACCGCTGCGAAACCTTCCTGGTCGACGACGAGCTGTACTACATCCAGTTCCATCCCAGCGCCCGCCCGGAGGAGGCCTTCACGCTGCTGCTCGACCTGCGGCGGGGCCGGGCACTGCTGGTGCTCAGCCGGATCGGCGACACCTCGCCGCGGGTCACGCAGACCTTCCTGGCCGCCACGATCGACGGCTTCGAGCCCCACGGCGAACCGCTCGCGCCGAGCACCTCGCTGATCGGGCGGCGCGTGCTGTGGGTGTACAGCACGGCCCACGCCTACGAGCACGTCTACCTCAGCCCGCACTGGTACACCTGGCAGTGCCTGGCCGGTCCGGAGAAGGGGCTCGCCGACACCGACGAGAACTCGGTCTACGAACTGCGGCCGGGGATCTACGTGTTCGCCTGGCGGGAGAAGGTGATCCCGTGCGCCTCGGTGACCGTCGCCGACCACCGCGACGCCCGGCGCCTGCGCTCGCACGGGGTGCTGTTCGGCCTGGACGCCAGTGGCCGGACGCCGACCCACTTCACCTTCGGCGCGCACGGCAGGCTGCTCAGCACCACCGTGCACCCCGAGACCTTCGACCCCGCCGGGAGCTGAGCCTTGGCCGCCGACCTGATCCTCACCAACGCCACGGTGTACACAGTGGACCCCACGCGGCCGTGGGCGTCCGCGCTGGCGGTCAAGGACGGCCGGGTGCTCTCGCTGGAGGAGGTCGAGCGCGGGCCGAAGACCGAGGTGCTCGACCTCGGCGGCGCGTTCGTCCTGCCCGGCCTGGTCGACGTGCACACCCACCACGCCTTCGCCGGCCGGGCCGCGCTCTTCGAACTCGAACTGGGCACGGAGGCGGACTTCGACCGGCTGCTGGCCGCGGTCCGGGAGCGGGCGGCCGGGCTGGGGCCGGACGAGTGGGTGATCGGCGGCGCGTGGGCGGCCACGCTGGTCGCGCGGCTCTCGGACCGCGCGGCGCGCCACGCGCTCGACGAGGCGGCGGGCGGGCGGCCGGTCACGCTGGCCGACGACAGCAGGCACAACCGCTGGGTCAGCAGCCGGGCGCTGGAACTGTCCGGCATCACCGCGGCGACCCCGGATCCGGCGGGCGGGGAGATCGTCCGCGACCCGGCCACCGGCGAACCCACCGGGGTCCTGATCGAAGCCGCCGGGGTGCTGGTCGAGCACGCGTTGCGCGAGACCAGGAAGCTCACCGGAGAGCAGCACGCGGCGGCTTCGCGCCACGCGATCGGCGTCCTGCACTCGTACGGGGTCACCGCGTTCCAGGACGCCGGGGTCTCGGTGGACATCCTGCGGGCGCTGAAGTCGCTCGACGACGCCGGTGAGCTGGACGCCTGGGTGGTGTCCTCGCTGCTGATCAACGACCCGATCTTCGGTTTCGACCCGATCGGCGCGCCGCTGCTGGAGGTCGCCGGGCGCTACCGCACCGAGCACCACCGGCCCGACTTCGTGAAGATCTTCCTCGACGGCGTGCCGCCGACCCGCACGGCGGCCTTCCTGGAGCCGTACCTGCCGGACGAGGTGCACGGCGGCTGCCACCACGGCGCGACCACGATGCCCGGCGAGGAGCTGGAAGGCTGGCTGCGGACCGCGGCCGAGGCCGGGCTGTCGGCCAAGGTCCACTGCACCGGCGACGCTTCCGTGCGCGCCACCCTGGACGCGGTCGAGAAGGTGCGGTCCGAGGGGTACACCGAGGCGCGGTTCCAGGTGGCGCACGGCCAGTTCGTGCATCCCGACGACGTGCCGCGGTTCGCCGCACTGGACGTCTCCGCCGACATCTCGCCGTTCCTGTGGGTGCCGGGCGTCATCCCGTCCGCCATCGCGACGGTGCTGCCGGGTGACCGGGCGGCGCGCATGCAGCCCAACCGGTCCTTGCTGGACAGCGGCGCGCTGGTGGCGGGTGGGTCCGACTGGCCGGTCAGCGAATCGCCGAACGCCTGGGAGGGCATCCAGGGCCTGGTCACCCGCCGGGACCCGGCCGGGGTGCACCCCGGGGCGCTGTGGCCGGAGCAGGCGATCTCGCTGCCCGAGGCGATCGAGGTGTTCACCCTCGGCAGCGCCCGCGCGATGGGGCTCGGGGCCGTCACCGGTTCGCTGTCCCCTGGCAAGTCGGCCGACTTCCTGGTGCTCGACCGCGATCCCTTCCGGACCTCGCCGGCCGAGCTGGCCCGGACGGAGGTGACCGAGACGTGGTTCGCCGGGCACCGGGTGTTCCGCCGCGGCTGATCTCCTACACTGGTAGACGAACCAGTGCGGGAGGTGAACCGATGCCGAAGATCATCGACCACGACCAGCGGCGCAGTGACATCGTCGACGTCACCTGGGACCTGATCACCCGGGGCGGGATCGAGGCCGCGACCATGCGGGAGATCGCGGCGGCGGCCGGGTTCGCCAACGGTGCGCTCAAGCTGTACTTCCCCAGCAAGGAAGACATCATCGAAGCCACCTACGAACGCGCGCTCGGCATGATGCGCGCTTACGTGGAACTGGACGAGCTGCGCGGGCTGGTCGCGCTGCGGGAGCTGTGCTTCTCCTCGATGCCGATCGACGCCGAGCGCATCGCGGCCGGGCGCGTGCTGCTGACTTTCTGGCAACTTTCGCTGACGAACCCGAAGCTGCACGACAAGTACCTGGAACACGTGCGCGAGTGGCGCGGACTGCTGCACCGGTACCTCACCGAGGGGCGCGAAGACGGGGACATCGTCACCGAGACCCCCGACGAGCAACTGGTCGACGAAATCGTCCTGCTCAACGCGGGGGCGAACGTGATGAGCCTGGTCAGCGGCGAGTTCTCCACGGTGGCGCTGCAACACCAGCACCTGGAATCCTTCTTCACCCGCCTGACGCGGCCGTGACATTGCCCTGCGAGCGGGGGCCGGGCGAGTTGCCCCGGGACACAAATGTGGCTTTGGGGGCGGATTCGGCCCCCAAAGCCACATTCGTGTCCGGGAGAGTGCGCCGAGTGCGAGGTTCGGCTGCAGGAGTGTGAGGTTCGGCTGCCTGAGTGTGGGACTCGGCCCGGAGGTCGGCGGGGTGCCGTGAATGTGGCTTTCACGGCGGAATGTGCCGTGAAAGCCACATTCACGGCATCGGTCAGGACAAAATCCTGCGTAGGTAGGCGGCGACGTGGGTGTGGGAGCGTGGCGAAGCGGGGAGGTCGGTGTGCAGGCCGTAGAAGCCGTGGATCTGGCCCTCGTACCGCGTCAGCTCCACCGGGGTACCGGTCGAGGCCAGTCGTCGGGCGAATTCTTCGCCTTCGTCCCGTAGTACGTCGTATTCGGCGGTCAGCACCAGTGCGGGCGGCAGGCCGGTCAAGTCCGTGGCCCGCAACGGAAGCAGGTACGGATCGTCCAACTGCGCCGGATCCGTGACGTACTGCTCGAAGAAGAATCGCATCGCGCCGGCGGTCATGCCGTAGCCCTCGGCGAAGTCGGCGTACGAGCCGAAACCGTCGTCCGGGTGGCCGTAGACCGGGCAGATCAGCACCTGCGCGGCCAGCGCCGGGCCACCTCGGTCGCGCGTCATCATCGAGACCACTGTGGACAGGTTGCCGCCCGCGCTTTCCCCGCCGATCGCGATGCGTGCCGGGTCGACCGCCGGTCCGGCGCCGCCCGCGGCCAGCCACTCGACCACCGCGTAGCAATCGTCGGGCGCCGACGGGAACGGGTGCTCGGGCGCGAGCCGGTAGTCCACCGCGACCACGGCCACCTTCGCCGCGTTGCACACCGCCCGCGAGGCGACCTCGTTCTCGTCGATCGAGCCGATCGTCCATCCGCCACCGTGGATCCACACGAAAACCGGGACCGGTATGGCGGATTCGGGCAGGTACAAGCGAACCCGCACCCCGCCGGGCACCACGTGGTCGGTGACCGACGCGACCGGCTCGACCGATTCGGGACGCCGCCACGAAGCGGCGAAGGCGGCCCGCAGTTCGGCCGCGGTCGGCGGCCGGGCCGGGGCCTCGGCGGGCGCGCTGCGGGCGAGCAGCTCCTGGACAGCGGGATCGAGGGTCACGGCTACACCGCTTCCGCGACGAGCACGCGCGGGCTCCCCGGCAGCGCCAGCCGGTCGACCACCCGCCAGCCCGCGTCGCCCAGCCACGTGCGGACCTCCGCCTCCGGGTAGACGATCGTACCGTCGATCACCAGGTACTCCCCGGCGTGCAGCGCGTCGAGCGGCCGCTGGACCGGGTCGTCGTCGAGGAAGAAGTCGAGCAGCAGCAGGCGGGCGCCGGGCGCGGCGGCCGCGCGCGCGTTGCGCAGGATTCCCGCGTTCTGCTCGGCACTGAACCGGTGGACCACGTGGTTGACCATGATCAGGTCGAACTCGCCCTCCGGCCGGGCGGTGTCGGTCTCCGCGCCCACCACGGTCGCCCGGTCCGCCAAGCCAGCCTCGGCCACCGCGTTCGTCACCGGCTCCACCGAGCGCGGGGCGAACACGAAGGTCGTCCGCAGCTTTTCGTTGGCGCCCATGGCTTCCACCGCGAACGCGCTGGACAGCCCGCCTAGGTCGAGCAGGTGCTCGTAGGGCAAGTAGTCGAACGCACGCGCCAGCATCTTCGCGTGCAGCGCGTTGTAGGTCATCACCCCGTTCAGGAAGGTGCCCCAGCGCTCGTCGTCCATCTCCAGCTCACCGGGCTCGCCGGTGTCCGCGGTGCGGCCGAACTGCAGCCAGTGCCCGTAGCTGATCGAGTCCAGGAACGTCAGGAACGGCGACAGATCCAGCTCGCCGCCGCCGAGGTACGCCGCAGTGTCGGCGGTCAGCTCGTATCGTCCGTCCACACGGGACAGGAGCCCGAGCGATGACATGGAGTCACCGAGGATGCGGGTGATCGACTCCGGCCTGCCGGTCTCGGCGGCCAGTCCCCCGGCGGTCAGCGGCCCGGCGGCGAGTGCGCCGAACAAGCCGATCCGGCTCGCGGCGAAGAGCTGCTTGGCGGCCATGTACCCCACGGCGACGTCTACGATCCGATCGGGACTGACGGTGCTTCTGGACCCGGTCACGGTGTTCTCCTTCGCTTGGTTCGCGGATGAGTCTACAGACGTAGATAAAAGAATCCAGTGTCGATTTTCCGCGATTACCAGGCGAAACCCGCCGGATACCAACTTCCTACGTTCGTAGAATATAGCCATTGACAGCGCACCGCCCCGGTGTCAACATGCGTAGAACTACCCCTGCCGGCGGCTCGTGTTCCCCCGGCAGTTCCGGTCCGCCGACGG
The DNA here is from genome assembly GCF_017875555.1 of Amycolatopsis magusensis. Lineage (GTDB taxonomy): Bacteria > Actinomycetota > Actinomycetes > Mycobacteriales > Pseudonocardiaceae > Amycolatopsis > Amycolatopsis magusensis. The sequence goes on along the minus strand of NZ_JAGGMS010000001.1, from coordinate 4,497,736 downwards.
CGGGCACGAGGAAGGGGAATCCATGACCCTGCTCGAACTACGAGAACTCAGCGTCGGCGTGCTGACCGACGACACCGAGCGCGAACTGGTCCGGGAGCTCTCGTTCGATCTCGACCAGGGGCGGACACTCTGCGTGGTCGGCGAGTCCGGCAGCGGCAAGACCGTGACCGCCCTGTCGATCATCCGGCTGCTCGAGTTCGTCGCCCCGGTGCGCACCCGCGGTGAGATCAGTGTGGACGGTGTGGACCTGACCCGGCTCCCCGCCGACGAGATGCGGGCCTACCGCGGGCCGCGGATCGGGATGATCTTCCAGGAGGCGCTGGATTCGCTGAACCCGAGCCAGCGCGTCGGCAGGCAGCTGATCGAGGCCTACCGCAGACCCGGATCCCTGCCACGGCAGGCGGTGCGCAAGGGCACGCCGCTGCACCGCGAGGCCGAGGTGAAGGCACACGGGCTGCTCACCGAGGTCGGGCTGACCGACACCGATCGCGTGCTGTCGCTGTACCCGCACCAGATGTCCGGCGGCATGCAGCAGCGGGTGATGATCGCGCTGGCGCTGATGGCCGATCCCGGCCTGCTCATCGCCGACGAGCCGACCACCGCGCTCGACGTGACCACCCAGGCGGAGATCCTCACCCTGTTCGACCGGGTGCGCCGCGACCACGGCACCGCCTGCGTGTTCATCACCCACGACATGGGCGTGGCCGCGCGGGTGGCCGACCGGATCGCGGTGATGTACCGCGGCAGGCTGGTCGAACTCGGGTCCAAAGAGGACATCCTCGCCGCACCGGAGCACCCGTACACGCGGGCGCTGCTCGACTGCGTGCCGCAGCTCGGGGTCAGCAGGCGCGACGGTTTCCCGACCATCTCCGAGTCCCTGCTCGAAGCCGCGATGAACGGCGGCTCGGCCACCGCCACCGAAACCAGGGCGCTCACCAGGCCGCGGCCGGAACGCACCGGCGACGGCACCCCGCTCGTCATCGAGCACGTGTCCAAAGTGTATGGAGGACGTGGCCGGTTCTCGCTCAGCCGCGAGCCGGAGGTGCTCGCGGTCAACGACGTCTCGCTCACCATCGCCCCCGGCGAGTTCTTCGGCCTGGTCGGGGAATCGGGCTCGGGCAAGACCACGCTCGGCCGCCTGGTGAGCGCGCTCGAACCACCCACCGCCGGCACGATCACCTTCGGCGAGCACCGCTGCACCGCGGCCGGGCTCGACGGCGACGAGCGCGCGTTCCGCCGCCGCGCCCAGCTCATCTTCCAGGACCCGCAGAGTTCGCTCGACCCCCGGCACACCGCCGCCCGGATCGTCGCCGAGCCGCTGCGGGAACTGACCGGAATGCGTGGTGCCGAACTGGACCGCCGGGTCGCCGAGCTGCTCGACGAGGTCGGCCTGCCCGCCGGTACCGCCGCGAAACTGCCGTCGCAGCTCTCGGGCGGGCAGCGGCAGCGGGTGTCCATCGCCCGCGCGATCGCCGCGGAACCCGACCTGATCGTGGCCGACGAACCCACTTCGGCGCTCGACGTCTCGGTGCAGGGTCAGGTGATGAACCTGCTGCTCGACCTGCGCCGCTCCCGCGCGCTGAGCTTCCTGTTCATCACGCACAACCTGAGCCTGGTGCTGTCGGTCGCCGACCGCGTCGGCGTGATGTACCGGGGTGAGCTGATCGAGACCGGCGACCCGGACGAGATCCGGCTCCGCCCGCGGCACGACTACACCCGCCGCCTGCTCGCGGCGAACCCCGAACTGCCCTCCCTCCCCCACACAGGATTGCGGACCCCATGAGACGAACCCTGACTTCGGCCGTGCTCGGCGTGGTGACCGCCGCGCTCCTCAGCTCCTGCATGGGTGGCGCGGCGGGCGGTGGCGCCGCCGCCGACGGCCCGCCCGTGCGCGGCGGCAACCTCAACGTCGCGGTGCCCACCGACCCGCAGTCGCTCGACATGGTCGCCAATCCCGGCCAGGTCACCGCGCACCTCGGCAACATGCTGTACGAGAAGCTGTTCGAAGTGGACCGCACCTTCACCGCGCGGCCCATGCTGGTGCAGGACTACACCACCAGCCCGGACCGGCTCACCTACGAGTTCAAGCTCCGCCAGGGCGTCACCTTCCACGACGGCGCCCCGCTGACCGCGAACGACGTGGTGGCCAGCCTCCAGCGCTGGCAGACCGGTCACCGCACCGGGCAGCTGGTCTCCCCGGACATCGAGGCGATCACCGCGCCCGATCCGGCGACGGTGACCATCCGGCTCAAGCGGCCGCGTTACCCGCTGATCAACGAACTGGCCGGTGCGGGCACCGAAATCTACGAGGCGAAGAACCTCGCAGGCGTGCCGCCGACCGGCTTCGGCCAGGACAAGGCGATCGGCACCGGGCCCTACAAGCTGAAGAGCTGGGACATCGGCCGTGAACTGGTGCTGGAGCGCCACCCCGGTTACGCGTCGCGGTCCGAAGAGGACTGGGGCGGGCAGGCCGGGGCCAAGCACGCCTACCTCGACACCGTGACCTACAAGGTGGTCTCCGACCAGGACGCGCTGATCAACGGGCTGCAGACCGGCCAGTGGGACCACGCGATGCCGACCAACGACCAGTACGAGACACTGCGGGCCAACCCCGCCGTGGTGGTGCACAACCTGCCCGGCGGCAACGAGAACGTGGTCATCCCGAACTTCAATCCCGGCTCGCGCTTCGCCGACCCGCGGGCCCGCCAGGCACTGAACCTGCTGCTGGACAAGCCGGCGCTCAACGCGGCCACCGGGGGCAGCAAGGACCTCACCCTCGAAACCGGCGCCTTCGCCTCCCCGGACAACCAGGCGTTCTACTCCACCGCCGGTGAAGAGGTCTACCGCCAGCGCGATCCGGAGAAGGCCAGGCAGCTGCTCGCCGAAGCCGGGATCACCGCGGGCGCGACCGTCCGCATCGTCACCACGAACTCGTACCCGGAGTTCGGCAAGTGGGCCGTGCTGATCCAGGACGAGCTGTCCAAGATCGGCATCACCACGAAGATCGACACCTTCGACTTCGCCACCATGCTGGGCACGCTGACCAAGGACCCGGGCGGCTGGGACCTGACCACGCTGTTCTTCGACTCCGCGCTCACCTCCCCGGCGCAGATGCCCGCGCTCACCCTGGGCACGCTGAACGGCTCGTCCTCGCCCGAACTGGACGCACTGATGGCCGAGTACAACGCCTCGACCTCACCCGAGCAGGCGAAGGCGGTGGTGGACAAGATGCAGGCGTTCACCTGGCAGCAGCTTTCGGTGATCACGCTGAGCCAGTCGAAGCTATACGCGGCCTACTCGCCGAGGTTGAAGGGCTACGGCGACTTCTACCGGGTGTTCTGGAACTCCTGGCTGGCGTCATGACCGCTCTGCTGCTGCGCAGGCTGCGCGATCTGCTGATCATCCTGGTGATCGTCGGCACGATGATGTTCTTCGTCATCCGGCTCATCCCCGGCGACCCGGCGCAGGCCATCCTCGGCCCGACCGCGCGTCCGTCCGATGTGGACGCGTTGCGGGAGAGCATGGGATTGAACGGGACGCTGTGGGAGCAGTACCTGAGCTGGGCAGGCAACGTGGTGCAGGGTGACTTCGGCACCTCGATCACCTACCACGCGCCGGTGCTCGGCGTGGTCGCCGACCACATCCTGCCGACGCTGACCCTGGCCGTGCTTTCGACCGTGCTCAGCTTCTTCCTCTCGGTGGCGATCACCTCGTGGCAGGCGGTGTCCCCGCGCAACCCGGTGGCGCGGGCGCTGGACCGGTTCTCCGCGCTGGGCATGGCGATGCCGGACTTCTGGATCTCGCTGGTGCTGGTGCTGGTGTTCTCGGTGACGCTGCGCTGGTTCCCCTCCAGCGGGTACGAGAACCTGTTCACCGATCCGGCCACCGCGGTGCCCGCGCTGGTGCTGCCGCTGACCGTGCTGGTGATCGGGCAGACCGCGTTGTTCGTGTTGACCCTGCGCGAAAGCCTGCTCGGCGAACTGCCGCTGGCGTACCTGCGCACCGCGCGGGTGAAAGGGCTGCCCGAACGCCAGGTGATGCTCAAGCACGTGCTGCCGAACGCGCTGATGCCGTTGATCACCCAGCTGGGCAGCAACTTCGCCATGCTGGTCGGCGGCATCGTGATCATCGAGTCCATCTTCGTCGTGCCGGGGCTCGGGCACCTGCTGATGGGCGCGGTGTCCACCCGTGACTTCCCGCTGATCCAGGGCGTGACCCTGTTCGTCGCGGTGCTGTTCGTGCTGGTCAACCTGCTGGTCGACCTGTCGTACGCACTGCTCGACCCGAAGGTGCGTGTGGCATGAGCGTGGCTCTGGCCGACTCCGCGCGGCCGGCGGTGACCGCACCCCGCGCGGCCCGGCTGTTCCGGCGCAACCGGCTGCTGGTGATCTCCGGCGCGCTGCTGGGATTGATCGTGCTGGCGGTGGTGGTGCTGCCGTTCTTCCTGCCCAGTGTGAGCGCCACCGATCCGGTCAACCGGCTGCTGCCGCCCTCGGCCGCGCACCCGCTGGGTACCGACTCGTTCGGCCGGGACGTGCTCGCCCGGCTGGTCTCCGGCGGGCGCGCCTCGCTCGGGCTGTCCGCGTTGATCACCCTGTGCGCGGCCTTCTCCGGGCTGGTGATCGGGCTGGTCAGCGGCTTCTTCCGGGCCGCGGACGCGGTGCTGATGCGGGTGATGGACGCCTGGATGTCGTTCCCGGCGATCATCCTGGCGATGGCGCTGGCCATCTCGCTCGGCGCCAGCATCTGGACCGAGCTGATCGCGCTGACGGTCATCTTCACCCCGTTCACCGCGCGCGTCATCCGCAGCCGCGTGCTCGGCATCGCCGGGCGCGCGTACATCGGCGCGGCACGGGTGTCCGGGATGAGCAAGGGCAAGATCCTGCTCGTGCACGTCTTCCCGAACGTGCTGCCGCTCGCGCTGGTGCAGGTGGTCATCCTGTCGGCGGCGGCGATGCTGGTCGACGGCGCGATGAGCTTCCTCGGCCTCGGCATCGCGCCCCCGACGCCCACCTGGGGCAACATGATCGCCGAAGGCCGGTCGTACCTGGTCGTCGCGCCGTGGCTGGTCGTCGTGCCGGGCGTGACGATCATGGTGTGCGTGTTCCTGCTGAACCTCATCGGCTCGTCCCTGCGGATCGCCGTCGACGCCCGTGCCAGGACGCTGAGCGAGTTGCAGCGCCTGCGCACCCGCCCCGCCCGAAGCTGAGAAAGGAATCCGGTGTCCGACACCACCCTGGCCGTGCGCCGCTTCACCCCCGAGGCCGTTTCCGGCCCGCCCGTGCTGCTGCTGCACGGCTTCGCCTCCGACGGGCACACCGACTGGATCACCACCGGCTGGCCGTCGGTGCTGACCGCCGCCGGGCGGGCGGTGCTCGTGCCCGACCTGCCCGGTCACGGCTCCAGTCCGGCCCCCGCCGACGCGCCGACCGCGAAGTCGATCACCGCCGAACTGGCCCGGCTGGTCGACGATCTGCCCGAAGTGGACGTCGTGGGATATTCGCTGGGTGCCCGGCTCGCCTGGGAACTACCCGTGCAGGCGCCCGTGCGACGGCTGGTGCTGGCGGGCTTGAGCCCGGTGGAACCGTTCGGCGCGGTCGACCTGGACGCCGCGCTGGCGTTCGCCGGGGGCGGGAAACCGCCGTCGGATCCGCTGACCGCGATGATCGCGCGCATGATCACCGCGCCGGGGCGGAATCCGGGCGCGCTCGCCCGGTGCGTGGAGGGACTGCGCCAGGAGCCGTTCGCCCCGGCGCCCGGGGTGATCTCCGTGCCCACGCGGTTCGTGGCGGGCACCGAAGACCCGGTGAGCCAAGGCATCGACCAGCTCACCGCGCTCGTGCCCGGTTCGGACCTCATCCGTGTCCCCGGCGACCACGGCGGTGCCCTGCGCAGCCCGGAGTTCAAGACCACCACCCTGGACTTCCTCCGCTGAACCCTTCGTGGGGTGCGCGGACCGGCGCACCCCACGACCTGGTCAGCGGTCCAGGCAGAGGTGATCGAGGGCGGCGCGGATGTCGGGGCCGTGTTCGGTGGCGAGGCGGAGGGCGCCGAGGTTGTCGTCGAACTGCTTCGCGCTGCTCACGCCGAACAGGACGTTCGCCACCGATTCGCAGGCCAGGCAGAAGGCGATCGCCAGTTGCGCCGGGCTGACGCCGAACTCGGCGGCCACCGCGGCCATGTCGGTGGCCGCCGCCTTGATCGCGTCCCGGATGCCGTTCGGGTCGGCGCCGATCTTGCGCGTGGGCTGCCTGCCCAGCAGTACCCCACCCTCGAAGATGTCCGACGCCTGTACCGCCAGCTTCCCGGTCTCGAAGTGCGGGCCTTCGGCCATCGACCGCCGTGCCACGCTGTACTTGAGTTGCGCGAACCTCGGCGCCGGCATCCCTTCCCCTCCGGCGAATTCCAGCGCGAGGTCCAGAGCCTCCGGGTCCCAGTTGTTCACGCCCCACACATCGAATCGCCCGAGGCGGATCTGCTCGGCCACCTCCGTGACGATCCGCGGGACATCGGGACGTTCGAAGTAGTCACCGACCACCACAGCCTCCGCCCGCTCGACGCCGATCCGGTCGAACGACGTGGCGAGCTGCTCGGCGAAACCGGTCTTCGGGTAGTCCCAGAGCCACAGCTTCCCGCACAGCTCGTACTCCTCGCGCGCGATCCCGGCGGCACGGATCGCCTCGCCGAAGATGAGGTCGGTGCGTGACCGCTCGGCGTGCGGCCCCATGTTGTAGTGCGCCACGTCGAAAAGCGTGACCCCGGCGTCGACGGCCCGCCGCAGCAGGCGCACCACGTCGGCGAACTCCATGCGGTCCCAGGTGTTCCACGATCCCAGTCCGAGGTCCGAGGTGGCGAAGCCCAAGCCGTTCTGCTGCTGTCGCACGAGATTTCCTTTCGCTGGTAACGGAAACCAGTTTTAGTCTACGATCGTAGAATGAACAAGAGAACCGTGGTGGTGACCGGCGGTGCCAGTGGCATCGGCCGCGGGATCGCCGAAGCCTTCCGTTCCGACGGCCACCGGGTGGTCGTCGCCGACATCGATATCAACGCTGCCGCCGCCGACGTCCACCTGGACATCTCCGACGCCGCCTCGGTCGACGCCGCGCTGGCGCTGATCACCCGCGAGTACGGGCCGATCGACGTGCTGGTGAACAACGCCGGGCTCGCCGGTGGCGGCGGACCACTGGTGAGCCTGGATCTCGAGGTGTTCGACCGCTGCGTCGCGGTGAACTTCCGGGGCACCTTCCTGATGACGCGAGCGGTCGGCGCGCACATGATCGCGGCGGGCACCCGGGGCGCGATCGTGAACATCTCGTCGATCGGCGCCCGCCAGCCGACGCCCGGACTCGGCCACTACGAAGCCACCAAGGCCGCCGTCGACGCGCTCACCCGCTCGGCCGCGCTGGAACTGGCGCCCCATGGCATCCGCGTCAACGCGGTCGCGCCCGGCCCGGTCCTCACCCCGATGACCGCCGGGTTCGCCTCGGACACCGCGGCTCGTTCGGCTTGGGAAGCGAGGATTCCCAAGGGTTCCATCGCTTCCGTCGCCGACGTGGTGCCCTCAGTGCTGTTCCTGGCCTCCCCCGAAGCCGGCCATCTCACCGGCGTGAGCCTGCCGGTCGACGGCGGACAGCTGCTCACCTGAGTACACGACCCGGCCGCCGGTCACGGTCAGCTCGACGCCGACCTCGGGCAGTTCGGCGAAGGCGACTTCGAGCGGATTCGCGTCCAGTACGCAGAAGTCGGCGACCCGGCCCACCGTCAGCGAACCCTTCCAGTCCGCCGCCCCATCCTGCGCGGCGGCCGTGGTCGTGTAGCAGCGCAGCAACCGTTCCATCAGCACTGAGTCCACACCGGACACTCCGAGCAACCGCGCGGCCGCGGCCAGGTGCACCCGCCAGTCCGGGGTGACCACCGGCGCGTCACTGCTCAACGTCAGCGGCACCCCCGAGTCCAGCATCTCCGCCAGCGGCCACGCGCGAGCCGCGACCTCGCCACCCAGCGCCTCGGCGACCATCGCCCTCATGGCCATCGCGATCGCGGGTTGCGTGGTCAGGCCGATGCCCCGGGATGCCATCCGTGCCAGCTGATCCGCCGTGACCAGGTCGCCGTGCACGAGGTGATCACCCCGCCGGAGCGACCCGAGCACGGCCTCGATACTGCGATCGCCGGTGGCGTGCACACCGACCACCATCCCGGCCTCGTGCGCCAGCTCGATCATCGCCACCAGGTCCTCTTCGCTGTCGACGAGCAGAGAACCGTGGGAACCGTCGGTGTAGCAGTGGTGCGTCCACGCGGATCGCATCGGCGGAATGCCGTCGGCGAAGATCTTCACACCGTGCACGTTGAGCCACCGCGGATCAGCATTCGGCATCGGCGAATCCAGGCCACGCCGGAAGTCCGCCAGCGAACTGACCCCGTCGAGCAGGCCGAACAACCGCAACACGGTCACCCGGGACCGCAGCAGCCCTTCCGCCGCCAGGGAAGCGTATTCGTCGAGCACCTCCGGCGCGAAGCAGCCGGTCTCCCCCGGCCCCAGGCCCGGCTCGGTGTAGCTGGTGATGCCGAGTGACGCGCACAGCTCGCCCGCCCGCAGGATCGCGGTCCGGCGGTCGACCGCTTTCTCTTCGCCACCAGCGAATCCCGTGGGCCCGATGAGCGTGTCCGGCCAGCGCGTGCCGAGCCAGACCGCGTGCAGGTGCGAGTCGTTGATGCCGGGCAGCACGGTTCTCCCGGCCAGTTCGAGCACTTCGGTGTCCGGTCCGGCGACCACGTCGGCACCGAGCGCGACGATCCGGCCGTCCCGCACCGCGAGCGCGTCCACCACCGTGCCTTCGGGATCGAACGTGTGGATCGGCCCGCCGCGGACCACCAGCGACGCGGGACGGATGCGGGGCGAAGACATGGTTTCCTCCAGCGTCTGGACTTTTTCTTCCACGAGCGTAGACTAAAAAGATGGCCAACAGAACCGAAGCCGCGGTGCTCACCGAGCACGGGTCCGCGCTGACGCTGCGGGAACTCCCGCTGCCGGAGGAGCCGGAACCGGGCGCCGCACTGGTCCGGATCACCTGCACCACGTTGTGCGGCACCGATGTCCACCTCTGGTCGGGGCGGATGACCTTCCCCGGCATGCTGCCGATGGTGCTGGGCCACGAAATGGTCGGCGAAGTGGTGGCCACCGGACCCGGCACCACCGACGCGCTGGGCCGGGAACTCGTGCCCGGCGACCGCATCGGCTGGTCCGAATCGACCTGCGGGAAGTGTTACGGCTGCACGATCCTGCGTGAGCCGGTCGCGTGCGACAACCGCGGTTACGGCTTCCGCCAGCGCGCCGACGTGCCCCCGTACGCCACCGGTGGACTCGTGCGTTACTGCTACGTCACGCCCGGCGCGGCCAAGCTGGTGCTGCCCGACGACGTCAAGGACACCTGGGCCTCGATGTCCGGCTGCGCGGGCAAAACCGTGCTGCGGGCGGTCGCGCGATCGGGTGGCATCCGTCCCGGTGCGACGGTCGTGATCCAGGGCGCGGGGGCGCTCGGGGTGTTCGCCACCGCGGTCGCGCGCATTTCCGGAGCCGGTGACGTGATCACCATCGGCGGCCCGGCCGACCGGCTCGAAACCGCGGAGCGTTTCGGCGCGACAGCCACGATCCCGGTCGACGGCACATCCGAGGAACGCATCGAGCGCGTCCAGCAGCTCACCGGCGGACGCGGCGCCGACCACGTCTTCGACTTCGCCGGCGGTCCGACCATCGGCGAGGAAGCCGTCGCGTTCGCCGCCCAGCGCGGCACCGTGGCGATCGTCGGGTCGACCGGCCCCGAGCCGTCCCCGGTCGCGCTGGGCACGGTGATGGGCAAGGAACTCACCGTCGTCGGCTCGCTCAACGGCGACATCGCCGACTACCACCGCTCGGTGGGCTTCTTCCGCACCTTCGCCGGCCGGATGCCGTGGGACGAGCTGTTCAGCGCGCCCGTCGGCCTGTCCGAAGCCTCCGCCCGCCTCGAATCGATGGCGGAACTCGGCGAGCTCAAGGCCGTCATCGATCCCCGTCTGTCCTAGGAGAACCATGTCCGCCATCCCGCAACGCCGCATCGGCCGCGACGGCCCGCTCACCGGCGTGCTCTCGCTCGGCTCCTGGCACACCTACGACCGGATGGACTTCCGTGAAGCGGTGACCATGCTCCGCACCGCGGTCGACGCCGGGATCACGCTCTTCGACGTCGCCGTCTACGGCTTTCCCAGCAGTGCTCCGGTGTTCACCGACGTGCTGTTCTCCGCCATGGTGCGCGCGGCCGGGCTCCGGCGTGAGGACTACCTGCTGTCGGCGAAGCTGTGGCTGGAGGGATATCCGGCCCAGAGCCTGCGCGACCAGCTGGAGAACGCGTTGTTCCGCGCCGGGACCGAGCACGCGGACCTGGTGGTGCTCGGCGACCTCCGGCGCGAAGACACCGATCTGCACCAGCTCGTGCTCGACCTGGACGGCCTGCGCCGGGCCGGGCTGATCCGGCAGTGGGGCGTGAACAACTGGTCGGCCACCACCATCCGCGCCCTGCACGAGTTCGCCGAGGCCGAGCACGTGCCCGGCCCGGCCATCGCGCAGCTGAAGTACAGCGTGGCCCGGCGGTCCATTGCGGACGGTGAACCGTTCGCGAAGGTGTTCGGCGAGTTCGGGGTCACGCTGCAGTCGTCGGACATCTTCGAAGGCGGGGTGCTGCTGGGCAAGAACAGCGGCGCGCGTCAGGTCGGCCGCGATCCCGGCGACATCCGCCAGCGCATCGCCGACTCCGCCGAGGACCTGCGCAAGCTCGCCGGCGACCTCGGCACCACACCGGCCCAGCTGTGCCTGGCCTTCACCCTGACCCACCCGGCGAACACCACCACCCTGTTCGGCGCCACCAGCACCGAGCAGCTGCGGGACAACCTGGGCGCGGTCGACCTCGTCGAGCGCGTGGGCGCGAAGCAGCTGCGGGAACTGGTCGAGCCGTTCTGGGCGGACCGCGGGGTCGTCGATCCGGAGGGCCCGTGACCGCCTTCGACCCCGAGCTGGCCGAAGCCCTGCGCGAGCTGCCCGCCGGACCGCCGTTGAGCGCCGAAACGCTGCCCGCCGTCCGCCGGGCGATGGTGGAGGCGAACCTGACCTGTGCCGAAGCGATCGGCGACCGGGATCTGGTGTGGACAGACCATGCGGTACCCGGCACGGAGGTGGTCGTCACGGTCTCCAAGCCCAGGGTTCCCGAGCCGGGAGCACCCGGGTTCTACAACATCCACGGCGGCGGCATGGTGGTGGACAACCGTTTCGCCGACCTGCCGCGGCTGGTCCCGCTCATCGAAGAGTTCGGCTTCGTGGCGGTCACCGTCGACTACCGGCTGGCCCCGGAACACCCACACCCCGCGCCGCTCGAGGACTGCTACGCGGGCCTGACCTGGATGGCCGCCAACGCGGTTGAGCTCGGCTTCGACCCGGCCAAGCTGGTCGTCGGCGGCGGCAGTGCGGGTGGCGGGCTCAGCGCCGGAATCGCGCTGCTGGCGCGTGATCGGGGAGGTCCCGCGCTGGCCGGACAGTTGCTGCTGTGCCCGATGATCGACGACCGCGGTACCTCCTCGTCCACTGTGGAATTCGCCGAGCGCGGGGTGTGGAGCCGGGCCAGCAACGAGTTCGGCTGGCGATCGCTGCTGAACGGCGGCAGCTCGCCCTATGCCGTCCCGGCCACCGCCACCGACCTCTCCGGGTTGCCCTCGGCGTTCATCGAGGTCGGCGCGGCCGAAATCTTCCGCGACGAGGACGTCGACTACGCCCGGCGCCTGTGGCTGGCGGGCGTGCCGACGGAACTGCACGTCTGGGCGGGTGCGTACCACGGGTTCGACCGCATCGCCCCGGACAGCGAGGTCAGCCGGGCCGCGCTCGCCACCCGGTCGTCCTGGCTGCGCCGCACTATCGGCCGAGCATGAACCGCGCGGCCTGCTCCCCCACCAGAACCGCGGGCGCGTTCGTGTTGCCGGTGGTCACCCGGGGCAGCACCGAGGCGTCGGCGACCCGCAGCCCGTCGATCCCCGGCACCTTCAGCGAAGGGTCGATCACGGCCTGCGCGTCGGTGCCCATCCGGCAGGTGCCGACCTGGTGGTGGTACGTGATCGCGGTCCGCCGCACGTACTCCCGCACGTCCGCGCCCGGCCCCGGGTACAGCTCACGCGCACCCCACTCGTCGGCCAGCGCGGGGGCGCGGCCGATCTCGCGGCACTGCTCCACCGAGGCGACCAGGCTCTCGAAGTCGGCCGGGTCGGCCAGCGCGGCCAGGTCGATCAGCAGCTCGTCGGCCGGATCCGGGCCGGACAGGCGCAGGCTGCCCCGGCTGCGCGGCGACACCATGCCCGCCATCAGCGAGAACCCGGTGTCCGGCCCGGTCATCCACGATTCGTACATCGGCACGCTGAAGTGGATCGGCTGCGTGTCGGGCACGGCCAGGCCTGGGCGGCTGCGCCAGAACAGGTGCGTCTGGGTGACCGAGCGCCCGGACCTCGGCGGCTCCACCTCCCGCCGGTCGGTCGCGAAGATCACCGGGGAGAGGAGATGATCGTGCAGGTTCCTCCCCACCCCTGGCGCGTCCGCGACCACGTCGATGCCGAGCGCGGCCAGGTCCGCCGCCGGGCCGATGCCGCTGCGCAGCAGGATCGCGGGCGAGGCCAGCGCACCGGCGGCCAGCACCACCTGGTCGGCGGACAGCTGCTCCAGCCTGCCGCCCCTCTCGGCGAGCACCCCGGTCACGCGGTTGCCGTCGAACAGCAGCCGGTGCACCAGCGCTCCGGTGTGGACGGTCAGCCGATCGGCGATCGGCTGGGCGTAGGCGAGCCAGGTGTTGAGCCGGCGCCCGTCGCGCACGGTGATCCGCTGCACCGAGATCCCGTCCAGCCGCTCGCCGTTGTAGTCGGGGTTGAACGCCAGCCCGACCTGCACCGCCGCGTCCATAATGGACCGCTGGATCGGGTGCAGCGGCTCGTTCGGCACGATCTCCAGCAGGTCCTTCTCGATGCGTTCGAACACCGGGCGCACGTCGTGCCACCGCCAGCCGGGCAGGTCCCAGCCGTCGTAGTCCTCCGGCGCGCCACGCACCCAGATCATCGCGTTGAGCGCGTGCGAGCCGCCGAGCACTTTGCCGCGCGGCAGGTGCAGCCGCCGGTTCGCCGCGTGCGGCTGGGGCACGGTGTGGTGGCCCCAGTCCTCGGGGCCGTGCCACAGCTCCCCCGCCCGCGACGGGTCGTGGATCGCCGGATTGGTGTCCGGGCCGCCCGCTTCGAGCAGCGTCACCTCCGCACCCGCGTCGGCCAGCCGCCTGGCGAGGACCGAACCGGCCGAACCCGCACCCACCACGATGACGTCCATGGCCCCAGTTCTCCCACCCGGCGGGCGGACGCGGCGGATTCGCTTCGCTGGCCGACAATCGGCGTGCCCTGGCGAGCAAGACCCCGGCCCGCGCGGCGCCCGATACTCGTTCCCATCCCGGTCGAGGAGGAACGAAACATGGCCACACGCCTGTTCATCGACGGACAGTGGACCACCGCGGGCGGCGGTGCGCTGCCGACCCGTGATCCGGCCACCGGCCAGGTGATCGAGGAGGTGGGTACCGCTTCGGCGGCCGACGTCGACGCCGCGGTGGACGCCGCCCGGCGCGCGTTGTCGACGCCCGCGTGGGCGGGCCTGCTGCCGGTCCAGCGAGCCGCGCTGCTGTTCCGCCTGGCCGACCTGGTCGAGGCGCACCACGAGGAACTGGCCGCGCTGGAGACCCGCGATCAGGGCCAGCCGATCGGCATTTCGCGCCAGGTGAGCGTGACCGGCGCGGCCGAGCACCTGCGGTACTTCGCCGGCTGGGTGACCAAGCTCCAGGGCACCACGAACCCGGTGTCCTTCCCGGACACCCTGCACTACACCCGCCGCGAGCCGGTCGGGGTGAACGCGCTGATCACGCCGTGGAACTTCCCGCTGATGATCCTGGTCTGGAAGCTGGCGCCCGCGCTGGCCACCGGCAACACCGTGGTCATCAAGCCGAGCGAGGTCACCCCGCTGACCAGCATCCAGCTCATGGACCTGGTGCGCGAGGCCGGGTTCCCGCCGGGCGTGGTCAACCTGGTCACCGGCGACGGCGAGGTGGGCGCGCTGCTGAGCAGGCACCACGGCATCGACCACCTGTCCTACACCGGTTCCACCGCGGTCGGGAAGCTGATCACCGCGGCCAGCGCGGAGTCGAACCTCAAGCGGCTCACCCTCGAACTCGGCGGCAAGGCACCCAGCATCATCGCCGCCGACGCCGACCTCGACGCCGCGGTCGCGGGCAACCTCGCGGGCGCCACGCTGAACAGCGGGCAGGTCTGCGCGGCGTACACGCGCTTCTTCGTCGACCGCAGGCGCGAGCAGGAGTTCGTCGACAAGCTGGCGGCCGGGCTCGACGCCCTCACCATCGGCCCCGGCCTCGACGAGTCGACGCAGCTGGGCCCGCTGGTGTCCGACAAGCACCGGGAGCACGTGGACTTCCTCGTCTCGACCGGCCGCGACCAGGGCGCCGAGCTGGTCACCGGCGGGCGGAAGGTCGACGGCGACGGCTACTTCTACGCGCCCACGCTGTTCACCGGGACCACCGACGACATGACGATCATGCGCGAGGAGATCTTCGGCCCGGTCCTCGCGGTCACCCCGTACGACGACGCCGACGAACTGCTGGCGCGGGCCAACGACACCGAGTACGGGCTCGCCGCCACGGTGTGGACCCGCGACATCGCCACCGCGCAGCGGTTCGCCAACGGCATCCGGGCAGGCGCGGTTTTCGTGAACATGCCGTCGATCCCGGACATGGCCGCGCCCTGGGGCGGTTACAAGGCCTCGGGGTGGGGCCGCGAGATGGGGCCGTGGGCGCTGGACGCCTACACCGAGACCAAGTCCGTCTGGCTGCACTACTGAGGAGTTTGCCGCGGATCGTATACCTTCTGAGATATGTTCTCCCGTCAGTCAGGACCACGCCTATGACCAGCACTGTTCCCGGCCTCTCCCGGCCGGGCAAGATCATCGCGCTGCACCTGAACTACCCGTCGCGGGCGGCACAGCGCGGGCGCACCCCGGCCCAGCCGTCGTACTTCCTCAAGCCGTCGACCTCGGTGGCCGCCAGCGGGGACCCACTCCCCCGCCCGGCCGGTACCGAACTGCTCGGGTTCGAGGGCGAGATCGCACTGGTCATCGGTGAGCCCGCCCGCCACGTCACGCCCGAGAACGGCTGGTCATTCGTCTCCGGGGTGACCGCCGCGAACGACTTCGGCCTGTACGACCTGCGTTACGCCGACAAGGGCGCCAACCTGCGCTCGAAGGGCGGCGACGGGTTCACCCCGCTCGGGCCCGCCGTGCTGCCGGCCGGGTCCGTCGACCCGGCCGCCCTGCGCGTGCGCACCTGGGTCAACGGCGAGCTGGTGCAGGAGGACACCACGGCGGACCTGCTGTTCGACTTCGGCCGCCTGGTCGCGGACCTGTCGCAGCTGATCACCCTCGAACCGGGGGACGTCATCCTCACCGGCACCCCGGCCGGCGCGTCGGTGGTCGAGCCGGGCGATGTGGTGGAGGTCGAGGTCGACACCGTCGACGGCAACGGCAACGGCAACGGCAACGGCAACGGCCACTCGACCGGCAGGCTGGTCACCCCGATCACCGAGGGCACTGTCCACTTTGGATCGTTCGGTGCGCGGCCGAGGGTCGACGCCCGCCAGCGCGCGGAAGCGTACGGCGACGCCGGTTTCGTGCTGACCGAAGAACTCAAGGCGAAACTGGCCGGCGTCGGCACGGCGACCCTGTCCGCCCAGTTGCGCAAGCGCGGCTACAACGAGGTGTCCATCGACGGGGTCACCTCCACCCGGCCCGGCACCAAACTGATCGGGCGCGCTAAGACGTTGCGCTACATCCCGTTCCGCGAGGACCTGTTCCGCGCCCACGGTGGCGGGTACAACGCGCAGAAGCGTGCCTTCGACGCCCTCGAACCGGGCGACGTGCTGGTGATGGAAGCCCGTGGGGAGACCGGAACCGGCACGGTCGGCGACATCCTCGCGTTGCGCGCCCAGGTCCGTGGCGCGGCGGGCATCGTCACCGATGGCGGCGTGCGCGATGTCGACGCCGTGGCCGCCCTGGACATCCCCACCTACCACTCCGGCGCGCACCCGGCGGTGCTCGGCAGGCGGCACGTGCCGTGGGACACCGACATCACGATCGCCTGCGGTGGCGCCTCGGTGCAGCCCGGCGACGTGATCGCCGGGGACGCCGACGGAGTGCTGGTCATCCCGCCCCACCTGGCCGAGGAGATCGCCGACGCGGCCATCGAACAGGAGCGGCAGGAGGCGTTCATCGCCGAGCAGGTAGCCGAAGGTGAAGGCGTCGAAGGCCTCTACCCGATGAACGCCGAGTGGCAGGGGAGGTACGCCGCATGGCTGGCGAAGCGGTGAACACGGCGACCTCGGGGATTTCGGCGAAGCTGAGCAAGTCCCAGATCGCCTACCAGTGGATCAAGGCCCGCATCAGCGACGGCACCTTCTCCCCCGGTTACCGTCTGGTGCTCGGGCAGATCGCGCAGGAACTCGGCGTCAGCCCGGTGCCCATCCGCGAGGCGATCCGGCTGCTCGAAGCCGAAGGACTCGTGACCTTCGAACGCAACGTCGGCGCGCAGGTCGCGATGGTCGACGAAAGCGAGTACCAGCACACGATGCAGACGCTCGCGCTGGTCGAGGGTTACGCCGCCGCGCTCGCCGCGCCCACGCTGCCCGCCGAAGCGCTGGCCAGGGCGAAGGAACTCAACGACGAACTGGCCGCCTGCCTGGAGCACTTCCAGCCGTCCCGGTTCACCGCGCTGAACCGGGAGTTCCACCGCGTGCTGTTCGGCACCTGCCCCAATCCGCACGTGCTCGACCTGGTCGAACGCGGCTGGAACCGGCTCAGCGGGCTGCGCACGTCGACCTTCAGCTTCGTGCCCGGCCGCGCCCACGAATCGGTGCGCGAGCACCGCGTGATCCTCGAACTGCTCGAACGCGGCGCGCCCGCGCTGGAACTCGAACTGGCCGTGCGCGAGCACCGGCTGGCGACGCTGGACGCCTTCCTGGCGTACCAGGCCGGGCGCCACTGAAACCGCCACACAGAAAGGGAAACCCCATGCGATTCCGTTCGGATCCGCAGGCCATCAGGGGCTCGATCGCGCCGCTGATGACCCCGTTCACCGCCGACGGCGCACTCGACCACGAGGGACTGGCGAACCTGGTGCGCTGGCAGCTCGCGGCGGGCTCGCACGGGATCTCCATCGGCGGGTCCACCGGCGAACCGGGCGCGCAGACCGTGGCCGAGCGCGCCGAGGCCATCCGCACGGTGGTGACCGAGGTGGCCGACCGGGTGCCGGTGGTGCCCGGCACCGGGTCGGCGAAGCTCGACGAGACCCTCGAACTCACCGCCGCCGCGGCCGAAGCCGGGGCGGACGCGGCGCTGATCATCACCCCGTACTACGCGCGGCCCACCCAGGAAGCGCTCTACACCTGGTACCGCACGGTCGCGCGGGAGTTCCCCGACCTGCCGATCGTCGCCTACAACGTGCCGAGCCGGACCGCGGTGGACATCGCGCCGGAGACGGTCGCCCGGCTCTTCCGCGAGGTGGACAACTTCGTCGGCGTCAAGGAGACCACCAAGGACTTCGAGCACTTCTCGCGCGTGCTGCACCTGTGCGGGCCGGAACTGCTGGTGTGGTCCGGGATCGAGCTGCTGTGCCTGCCGCTGCTGGCGCTCGGCGGTGCCGGGTTCGTCAGCGCGACGGCCAACATCGCCCCCGCCGCCTGCGCGGAGATGTACGAGGCGTGGGAGGCGGGCGACCTCGAACGCGCGCGGAAGATCCACTACGGCTTGCACCCGCTGGTCGACCTGCTGTTCGTGGAGACCAACCCGGCGCCGGGCAAGTGGGTGCTCGAGCACCGCGGGCTCATCGGCTCCGGGTACGTCCGCCCGCCGCTGATCACCCCGACCGAACCGGGCGTCGCCCGGATCAAGGACCTGCTGGCGCAGGGCGAAAGCTATCTCACCGCCGTGGAGGGCAAGTAGGCATGGCCGAGCACCACGTTCCCGAAGACCTGCCGTCGAAGATCCAGCACTACATCGGCGGCGAACTGGTCGACAGCGTCTCCGGCAAGACCTTCGACGTGCTCGACCCGGTGTCCAACCAGACCTACGTGACCGCCGCCGCCGGTCAGGCCGAGGACGTCGACCGGGCCGTCGCCGCCGCGCGCCGGGCGTTCACCGAAGGCCCGTGGCCGGGCCTGCTGCCGCGGGCGCGGGCCCGCGTGCTGAACAAGATCGCCGACGCGGTGGAGGCACAGGACAAGCGGCTGGCCGAGCTCGAGACCTTCGACACCGGCCTGCCGATCACGCAGGCACTCGGGCAGGCGCAGCGCGCGGCGGAGAACTTCCGCTTCTTCGCCGACCTCGTCGTGGCCCAGGCCGACGACACCTACCGCGTGCCGGGGCGGCAGGTGAACTACGTGCACCGCAAGCCGATCGGCGTCGCCGGGCTGATCACGCCGTGGAACACGCCGTTCATGCTGGAGAGCTGGAAGCTCGCGCCCGCACTGGCTTCCGGCTGCACGGTGGTGCTCAAGCCCGCGGAGTTCACCCCGCTCTCGGCCAGCCTGTGGGCCGGGATCTTCCGCGACGCCGGCCTGCCGGACGGGGTGTTCAACCTCGTCAACGGTTTCGGCGAGGAAGCGGGTGACGCGCTGGTCAAGCACCCCGGCGTGCCGCTGATCTCGTTCACCGGCGAGACCACCACCGGGCAGCTGATCTACCGCAACTGCGCGGCCTCGCTCAAGGGCATGTCGATGGAACTGGGCGGCAAGTCGCCCGCGGTGGTGTTCGCCGACGCCGACCTCGAAGCCGCCATCGACTCCACCCTGTTCGGGGTGTTCTCGCTGAACGGGGAGCGCTGCACCGCGGGCAGCCGCATCCTGGTCGAGCGCGCGATCTACGACGAGTTCTGCCAGCGGTACGCCGACCGGGCGCGCAACATCGTGGTCGGCGACCCGCACGACCCGGCGACCGAGGTCGGCGCGCTGGTGCACCCCGAGCACTACGAGAAGGTCATGGGCTACGTCGAACTCGGCAAGTCCGAGGGCAGGCTGCTGGCCGGCGGTGGCCGTCCGTCCGGTTTGGACACCGGGAACTACGTGGCCCCCACGGTGTTCGCCGATGTACCGCCGACCGCGCGGATCTTCCAGGAGGAGATCTTCGGGCCGGTGGTGGCGATCACCCCGTTCGACTCCGACGCCGAGGCACTCGCGCTGGCCAACGACGTCAAATACGGCCTCGCGGCCTACATCTGGACCTCGGACCTGACCAGGGGGCACACCTTCGCGCAGTCGGTGGAGGCGGGCATGGTCTGGCTGAACTCGCACAACGTCCGCGACCTGCGCACCCCGTTCGGCGGGGTCAAGGCCTCCGGGCTGGGGCACGAGGGCGGTTACCGCTCGCTCGACTTCTACACCGACCAGCAGGCGATCCACGTTTCGCTCGGCCCGGTGCACACCGCCCGCTTCGGTTCCGTCCAGAAGGGACAGTCATGACCACCACCCCGCCGGACGTGCTCCGCTGCGCCTACGCCGAATTCGTCGTCACCGACCTGGCCGCTTCCCGCGCGTTCTACGTGGACGTGCTCGGCCTGCTGGTCACCCACGAGGACGAGGAAGCCATCTACCTGCGCGCCTTCGAGGAGTACCTGCACCATTCACTGGTCCTGCGCAAGGGTCCGGTGCCCGCGGTGGCCGTGCTCGCCTACCGCGTGCGATCCGAAGCGGATCTCGCGCTCGCCGAGGCGTACTACCGGGAACTGGGCGTGCGGGTGGAACGGCGTCCGGCGGGCGCCACCCGCGGCATCGGGGAGGCGGTCCGGGTGCAGGACCCGCTCGGCTTCCCGGTCGAGTTCTTCCACCACGCCGAGCACACCGAGCGGTTCACCCAGCGCTACGACGTGCACGGCGCGGGCGCACTGTCCAGATTGGACCACTTCAACGTGTCCACCCCGGACGTGTCCGCCGCGCGCCGGTACTACGAAGGACTCGGGTTCCGGGTGTCCGAGGACATCAAGGACGACGACGGCACCGTGTACGCGGCCTGGATGTTCCGCAAGCCGACGGTGCACGACGTGGCGCTGACCGGCGGCGACGGCCCGCGCCTGCACCACATCGCCTTCGCCACCCACGAGCGCAGCCAGATCCTGCACCTCTGCGACCACCTCGGAGCGCTGCGGCAGCCGGGCATGATCGAACGCGGCCCCGGCCGTCACGGGGTGTCGAACGCGTTCTACCTCTACCTGCGCGATCCGGACGGGCACCGCATCGAGATCTACACGCACGACTACTACACCGGCGACCCGGACAACCCGGTGATCTCCTGGGACGTGCACGACAACCAGCGCCGCGACTGGTGGGGCAACCCGGTGGTGCCGAGCTGGTACGCCGACGCCTCCACCGTCCTCGACCTCGACGGCCGGCCACAGGAACTGCACGCCCGCGCCGAAGCCCGCGAAGCGGACGTGACCATCGGCGCGGACGGCTTCTCCTACACCGCCGCCCAGGAAGGCTTCAAACTCGGCCAGCAGGTGTAGGCCTCGTTCAGGGGACCTTGGCTGCCTGCGCCCTGGCGACCGCTTCGGCGTGGTCCTCCGGGAGCAGGTAGCCCGCGTCCCGTGCCTTGTCCGCCGCCGCGGTGAACTCGGCGACGTAGGTGGCGTGGTCCGGGTAGAGCTGCACGAGCCGCGGCGGCGCGAACGGGGTCGTGGTGCCCAGGATCAAGCACGCGCCCGGCACGTTGCCGCCGGTGTTGTGCGGGCTGTAGGTGGCGATCGGCGCCTCGAAGTCCGGCAGCCGGATGCCGCCGAGGGCGTTCTGGTCGGCGTCACGCCGGATGATCAGGCCGAGCAGCATGTCGATCGGCGGGGCCGTCGGCGGCGCGGAACCGGTCCTGGCCCAGCGGTGGAGGTGGTCGTAGGCGGCGTTCTGCGCGTACCGGAAGGTCATGCCGTTGACCGGCTTGTCGCAGTAGGTCGGCGCGCCGCCGTTGATGCCCTTGTCCCTGGCGTTGGCCGCGTTGTAGAGGTCCAGTCCGTACTGGTCGGCGTGGCCGGTGCCGGCCACCTCCCAGGTGCGGACCTTCTCCGTGTCCTGGCGCACCGACGCGGACAGGATCACGTCCGTTTCGGCCTGCAGCACGAAAACCGGCACCGGGAGGTCGGTCCGGACGCGGGTGTTGACCGGTGGCAGCCCATCCGCGATCGGTGCCGCGCCACCGGCCCGGCCGTGCACGAGGAAACCATCGAAGGCTTTGCTGCGCGGCTGGACGGCGTTGGCGTAGGTGGTCAGCCGCGTCGCCGACTGGGAGTGGCCGCTGGCGAGCACGACTTCCGGCGCCCGGCCGCCGACGAGCTCCGGGTGCGCGCGGACCGCGCTGGCGGCCTGGGTCAGGATGTCGTAGGACAGCGCGTCGTCGCTGATCGAGACGCCCGGGTACCGCGCGGGGTCCAGTTCGGTCAGCTTGTCCGCGCCCACCTGCTGCGCGGTCAGGCCGACGTAGGCGTACCCCTCCCTGGCGAGGTATTCGTAGGACTGGGAGAGGTCGACCGGGATGTCGACCCCGAAGCTGACGTTCAGCCACTCCACCACCACGGTGCCGTTGAACCGGGCCGGATCGGCGGGCCGCTGCACGATCATCCTGGTGGTGTACGGGTTCCCGGTGCTCGACACCTTCGTCTTCCAGACCCCGTCGGAGGTCCAGGCGCCGTCCTGGGCGTAGGTCTCCGCCGCGCCGGAGAGCAGGTACTCGCTTTCGGTGTAGCCGAGCCGGACGAGGTCGACGATGCCTTCCGCGCCGCTGACCGCGTGACCGTGCCCAGCCCCGGCGGGCACCGGTTGCACCACAGGCGCGGGCGCCGCCGACGCCGGTGCCACGGGGATCAGGCAGATCGCCAGCGTGGTGGCCAAAAGCAGGGCTCGTGCGCGTTTCATTCCGCCTCCCGAGGTGTGCTGCTGGGAACGGGCGCGAAGTATCACAGCGCGTTCGTCACCGGCACAACACGCGGCGACGCGCTCTGTGACCACGGGACGGATTTCGCCGCGGGCTTTCGTGCGCGGGTGCCAATCCGCACAGGGGTATCGCAGGGGTGCGCTGTCAAGATCCTTTCGTCGTGAGCCGGACGGGCGGTCATTCTCGGCCGAACCAGGTCTTTGCCTGGTGATTCATTGACAGGATGTGCGTGACATCGACACGCTGCGGCGTCACCTTCCCTGCCATGAAAGGTGTTGCTTGACTATGAGATTCCGTCTCGCCCTGCCGATGCTGGCCCTGCTGGCCGGCCTCGGCACCACACTGGCCGCTCCGGCGGTCGCCGATCCGGGGCCGGTCACCGCGGAGGACATGTCCGCCGCGGACGCCTGCTACACCTGGGGGCGCACGCTGTCCCAGGGCGCGTCCGGCGACGACGTGCGGCAGTTGCAGATCCGGGTGGCCGGCTACCCGGGCTACGGCGGCGTGCTGGCCATCGACGGCCAGTTCGGCGCCGGTACCAAGGCCGCGGTGACGCGGTTCCAGCAGGCCTACGGGCTCGGCGCGGACGGCATCGCCGGTCCCGCCACCTTCACCAAGATCTACGAACTGCAGGACAACGACTGCACGCCGGTCAACTTCAGCTACGACGAACTGAACAACTGCAACTCCGACTGGTCCGGCGGCAACGTCTCCGCCGCGACGGCCAAGGCCAACGCGCTGGTCTCGATGTGGAAGCTGCAGGCGATGCGGCACGCCATGGGCGACAAGGGCATCGTGGTCAACGGCGGCTTCCGCAGCGTCGCGTGCAACAACGCGGTCGGCGGCGCGACCGGCAGCAGGCACCTCTACGGCGACGCCGTGGACCTGGGGGCGGGTTCGCAGGGCTTCTGCGGGCTGGCCAAGCAGGCGCGCAACCACGGATTCAGCGAGATCCTCGGGCCGGGCTACCCCGGCCACAACGACCACACCCACGTGGCGCACCGGTCCGGCCAGTTCTGGTCGGCACCGACCTGCGGGATCTGATCGGCTGAGCGTGCCGCCCGTCGCCGGGCGGCACGCTCACCTCACCGAGCAGTCAGGAACCGTCGGCGGTGTAGATGGCGCTCGGGGTGACCACCCAGAGCTGCCCGTCCGGCCCGGCGACCTCGTCGCGGGTGCGGCCCAGTTCGGTGTAGAGCTTGCCGCCTTCGCCCGCGGTGTTCAGTTTGAACGTCCCGCCCTTGAGCGAAGCCATGTACAGACTGTTCTTGTAGTAGGCCAGCCCGCTCGGCGTCGCGGTGGACGTGGGCCAGGTCTTCACCGGGTTCACGAAGGCCGGGTTGTCGCACGGGCCCGAGCAGGTGGGCCAGCCGTAGTTGCCACCCGGCGTGATCCTGTTCAGCTCGTCGACGTCACTCGGGCCGATGTCGGCGATGTACAGGTCGCTGCCCGCCCAGGTGAGCCCCTGCACGTTGCGGTGCCCCTTGGAGATCCACTTGCGACCGCCGGGGTTGTCCGGCGCGGCGTTTCCCGATTTGTCGACCCGGAGCACCTTGCCGCCGAGTGAACTGTCGTTCTGCGCGTTCTCCCCGGTCTGGCCGTCGCCGGTCCCGGCGTAGAGGTACCCGTCCGGCCCGAACCGCAGCCGCCCGCCGTGGTGGTACTGGCTGCCACGGGGGATGCCGGTGACGATCGGGGTGGGCGCGGAACCGAGGGTGAGCTTGGCGATCCGGTTGTCCGACGCCGAGGTGTAGTAGACGAAGACGGTCTGGTCGGTGGCGTAGTCCGGGGACACGGCCAGGCCGAGCAGGCCGCCCTCCGCGGTCACCACGGCCTCCGGAATGGTCTGCACCTCCTCGACCGCGCCGCCGGAGATCCGGCTGATGGACTTGGCGTTGCGCTGGGTGAACAGCGGCGTGCCGTCGGGCAGGAAGTCGACCGCCCAGGCTTGGTTCAGCCCACCGGCGACCTGTTTGATCGCCATCGGCCCGACTTCGGCGGTGGCGGTCGGGGACAGCAGACCGGCGAGCGCGACCACCGAAGTGGCCGCGGCGAAACGGCGGCGCAGGGACATGGACTGCTCCTTCTGCAGTGACCGATGACATCCGGCGGCGGTGCCGTGAATCGAACCAGCATAGATGGTTAATCGCACACCACCATTCGGGCTATGTGGCCATCCGTCCGTCCACGGACACAAATGTGGCTTTGGGGGCCGATTCCGCCCCCAAAGCCACATTCGTGTCGCCTGTCCCTACGTGAGTCCTAAGCGGGCACCTGCCACGACTGGTTGCCCGAGCCCGCGCAGTCCCAGATCTGCAGTCGCGTGCCATCGTTCGAGCTGGGACCGGTGGCGTCCAGGCAGCGGCCCGAAGCCGGGTTGCGCAGGGCGCCGCCCGAGGTCTGCCACGTCTGGGCACCCGTGCCGTTGCAGTCCCACAGCTGCACCGGGGTGCCGTTCGCCGTGCCCGCGCTCGCCACGTCGAGGCACTTCCCCAGTGCGCGGAGGGTGCCGTCCCCCACCGTCCACTGCTGGGCCGGGCTGCCGTTGCAGGTCCACAACTGGACCGCCGTGCCGTTGGTGGTCGCACCACCGGCCACGTCGGCGCACTTGCCGCCGAAACCGGTGATCGCCCCGGTCTTGCCGCCGCCCGAACCACCCATCGCGGTCTCGTAGATGGCGCTGACCAGCGAGGTGCTCCCGGTCGTGTCCTGCGACAGCTCCCAGTTCATCATGCCGCCGGCGTTCGCCATCGCCCACTGCGTCTTCCGCTTGATCGTCGGGATGCCGTTGTAGCACTGCTGCGCGCCGTTGGCGGTGACGCAGTCGCGGTTGGCGTTCGCCGGGTCCATCGCCACCAGCTGCGCGTAGGTCAGGTACCCGGGACGGCTGTAGAACGGCACGCCCAGCACGGTTTTCGCGGCGGGCAGCCCCCGGCCCTTCCATTCGTTCGCCGACGCGATCGACCAGTCGTAGTTCGCGTGCGGGCTGCCGCCGTCGTAGGCCATGATGTTGAGCCAGTCCACGTACCCGAACACCGCGGGCTGCACCCCGTTCGCGGTGCCACCACCGGAAACCACCGCCGCGGTCAGCAGCTTGCCCCGGCTGTGCATGGCGGTGCTCAGCTGCTGCATCAACGCGGTGAAATTGTTCCCCGAGGTGCCCGGATCCGGGTACTCCCAGTCGATGTCGACCCCGTCGAGGTTGTACTGGTTCACCACGCTGACCACGCTGTTGACGAACGTGGTGCGGCTGCCCGAATTCGCCGCGAGCGCCTCGAACGCCGAGTCGTTCCCGTCGTTCCAGCCACCGATCGCCAGCGAGACCTTGACGCCGTTGTTGTGCCCCTGCGAGACCAGCGAGGACAGCTTGCCGGGATCGGGCACGGCCTGCAGCGTGCCGTTCGCATTCGGCAGCACGAAGGCGTAGTTGATGTGGGTCAGCTTGCCGTACTGGATGCTGTTGACGTTCCCGGACCACGACGGCATATAGCCGACGCTCCGGAATCCGTTCGGCAGCACCGTGGCGCCGGCCGCGGGCGCGGCTGCGACAGCGACCGACAGGCCGGTGGCGACCGTCGCGGCGGCCAGTGCCGCCGCGCCCCACCGTCGCCGGGGAGAGGTTGAAGGCATGGACGAGTTCCCTTCGGATCCCTGCGGCGGCGGGATGGTCTAGACCTTACTCCCGGAGGAAGCGCTCGGCCAGAGCCGTCCCGGTCAATCCCTCGCGCATACCCGCGGCGGTGTAGGCCGCGAACAACTCGTGCGGCGCCTGGTCCCAGTCCAGCGGGCCGAGCGGCGGTTCCGGGTCGTACTCGATCCCGAACTGCACCCCGCGCGCGATGTCGTCCCCCGCCATCCTCCCCACCAGGTGCAGCGCCATGTCGATGCCCGCGGCCACGCCGGCGGCGGTGAGGAACTTGCCGTCCTCGACCCACCGGTCCCCCACCGGCTCGGCGCCGAACTCCGCCAGGAAGTGGCGGTGACTCCAGTGCGTGTTCGCCTTGCGCCCCTCCAGCAGCCCGGCCGCGCCGAGGATCAGCGAGCCGGTGCACACCGACGCCACCACCTCCGCGTGCTCGGCCGCCTGCCGCAGGTAGGCCAGCAGCCGCTCGTCGGCCGCCGCCCGCCAGGTCGGCGCCAGGCCCCCTGGCACCACCACGATCTCGGGCGAGGGCACGTCGGCGAAGGTGTGGCTCGGCCGCACCGACAGCGGCGTGTCCGTCTCGGTCACCTCGCGATCCTGCCCCACCACGACCACCCGGTACCCCGGCGAAATCCCGGCCAGCCCGGTGAACACCTGCAGCGGCCCCACCAGGTCCAGCAGGGTCAGCCCCGGGTACAGCACGAACGCGATCGTCTTCGGTTCAGTCATGCCGCCCACCATGGCCACCACGACGGGCCCGGCGGCGGCCGATGTCCGTAATCCTGCGAACCGTGTCGGTAAGACATCCGCTGCTAGGGTCGCGCCATGGCGCCCCGGCAGATCCTCATCGCGGCCTTCCCCCAGGCGGAGCTGCTCGACATCGCCTGCCCGTCCGACGTGTTCGACGCGGCCAACCGCCTGCGCTCGAAGCCCGCGTACGAGATCCGGCTCGGCGGGCTCGACGGCAGGCCGATCCGCTGCCAGTCCGGGATCACGCTCACCCCCGAGGTCCGCCTGGACCAGGTGACCGGGCCGCTGGACACGCTGGTGGTGGCCGGCGGGCTCGGGCACCTGTCCGCCGCCGCGGACGGGCGGGTGCTCGCGCAGCTCCGCCGCCTCGCCAAGGCCAGCAGGCGGGTCGCGTCGGTGTGCACCGGCGCCACCCTGCTCGCCGCGGCCGGGCTGCTGACCGGCCGCCGCTGCACCACGCACTGGGCCGACGCACCCCGCCTCGCCGCGCAGTTCCCCGACATCGAGGTCGACCCGGCGCCGCTGTACGTCCGCGACGGCGAGGTCTACACCTCCGCCGGGGTGACCAGCGGGCTGGACCTCGCGCTGGCGCTGGTCGAGCAGGACCACGGCCCGTCGCTGTCCCGGCAGATCGCCCGCCACCTGGTCGCCTACCTGCAACGGCCGGGCAACCAGGCGCAGGTCAGCATGTTCCTCACCGCACCTGCGCCGGAACACCACGTGGTCCGGGACCTGACCGCCCACATCGCCAGCCACCTCGACACCGACCTCGGCACCCCGGCGCTCGCCGCGCGGGCCGGGCTGAGCGCCCGCCAGCTGTCCCGGCTGTTCGACACCCACCTCGGCACCACACCCGGCAAGCACGTCCGCCGCGTGCGCACCGAGACCGCGGCCCAACTGCTTTCCACCACCGACCTGCCACTGTCCGCTGTGGCCCGCCGCTGCGGTTTCGGCTCCACGGAGTCCCTGCGCCAAAGCTTCCTGGACCACTACGACACCCCGCCTTCGGCCTACCGCCGCCTGCACCGGGGCGGACAGCAGGCGCTCGCCTAGACTCACAGCGCAATCCGGCAGAGGGGGCGCAGGGTGTCGAGCACGGAGCCACGGAAACCGGTGGTGCTGAAGTTCTTCTGGGTGGCGGTGCTGCTCGGTCTCGCCGGCGCGTGGTTCACCCTCTGGCCGCTGGTGGAGAGCGCCGGATACTGGCAGATCGACCTCGAGGTCTACCGCAACGGGTTCACCGCCTGGCGTGAGGATCGCGACATCTACGGCGTGATGCCGGAAACGCAGATCGGCAACCCGCTCCCGTTCATCTACCCGCCCTTCGCGCTGCTCGCCTTGCTGCCCTTCGCCGCGCTGCCCTGGTACACCGCGAACACGTTGCTGGTGCTGGCCAACTTCGCGGCCATCGCGGCCACGGTCTACGTGGTGGGCAGGCACGTGTGGCCCGCGGGCGGCCCGCGTGGCGCGATCATGATCGCCGCGCTGGTCACGCCGCTGAGCACCTACCTCGAGCCGGTCGGCGACACCTTCTCCTTCGGCCAGGTCAACCTGCTGCTGATGGGCCTGGTCGCGGTCGACTGCCTGGCGCCGAAGGCCTGGTGGCCGCGCGGGATCGGGGTCGGCCTCGCCGCCGCGGTCAAGCTCACGCCCGCCGCGTTCGTGCTGTACTTCCTGCTGCGCAAGGACTACCGGGCGGCGCTCGTGGCCGCGCTGACCGGCGTGGCCGCCACCGCGGTGGGTTTCGTGGTCGACTTCGCCGGTTCGGTGAAGTTCTGGACCGGTGGCTCCGACGGGCTCGCCGAGGTCAGCGGCTCACCGTTTCGCACCAACCAGGCGATCGAGGCCGCGCTCGCGCGGTTCGGCCTGTCCCCCGCCGACGTCACGGTGTGGTGGATCGTGCTCGGGCTGGTGCTGCTCGGGGTGACGATCGTGGCCATGCGGCGCTCCGACCCGGCCCCGGCGCTGATGGCCAACGCCGCGCTGGCGCTGCTCGTGTCGCCGACTTCCTGGTCCCACCACTGGGTCTGGGTGGTGCCCGCGCTGGTGGTGATGCTCGCCTACGTGGTGCGCCGGGTGGCCGAAAGCTCGCTCACCGCGATCGGCTGGTTCACCGCCGCGCTGCTCACCACGGTCGCCTTCATCGTCGCGCCGTTCCACGAACTGCCCGGTTACGGCGACAAGGAACTGCTGTGGACCACCGGCCAGCAGCTCGCCGGGAACATCTACCTCATGCTGGCGGTGGCGTTCCTGCTCTGCCTGGCGTTGCCCGCGCTCACCGGGCTCAGGCACGCAGACGCGCTCGATCGCGCTGCCAATCGCTGACCGCGCTCAGCCCGGCATCGATTTCCGCGCGCAGCAAGGAAATCTGCTGAGCGGCGACCTCCGGGCCGAGCAACCGCGCCCCGGTCTCGGTGAACTCGGCCAGGGCCTCCCACGGGGAGCCCGCCAGTTCGCCGCAATTCTCCCCTTCCGGTGGTGGCTCCAGGTTCTCGTCGAGCCCGGTGATGCCCGCCGCGATCAACGCCGCGACCACCAGGTGCGGTTGCGCGTCGGCTCCGGCGAAGCGGAACTCCAGGCGTGGGTTGTCGTCCCCACCGGCCACGCGGATCGACGCCGTCCGGTCGTCGGTGCCCCAGCGCAGCACGCGCGGGGAGAACGGTCCCGTGCGCAACCGGACGTAGCTGTTCCAGGTCGGCGCCCAGATCGGCGTGAGCGCCCTGGCTTCCCGCAGCACCCCCGCGAGGAACGCGTCCAGCCGGTTCGGCCGCCCGTCCACAGTGGACAAGGACAGGTGCACGTGCCCGGAGCTGCCCTGCCCGGGCTCCTCGGCGGCCAGGTAACCGGCCGTGACCCCGTGTTCGGCGGCGGCCTGCCGGATCAGGAAATGTTGCAGCAGCGCGTCATCGCA
Source organism: Amycolatopsis magusensis (assembly GCF_017875555.1). Classification (GTDB taxonomy): domain Bacteria; phylum Actinomycetota; class Actinomycetes; order Mycobacteriales; family Pseudonocardiaceae; genus Amycolatopsis; species Amycolatopsis magusensis. The sequence goes on along the minus strand of NZ_JAGGMS010000001.1, from coordinate 4,468,366 downwards.
CGCCGCCAGCGCGTCCCGGTGACGCAGCACGATCTCGTACTGTCCCGGGTGGCATTCGGCCCGCGCGGACTCGACCCCGAGCCCGGCCAGCAGTTCGGCGGCCGAGGTGAGCACCGGCCGCAGGCGTTCGGTGCCGCCGAGCGCGTAGTCGACGGGGTGCTCGGTCAGCGGTTCGCCATCCGGACCGCGGAAGGTGACCTCGTGCTCGATGCCGACCGACGGCACCAGCCCGCGTTCCTCCAGCGCCGCCAGCTGCCGGGTGAGCACGGTCCGCGGCGCGATCTCCACCGGCGACCCGTCCGGCCATTCGACATCGCAGACCACCGCGAGCGCACCGGGAACCGGCGTCAGCGTCGCCAGGTCCGGGCGCATCCGCAGATCGCCGAAGCGGTCGGCGTACCGGCGCAGCGACTCGTCCAAAGTGGACGGTACAGCGCGGTGGACGTCCCAGACGAAGACGTACGAGCAGACGCCGTAGCCGTTGGCCAGCACCTCCTCGGCGACGAACCGGCCGTCCAGCTCGACCGCGGCGAACCGGGCGTGCGGGTCCGGCACCAGCAGCAGCACCCGGGGCACCTCGCCGAGGCCGTCCGGCACCGACGCGGCGGCCCGCCGTTCGGCCAGGCTGCGCGGCCCGACCGGCCGGGGCGCGCCGATCACCAGGCGCCGGCCGGATCGGGACCGTGCAGCGGGTTCGGCGCCCGGCCCCACCGCACGTCGAACTCGTCGTCCCGCTCCACCTTGTCGAACCCGCCACCGGCGAGGTGTTCACGGTTCAGCGTGACCCGCTCGACGTCCGGCGCGAACAGCGAGCACGCGTCGAAACGCGCCGCCAGGTCCGGATTCGCCTCGCGGAACCGGTTGACCACCTCGCGCACCAGCTCCCAGAACCGGGTACGCGGCAGCGCGAGCTCGTCCAGCAGCACCTCGGCCCAGAACCGGAACTGGCCGGAGAACACCGAGCTGAACAGCGACTGGGCGAGCAGGTGCGCGGGCCAGCGCAGCATCTCCTCGGCCGCTTCCGGCGCGAGCTGGGCGTACACGTCGACGTCCTCGTCGAGCAGGTCCACGCCCTGCGCGAAATCCTTGATCGCCACACGCAGCGGCACGCCGTCCTGGTCGACGATCAGGACCAGATTCTGGCCGTGCGGGCAGAAGCCCACGCCGTAGCGCAGCAACCACTGCAGCAGCGGGGTCAGCAGCAGGTCGAACACCTTGGCGCACCACTGTTCCGCCGGCAGGCCGGAGCGCCGGATCAGGGCAGCGAGCACCGACTCGCCGTCCGGCCCGCGATACGGCAGCGCGGCGAAGGACAGCGCGTGCTCGCCCTCGCCGACGCGCTCGCGCAGCGGCTCCCGCCACAGCGCCCCGAGCGTTTCGTGGAACCGGTACGGCAGTTCGTCCAGCGCGCCGAACAACGGGTGCCGGACCGAAACGCTGGCGACCTCACCCAGCAGCTCGAACCGGTACTCCTCGGTCAGCATCGGATCGGCGGCGCTGACCTGCTTCAGCCAGGCGGTGATCGCCGGACCGGCCAGCGTGGCCGCCGAGTTCAGGCCGCGGTAGACCAGCGTGTTGCGCACCGAGACGGCCGTCTTCACGTCGCGGCGGCCGGGCCTGCCCACGTTCGCCAGTGTCCGGACCGTCTGGTGTGGACGGTAGTGGTCGTGGCCCGGCCCGAGGTCGATCAGCACCCCGGTGCTCAGCTCGGCCGCGTAGAGCGTGCCGATGATCTCGTCGGCCTGCCACGGGTGCACCGGCACCCAGAGGTAGTCCGCCGGATCGCCGTGGACCGCCACTTTTTCGGTGAACTCGGCCCGCAGGTCGTGGTCGAGTTCCTCGGCCAGCAGGCGTTCCTCGCTGAGTTCGCCGACGCAGCGGAACTCGGCGTGGTCGCGGTGCACGGCGAACCAGCGCAGCATCACGTCGGCGCCGGACTCCGGGGAGTACCGCTCCCGGTCGGCCGCCGAGAAACCGACGCGGCCCTTGTTCAGCACCAGCCGCGGGTGGCCGGTCAGGTGCCCGTCCGCCAGGTCGTAGTCCATTGTGGACAGCGTGGTCGCGGTCGGCGCGTTCGCCAGGCGGGCCGCTTCGTTGGCCACCGTGGAGGTCAGCTCGGCCAGCACGTCCGCCAGGCGGAGGCCGCTCAGGCCGAGCGCCGCCCTGGCGTCCACGACCAGGATCCGGGGATCGTCCGCGGGCGCGGACTGCTCCGCGATGCGCACCGCGCTACCCGTCTGCACGGTCCACGCGTCGAACGCCCCTCGCCGCGCGCGGAACTCGTAGCGCACCTCCGGCAGCGTCAGCACCCAGCCGCGGTGGCCGGCGTCGGATTCGGCCGGGTCGGCGGGTTCGGGCCGCAGCAGGCCCTCGTAGGACAGCTCCCCCAGCATCTTGTGCACGATGAGCGCACCGGCCGCCCGCCACGCCGCGGCGGTGTCCGCCGGGTCGTCGGTGGCCAGGGAAACCTGCGCTGTCTCGGTCACGAGCCCTCCAGTCCGAACGTGGTGAACGCGGTGCGTTCCGGCAACGGGTAGACCGTACGCCCGCTGATCGCGTTGAGGATGCGCGCCGAGCGCCAGGCCGCCAGGCCGAGGTCCGGCGCGCCGACGCCGTGGGTGTGGCGTTCGGCGTTCTGCACGAACAGCGAGCCGGTGACCTCGGGCGGCAGCGCCAGCCGGTGGTCCCGGCCGATCACCGGGCGGCCGCTGCCGTCGCGGGCGCAGTCGCCGGTGAACGGGGCCAGCGTCTCGGTGTAGCCGGTCGCGGCGACCACCGCTCCGGTGTGGACGGTCGCGGCCGAGCCCTGTTCGGGGTGCCGCACCCGGAGTTCGATACCGCCGTCCGAGTACTCGGCGCCGACCACCTCGACGCCGGGCGTGAGCGTCACCGACGGCCAGGCACCACCGATGCTCAGCTCGTACAACTCGTCGTGGATGGCGGCGATCGTCTCGGCGTCGATGCCCTTGTACAGCTGCCACTGCGACGGGACGAGCCGATCGCGGACCGGCTCGGGCAGGCCGTGGAAGTAGTCCGTGTAGTCCGGGGTGAACTGCTCGAGCCCCAGTTTCGAGTACTCCATCGGCGCGAACGAGCGGGTCCGGCTGAGCCAGCGCAGCCCGTGCGGCCGGGCCCGCAGCAGGTCCAGGAACACCTCGGCGCCGGACTGCCCGGAGCCGAGCACGGTGACCGAGCGCGCGGCGAGCAGTTCCTCCCGCGCGTCCAGGTAGCCCGCCGAATGGACGGCGAGCACGCCGGGATCGTCGACCAGCTGCCGCAACGCTTCCGGCACCCGCGGCGACGTGCCCACGCCGAGCACGACGTTGCGGGCCAGCACCGGCTCCCCCTCCTCGAACGACAGCGAGAAGGCCTGCTCCCCGGTGTTCCAGCGCACGTCCGCCACCGTACGCCCGAACCGGCACGACGGCAGCCGCTCGCTGGCCCAGCGGCAGTAGTCGTCGTACTCCGCCCGCGGGATGTGGAAGCGCTCGGAGAAGTAGAACGGGAAGAGCCGGTCCTTGGCGCGCAGGTAGTTCAGAAAGGACAGTTCGCTGGTCGGGTCGGCGAGCGAGACCAGGTCGGCGAGGAACGGCACCTGCAGCGTGGTGCCTTCGATGAGGAGCCCGGGGTGCCAGCGGAATTCGGGCCTGCGGTCGAAGAAGACCGCCTCGAGGTCCGGCACCCGGGCGGCCAGCGCGGCCAGCGACAGGTTGAACGGGCCGATCCCGACGCCCGCCAGGTCCACCGGCCGGTTCACGAAAGGACCCGCTCCTCTCCGGCGGCGGCCATCTCCGCGGCCGTCCGCCCCACCAGGTCCAGCAACGGCCGGTAGTCCGCCGCGGTGGCCGCGGGGTTGAGCAGGGTCAGCTTGAGCCACACCTGGTCGGCGCCGCCGGGACCGGTGGGCATGGTGGCGCGGCCGAGCACCGCGGTGCCCGCCTCCAGCAGGGTCCGCCGGATCCGCACCACCACCTCGTCGGAGACCCGCGGCCGGAAGAGCACAGTGGACAGTGACGGCGCGGCCCACAACCGCAGCCCGGGATCGGCGGCCACGTCCTCGGCCACCTCGGTCGCGGTGTCGCAGCAGTGCGCGACCAGCCGCCCGAGTTCCCGGTGGCCCAGCGCGTGGAAGGTGACCGCCATGCGGAAGGCGTCGGGCCGCCGCGAGGTCCGGATCGAGCGGCCGAGCAGGTCCGGCAGCCCGGCTTCGGTGTCGTCGTCGGCGTTGAGGTACTCGGCCCGCACGTTCAGCGCTTCGAGCCGGGTGGCGTCGCGGCAGGCGAGCAGCCCGGCCGCGACCGGCTGCCAGCCGAACTTGTGCATGTCCAGCGCGACCGAATCCGCCTCGGAGAGCCCGGCCAGCAGTTCGGCGTGCGCCGGGCTGAACAGGGCCATCCCGCCATACGCGGCGTCGACGTGCAGTTGCGCGCCCGCGGCCCGGCACACCACCGCGATCTCGGCCAGCGGATCGATCTCGCCGGTGTTCGTGGTGCCCGCGGTCGCCACCACCACGGCGGGTTCGGTGAGCGCGGCCAGCGCCTCGGCGAGCGCGTCGGGCCGGAGCCGGTCGCCGTCGCAGGCGACCACCACGGGCGCGGGCAGGCCAAGCACCCACGCCGCGCGCGCCACGCTGTGGTGCGCGTTCGTCCCGCAGACCGGAACCACCCGGCGGCCCGGCGCGTGCTCCCGCGCGAGCAGCAGCCCGAGCAGGTTCGATTCGGTACCGCCGCTGGTCACCACGGCGTCGGGGGCAGTCTCGTCAGGGAAGCACACCCGCGCCAGCGCCCCGGTGAACTCCCGTTCCAGCTCACTGGCCACCGGCGCCTGGTCCCACGAATCCATCGACGGGTTCAGCGCGGCGGCCACCACGTCCGCGGCCACCGAGACGGCCAGCGGCGGGCAGTGCAGGTGCGCGGCACACCAGGGATCCGCCGGATCCACCGAACCCGCGGCGAGCAACGCGGTCAGGTCGGTGAGGGCGCGTTCGGCCCCCACCCCTTCGGCGGGCACCGAACCGGCCGGGAGCACGGCCGCCAGTTCGGCGGCCACCGCGGCGGGACCACCACTGGGGGCGGGCCCGTTCCGTTCGGCCGCACCCCGCGCGAAACCCCTGAGCGCGAAGGGAATCAGTTCGGCCAGCCGCTCGTGCCCGGCCGTCCCCCCGGCCAGTGCCGGTTCCCCGCGCGAGTTCGCCACACGTCCTCCTCGGTAAGGTATGCCTACCCTGAACAAGGGTACGGACCTCCGTCCACCGACCCATCATGTGGGTGGCCGGGCGCGCGGCGGTTCCGCCATCCGGTCTACCTCCCGCTCGCCGGGGTAAGTTCGCCCCGGAGGTGAGCACGTGCGGTTCCCGGTACTGGGGGCGATCGCCGCCGGTGGCGCACTCGGCAGCCTTGCCCGATTCGGCCTTTCCGCGGCTTTTCCGCACCCGCCGGGCGGTTTCGCGGTGTCCACAATGTTCGTCAACGCGACCGGCTGCCTGCTCATCGGCGCGCTGTACGCGTCCACCGATCGGGTGCTGCTGCGGGCGTTCCTCGGCACCGGCGTGCTCGGCGGCTACACCACGTACTCCACCGCCGTGCTCGATGCGTTGCGAGCGGTCCAAACGGGGAATCCCTGGCCCGCCGTCGCTTACACCTTCGTGACACTCACCGTCTGTCTCGCGGCGGTGGTCGCCGGTATCCGCCTGGCCACCCGAAAGGGCGAAAAGTGACGGCGCTCCTCGTCGCGCTCGGTGGCGCGATCGGCGCGGTGCTGCGTTACCTCGTCGGCCGTGCCCTCAACGCGCGCTTCCCGTGGGGCACTTTCGCGGTGAACGTGGCCGGTTCGGCGCTGCTCGGTTTCCTGGCCGGGACCACCGGCGCCACGCAGGCCCTGCTCGGCACCGGCCTGTGTGGCGCGCTGACCACGTACTCCACCTTCGGGTACGAAACGGTCGACCTGTTCGCCAGGGGACATCGGGCGCGGGCGGTGGCGTACGTGGCCGCGACCTTCACCGCCGGCTTCGGCGCGGCCACGTTCACCCTGCTCGCGGTCAGTTAGGCCGCAGGGCCCGCACCTGCTCGAACGGGTCGCCGCCGGTGGGCAGCAGGGCGATCACCGGGGTGGTCAGCCCGTTGTCCACATAGGACTGGACGCGCTCTCGGCAGGCCTCGGGGCTGCCGTGCACGATCAGGTCGTCGACCACCTCGTCCGGGATGGCCTCGTTCGCCGCCTTGCGATCGCCCGCCGCCCACGCCCGGTGCATCGGCGCGAGGATCTCCTCGCGGCCCAGCCAGTCGTGGAACTTCGCGTACACCGGCACGGTCAGGTAGCTGCTGATCAGCAGCCGCCCGAGCCCGCGCGCGGCCTCGGCGTCCTCGGTGGGGCAGACGAAGATCCGCGCGGCGAGTTCCGGCTCCTGGCCGAGCACCTCACGCACCTTCGGCACGTCGGTCGGCGCCAGCCAGTTCGTGATGGCGCCGTCCGCCTCCTTGGCGGCCAGCTTGAGCATGCCGGGGCGCAGCGCCGCCAGCATGATCGGCGGCGCCGGGTCCGGGATGCGCTCCAGCCGGAACTTGCTCACCGAGAAGGTCGGGTACTTCTCGGTGACCTTCTCCCCCGCCAGCGCGGCACGCAGGAAGCGCAGCGTGTCCCGCGTCTTCGCGAACGGTTCGGCGAACTCGGTGGCGTTCCAGCCTTCGACGATCACCGGTGACGAGGTGCCGATGCCGAGCACGAACCGCCCCGGCGCGCATTCGGCCAGCGTCGCCGCGCTCATCGCGAGCAGGCCGGGACCCCGGGTGTACACCGGCACGATCGCGGTGCCCAGGCGCAGCGAAGGCGCCCACTGCGAAGCCAGCAGCAACGGCGAGAACGCGTCGGTGCCCGCGGTCTCGGCGGACCAGGCGTCGGTGTAGCCGAGATCGGGCAGCTCCTGCACCAGTTCCCGGTGCGCGGCCAGCGGGACCCCGGTGAACGGGATCGTGATGCCCCAGCGGTTCACGCGGTCTTTCCTTCCGTAGTCCGGTGTGCTTCCAGTTCCCGGTGCAGCCAGTCGACCTGCAGCCGCAGCAGGTTCTCGGCGACGGTCTCGGTCTGCGGGGTCATGTGCGTCGCGCCGGCCAGCGGCAGGAACGTGTGCGCCCGCCCCGCCGCCAGCAGCGCCGAGGACAACCTCAGCGTGTGCGCCACGAACACGTTGTCGTCCGCCAGGCCGTGCACCAGCAGCAGCGCGCGCCGCAGGTCCCCGGCGCCGGCGATCAGCGAGTTCCGCTCGTAGCAGTCGGCGTCGGCCTGCGGCGTGCCCAGGTAGCGCTCGGTGTAGTGCGTGTCGTACAGGGACCAGTCGGTGACCGGCGCGCCCGCGACCGCCGCGTGGAACACGTCCGGGCGCCGGAGCACCGCCAGCGCGGAGAGGTAGCCGCCGTAGGACCAGCCGCGGATGCCGACCCGGCCGAGGTCCAGCGCGGGGTGCCCGGCCGCGGCCGCGAGCAGCGCGTCCACCTGGTCGGCCAGCGTGACTTCGGCCAGCTCGCGGGAGATCTCCTTCTCCCACGCCGGACCGCGGCCCGGCGTGCCGCGCCCGTCGGCGACCAGCACGGCGAACCCCTGGTCCGCCAGCCACTGCGGGTTCAGGAAGGCGTTGCGGCTCTGCAGCACCCGCTGCGCGTGCGGACCGCCGTAGGGGTCGAGCAGCACCGGCAGCTTGCCCTGCTCGGGCCGGTACCCGGTGGGCAGCAGCAGCGCCGCGCGCAGGCCGCGCTCGCCCAGCGTCAGCCAGGTCAGGTTCGGCTCCAGCCCGGGGTCCACTGTGGACGAGACCACCTTGGCCACCGGCTTCGCGTCCGCCAGCACGGTCACCTCGGGGCCGCTGTGCTCCAGGCTCCACGAGGAGAGCACGGTGACCGCCGCCGAACCGGCCCCGATGTGCACGCCGTCCGAAAGGGACAGCCGCTGCACGCCGTCGCCGCCGGTGCGGTAGACGTGGATCTGCGTCGGGTCCTCGGCCGAAGCGCTGAACAGCACCTCGTCACCGGCGTGGAGCACCGAGCGCACCTGCAAGCCCGCTTCGGTGACCGGCCGGTTGTCCACGAACAGTCGGTAGGTGTCCTCGGAGACGCCGACGCGCACCAGCTTCCCGTCCGCCGTCCACGCCGGTGACCCCGGGACCAGCTCGACCCAGTGCTCGTCGGTCTCGGCGTGCAGCAGGAAGGTGGAGCCGTCGCGCACGTCCACCGAGCGGATCTCCAGCCGCCGCTGGTCCCGCGGCTGCACCGCGATCAGCGGCGGGCCGCCCGCCGACCAGTGCACCGAGGCCAGGTACTCCCAGTCACCGCGTTCGACGTCCACCCGGCTGCCGTCCAGCCCGATGATCGACAGCGAGACGTCCACATTGGCCGAACCGGCGGCCGGGTAGGCCACGGTGTGCACGCCGGCCTCCGGGTGCGCGGGGTCGGCGATGTTCCAGCGCGGCACCGAAGCGCCGTCGCTGCGTTCCACGAGCAGCCGGTCCCCCTCGGGTGACCACCAGTACCCGCGGGCGCGGCCCATCTCCTCGGCCGCGATGAACTCGGCGAGCCCCCAGGCGAGGTGCTCGCCGGGCTCGTCGACCAGCAGGCGGTCCTCGCCGGTGGCGAGTTCGAGCACCCGCAGCCGCCGGTCCCGCACGTAGGCCACGTGGGTGCCCGCCGGGTTCGGCCGCGGGTCGATCACCGCGGTGTCCACCAGCGTGGTGATCTCCCCGGAGCTCAGGTCGACGGTGTACAGCTTGCCGGAGAGGCTGAACGTGGCCAGCCGGAACGCGGCGTCGACCGCGTACCCGACCACGCCGCCGGAGGTCTCGCGGCTGCGCTCGCGGCGCGCCCGCTCCTCGGGTGGCAGGTCCTCCTCGCCCGGCAGCAGCTGAGCGGCGTCGACCACCTTGGTCTCGGTGCCGGTGCCCAGGTCGAGGTTCCACAGGCTGTTCCGCCGGTCGACCCCGGATTCGGCCCGCAGGAACAGCACCCGGCCGCCGTCCGGCGAGATCCGGAAATCCTTGGGCGCGCCCAGGGTGAACCGCTGGGTGCGGGCCTGCTTCCGGAGAAAGGAGACGTCGTCACTCACGGGCAGCACTCTGACAGACGCGCCACCAAATGGCTACGGCAGCGCTTTCGCCGCGTCCAGCGCGGCCAGCTGGGCCGCCACGTCGTAGCCGGGGTCGGGGTAGACCGGCGCCATCTCGCGCAGGGTTTCCAGCAGCAGCCCGGCGACCGCCCAGTTCCGGTACCACTTGCGGTCGGCGGGCACCACGTACCAGGGCGCGACGGCGGTCGATGTCTCCTTCAACACGCCGTGGTAGGCCTGCTGGTAGTCGTGCCAGCGCCCGCGGGCCTCGAGGTCGTCCGGGGTGTACTTCCAGCGCTTGGCGGGGTCGTTCAGGCGACCGCGCAGCCGTTCGAGCTGCTCCTCCGGGGAGATGTGCAGGAACACCTTGACGATCGTCGTCCCGGCGTCGGTCAGCTCGCGCTCGAAGGCGTTGATCTCCTCGTACCGCTGCGCCAGTTTCGCCCCGCCGAGCTGCCCGAGCACCCGCGGCACCAGCACGTCCTCGTAGTGCGAGCGGTCGAAGACGCCGATCTGCCCGGCGGCGGGCAGCACCTTGCGCACCCGCCACAGGAAGTGCTGCCGCCGCTCGGCCGGGGTCGGCTTCTTGAACGCCTGGTACCGGACGCCCTGCGGGTTCACCATGCCGAGCACGTGGCGGACCGTGCCGCCCTTGCCGGAGGTGTCCATGCCCTGCAGCACCAGTAGCAGGCTGCGACCGTCCTCGGCGAAGAGCCGCTCCTGCAGCTCGTCGAGCTCGGACCCGAGTTCGGGCAGCTCGTCGCGCGCCTTGGCCTTCTTGCCCGGTCCGACCGGGCGGTCACGCGGGTCCGGCAGCTCGACGCCGGAGCCCAGGACCACCCGAAACGCGTCACGCACCGTCATCCGGCGACAGTAGAACACCGGCCGCCCGCCCGCAGCACGCGTCCCCCACAACGATTCGTGGCCGAGAGCGGCGAATTGCGCAACGAACACCGGGTTAAAGCAATGATTTCCGGATGAAGGTTCGTCAGGGAGGACCTAACCTGATCGCATGACGACCTCCGCCGCCGAATACGTGGCCCTCGACGAGCACTGGGGCACGCACAACTACCACCCCCTGCCCGTGGTCATCGCCGAAGGTGAAGGCGCCTGGGTCACCGACGTCGAGGGTAAGCGCTACCTCGACTTCCTCGCCGGTTACTCCGCGCTCAACTTCGGGCACCGGCACCCGGCACTGGTCGCCGCGGCCACCGAGCAGCTGAACCGGGTCACGCTGACCTCGCGGGCCTTCCACCACGACCAGCTGGGCCTGTTCTGCCGCGAACTGGCCGAGCTGACCGGCACCGAGATGGTGCTGCCGATGAACTCCGGCGCCGAGGCGGTCGAGTCCGCGGTCAAGCTCGCGCGCAAGTGGGCCTACCAGGTCAAGGGCGTGCCGGACGGGCAGGCGGAGATCGTGGTGGCCGGGTCGAACTTCCACGGCCGCACCACCACCATCGTCTCCTTCTCCACCGACGAGACCGCGCGGGCCGACTTCGGCCCGTTCACCCCCGGCTTCGTCACCGTGCCCTACGGCGACGCCGACGCGCTGCGTGCCGCCATCGGCCCGCGGACCGCCGCGGTCCTGCTCGAGCCGATCCAGGGCGAGGCGGGCGTGATCGTGCCGCCCGAGGGCTACCTCGCCGAGGCGCGGCGGCTGTGCGACGAGTCGGGTTCGCTGCTGATCGCGGACGAGATCCAGTCCGGCCTGGCGCGCACCGGCAAGCTGCTCGCGCTGGAGCACGAGAACGTCCACGCCGACGTGTACACGCTCGGCAAGGCCCTCGGCGGCGGCATCCTGCCGGTGTCCGCGGTGGTCGGCTCGCGTGCCGTGCTCGGCGTGCTGCGCCCGGGTGAGCACGGCTCGACCTTCGGCGGCAACCCGCTCGCCTGCGCGGTCGGGCGCGCGGTGGTCCGGCTGCTCGCCACCGGCGAGTTCCAGCAGCGCTCCGCCGAACTGGGCGCGCACCTGCACGAGCGGCTGGCGAAGCTGGTCGGCAACGGCCTGTCCGCGGTGCGCGGGCGCGGCCTGTGGGCCGGGGTGGACATCGCGCCCGGCGGCCCGACCGGCCGCGAGGCCTCGCAGGCGCTCGCCGGGCTCGGCGTGCTGTGCAAGGAAACCCACGACCACACGCTGCGGCTGGCACCGCCGCTGGTGATCGACCAGGACGAACTGGACCGCGGGGTCGAAGCGCTGGCCGAGGTCATCGGCGCGCGCTGACTCTGGTTAGCTCCCCGCAGTCACAGCTGGAGGGAGCAGGCCATGGTCAGCGGACGGCGCGAGGCGGCGGAACTGCGGGAGGTCCAGGACCCGGCGGCGGTCCGCGCCCAGGGCAAGGCGCTGCGCGAGGCGGCCCCGCCCGCCGCGCACGACCACGAGGCGACCGGCCCGCGGCGGCCCGGCGTGCTGGAGTTCATCGAAGCCAGCAACGCCGGGCGGCTGCCGTCGCTGGTGCCGCTGCGCATGGGCCGGATGGTCTCGTCGCCGTTCTCCTTCTTCCGCGGCGCCGCCGGGCTGATGGCCGCCGACCTCGCGGACGCGCCGAAGAGCGGCCTGCTCGCGCAGATCTGCGGTGACGCGCACGCGGCGAACTTCGGGCTGTACGGCACGCCGGACGGCGAGATCGTGATGGACATCAACGACTTCGACGAGACCGTGCCCGGCCCGTGGGAGTGGGACGTCAAGCGGCTGGCCACCAGCCTCGTGCTGGCCGGGCGCGAAGGCGGGGTGTCGGCGTCGAAGTGCCTCGAAGCCGCCGAGGACGTGGTGAAGTCCTACCGGCGGACCGTGCGGAGCCTGGCCGAGCTGCCGTTCATGCGGTCGTGGAACGCGCTGCCCAACGCGGCCGCGCTGAGCCGGGTCAAGGCCGACGAGCTGATCGACGACTTCGCCGAGGCCGCGGCCAAGGCACGCAAGAACACCAGCGCCAAGGTGGTGGCGAAGTGGACGCGGGAGAACCGGTTCATCGAGGAGCCGCCGGTGCTGACCCGGGTCGACGACGCGACGGCCGAGGCGGTCACCGGCGGACTGGTGTCCTATGTGGACACGCTGCGGGAGTCGCGGCGGAACCTGATCACCCGCTTCGGCGTCTCGGATGTGGCTTTCCGCGTGGTGGGCACCGGCAGCGTCGGGCTGCGCAGCTATGTCGCGCTGCTGCGCGGCAACACCGACGAATCGCTGGTGCTGCAGGTCAAGGAGGCCCGTCCCTCGTCGCTGGAGCCGTACCTGGACTGCCCGCCCGCCGAGCACGAGGGACAGCGGATCGTGCACGGCGCCCGGCTGGTGCAGGCCGAGACCGACATCCTGCTGGGCTGGACCACGATCGAGGGTCGCGCCTACATCGTGCGTCAGTTCCGCAACATGAAGGGCGACATCGACCCGACCGCCCTCAAGGGCAACCACCTCGACGACTACGGGCGGCTGGCGGGCGCGCTGCTGGCCCGCGCGCACGTGCGCTCCATCGATCCGCGGCTGCTCGCCGGGTACTTCGACGAGGACGAGGACATGGATGAGGCCGTGGGCCGGTACGCCGTGCGCTACGCCGACCAGACCGAAGCCGACCACGCCGAACTCGTGGCCGCGGTCGAGTCCGGCCGCGTCGCAGCCGAGATCGAAACAGACGACTGAGCCCCACTGCTAAGGTGCGGGTGCCCTAGGCCACCGAGCGACACGGAAGTGTATGGAGAACGAGGGATCCAGCGGGGACGCGACGCCGAAGTACCACCAGATCGCGAACAGCATCCGGGCCCGGATCGTCTCCGGCGAGCTGGAGCCCGGGGCGAGCGCGCCCTCGGAGCAGCAGCTCGTGCGCGAGTGGGGCGTCGCGCGCCCGACCGCGGCCGACGCGTTGCGCCTGCTGCGACACCAGGGCTACGTCGAGAGCAGGCACGGCTCGGGCACCTACGTCCGCGCCGACCTGCCCGGCGGCCACGGCAACCGGTTCGCGATGCCGCGCACGCTCGACGTCAGCTTCCCGGCCGAAGCCGGGCTGGTGGTGCTGGTCGCGGAGGAAACCGTCGTGCCACCGCACGTGGCGGACGTGTTCGGCAGCCACGCCGGCAGCCGCGGGCTGCGCCGCCAGGTCCTGGTCACCGAGTCCGGTGGCACGCCGTCGGAACTGCGGACCTCGTGGTTCGGCACGGAGACCGCCGCGCGGGCGCCGGACCTGCTGGACAAGGACCTGCCCCCGGCCGCCGTGGACGAATACGTCAGCACGAGCACCGGCAGACGGCCCGCGTTCGGCCGCGACCAAGTCCGCGCCCGACTCGCCACGCCCGCCGAGCGCAAACGGCTGCAGCTGCCGGGCACCTCGGCCGTCCTGGAGCAACACCTGGCGGTCTTCGACACCGACGGCGACGCGTTCCGCTTCGACGAGTCGGTCTTCCCCGCCGAAGTCTGGAAACTGCTCCATCCATACCCGCTCTCATAGTGGACTATGCCACTCTACCGCCAAGTGGCCTACTCCACAACTCGCCCCCATCCCCCCGCGCCATTGCTATGAGTGGGGCATTACTTGCATTCAACGCTGGGAATGCCCCACTCATAGCATTCGAGGCCTCGCCGCCGCGGCTGGCTCGGGGCCTCGAGTGTGAGCTTCAGCTTCCCGAGTGTGGTGTTCGACTGCCCGAGTGTGTAACTCGGCTTCCCGAGTGTGGGGTTCGGCTTCCTGAAGGTGGGACTCGCCCGGATCGCCGCGTCCGCGAGTCCCACACTCAGGAAGCCGAACCTCACGTTCAGGAAGCCGAAACTCACGTTCGGGCAGGTGAACCGCACACTCAGCGGACTCGGTCGACGCGGCCTTCGGTCCACACTGGTTCGTCGACCTCGCTGACCTCGCCGGAGGCCGCGAAGAGGACGAACCGGTCGAACGAGCGCGCGAACCAGCGGTCGTGCGTGACCGCGACGACCGTGCCGGTGAACTCCGTGAGCGCGTCCTGCAGCGCCTCGGCCGAGATCAAGTCCAGGTTGTCGGTGGGTTCGTCGAGCAGCAGCAACGTGGCGCCGCTCAGTTCGAGCAGCAGCACCTGGAACCGCGCCTGCTGCCCGCCCGACAACGTCTCGAAGCGCTGGTCACCGGCGGCGGCGAGGCCGTAGCGGCTCAGCGCGGCCATCGCCGTGCCGCGGTCCACGCTCCGCCGCGTGTCGTCGCCGCGCCACAGCAGGTCGACCAGCGTCCGCCCGAGCCATTCCGGGTGCTGGTGCGTCTGGGCGAACAGCCCGGGCACCACCCGCGCGCCCAACCGGCAGACCCCGGTGTGCCCCACCGAGTCGTCCCCGCCGAGCAGCCGCAGGAAGTGGCTCTTGCCCGAACCGTTCGACCCCAGCACGCACACCCGGTCGCCGAAGAACACCTCCAGGTCGAACGGCCGCATCAGGCCGGTCAACTCCAATTCCGTACAGGTGATCGCGCGCAGCCCGGTCCGCCCGCCGCTCAGCCGCGGCTTGACCTTCTGCTCCTTCGGCGGCAGCGGCGGCGCGCCGGCCTCCTCGAACTTCCGGAGCCGGGTCTGCGCGGCCCGGTAGCGCGACGCCATCTCGTCGCTCATCGTCGCCGCGCGCTGCAGCGAACGCACCAGCTCGATCAGCTGCTCGTGCTTGTCGTCCCAGCGCCGCCGCAGCTCGGCCATCCGCTCCCCGCGCGCCTGCCGGGCTTCGTGCCAGCGGCCGAACCCGCCGCCGTGCACCCAGGTTGTGCCACCCTCCAGGGTGACGATGTGCGTGGCGGCCGCGGCCAGCAGTTCCCGGTCGTGGCTGACCAGCAGCACCGCCTTACCGGTCTCGGCGAGACGCCCCTCCAGCCAGCGCTTCCCCGGCACGTCGAGGTAGTTGTCCGGCTCGTCGAGCAGCAGCACCTGCTCCGGGCCACGCAGCAGCGCCTCCAGCACCAGGCGTTTCTGCTCACCGCCGGACAGCGTGCGCACCTCGCGGAACCGCGCGCGGTCGAACGGCACCCCGAGCGCGGCGACGGTCACCGTGTCCCACAGGACCTCGATCGCGTAGCCGCCCGCTTCGCCCCACGCCGAGAGCGCTTCGGCGTACCGCATCTGGGTGGTCTCGTCGTCGGTGTCCATCAGCAGCAGTTCGACCGCGTCCAGTTCGGCGGCGGCCTCGCGCAACGGCACCGGCGCGACCGCGAGCAGCAGGTCGCGGACCGTGCGCTCGTCACGCACCGAGCCGATGAACTGCGGCATCACCGCGAGCCCGCCCTGCACCTGCACCGCGCCGGAGAGCGGGGTCAGCTCGCCGCCGAGCAGGCGCAGCAGCGTGGTCTTGCCCGCGCCGTTGTCCCCCACCAGCGCGGTCACCTGCTCCGAGCCGACCCGGAACGACACGTCTTCGAACAGCTGCCTGCCGTCGTCGAGCCGGTAGGACAACGCGCTCGCTTCGAGATGGGCCACCCGCGCATGGTGACCGACCGTGCGCGGGGAAGCGACCGAATTACCCGTAGGCTCGGCGGTATCGACCGGACAGCCACCCTCAGGACCACGGCCACGCTGGGCACCGCGCTGGCCGGGTTCGCCGTGTTCCTCGTACTGGGCCTGCTCTTCGCCGGTGACCGCGGTTTCGCCTCCCCGGACGCGGAAATCGCCACGGCGGTGGAGAACACCTTGGGCGGCAACGAGTTCCTGTTGCGCGTGCTGGTGCTGCCCACCGAGCCGTACGTGCTCCTACCCGCGCTGGCGCTGCTCGCGGTCGGCTGTGCCGTCCGCCGCCACTGGGCCGGACTGGCGCTCACCGTGCTGGCACCGGCGATCGCCGTGCTGCTGTCGAGCTGGGTGCTCAAGCCGTGGTTCGGCCGCTACTACGACGACCACCTCGCCTACCCCAGCGGGCACACGGTCAGCCTGGTGACCACGCTGACCGTCGTGGTGCTGCTGGTCCGGGCAGCCAGGACGGCGTTGCTGGTGGCCGGGATCGGCGTGCTGCTGACCGCCGGCGCCGGGATCGGCATGATCGGCCTGCACTACCACTACGCCACGGACGTGGCCGGTGGCGCCGGGCTCTCGGTCGCGGTGGTGCCGCTGATCGCGGCGGTGCTCACGACCGGGGCGCGGGCTTGGCGGCGTCCCTCGCCAGCGCCGTCAGCCGGCTCACCGCCCGCAGGTACTTCTTCCGGTACCCGCCCTGGAGCATCTCCTCGGTGAACAGGGCCGAAAGCGGTTCGCCGGAGGCCAGTACCGGGATGGCGCTGTCGTAGAGCCGGTCGGCGAAAGCCACCAGCCGCAGCGCCACGCTCTGGTCCGGCGCGGCGGAAACCCCGCGCAGGTGCACCATCGGCACGCCGCGCACGAGCCGCCCGTACCGCGACGGGTGCAGCTTCGCCAGGTAGTCGCACAGCTGCCCGAAGTCGTCCACAGTGGACTCGGGCACCCGGGCGGCGGACGCCTCCAGCTCGTCGTCCGACGCGGGCGGCGGCGCTTCGGGCAGGCCGCGGTGGCGGTAGTCGGGACCGTCCACCCGCACCACGCCGAACCGCGCGGACAGCGACTGGATCTCCCGCAGGAAGTCCTCCGCGGCGAACCGGCCCTCCCCCAGCTTGTCCGGCAGCGTGTTCGAGGTGGCCGCGACGAAGACCCCGGCGTCGGTCAGCTCACGCAGCAGCCGGGTCACCAGCATGGTGTCGCCGGGATCGTCCAGCTCGAACTCGTCGATGGTGAGCAGCCGGTGCGCGGACAACCGGCGCACCGCCTCGGCGAAGCCCAGCGCCCCGACCAGGTGGGTGAGCTCGACGAAGGTGGCATACGCCTTGGGCGAGGGCGACTCGTGCCAGATCGAGGCGAGCAGGTGGGTCTTGCCGACGCCGAACCCGCCGTCGAGGTAGAGCCCCGGCTTGCCGTGATCCTCGCCACCACCGCCGAACAGCGCCTTCCACTTCGACTTCGGCTTGCGCGCGGCGTCCACCCTGGCCGCGAACGCCGAGCAGTCGCGCACGGCGGCGGCCTGGCTGGGTTCTTCGGGGTTCGGCACGTAGGTGTCGAAGCGGACACCGTCGAACCGCGGCGGCGGGACCAGCGAGCCGATCAGCTCCTCCGCGCCCAGCTGGGGGTCGCGATCGATCAGGCGTGGGGGCATGCGGGCGAGCGTAACCCGTGCTGGGATGGGGACGTGCGACAGCTCTGGCCCCAGAACGGCCCCGGCGGCGGCGACCTGACCGGCGCCGACCTCGAACGGCTCTACGCCTACCCGGCCGGGCTGTCGAAACCGTGGGTGCAGGTGAACTTCGTCGCTTCGGCGGACGGCGCGGTCACCCTGGCGGACCGGTCCGAGGGCCTGTCCCACCCGGCGGACAAGCGCATCTTCGGGCTCGGCCGGGACCTCTGCGACGTGGTGCTGGCCGGGGCGGGCACGGTCATCGCGGAGGACTACCGCGGCGTGCGGCCGAGCCGGCGGCGCACCGAAGCACGGCAGCGGCTGGGGTTGTCCGACATCCCGCCGATCGCCGTGGTCACCGCCCGCTGCTCGATCGAACCGGACTCGGCGCTGTTCACCGACGCGGCGATCCCGCCGATCATCCTGACCACGGAAGACGCCCCGCCCGCCCGGCGCCGGGCGCTCGCCGACGCGGGTGCCGAAGTGATCATCGCCGGGTCGCGGACCGTGGACCTGACCGTCGCGCTCGCCGAACTCGACCGGCGCGGGCTGCGCCGGATCAACTGCGAAGGCGGACCGCACCTGTTCGCCGGGCTGATCGCGGAGAACCTGGTCGACCAGCTGTGCCTGACCGTCGCGCCGCTGCTGGCCGGCGCCGGAGCCGGGCGCATCGCCGAGGGCAGGCCCACGGACGTGCCGCGGGACCTGGAACTGGCGTCGATCCTGCACGAGGACGGGTTCACCATGTTCCGGTACCGGCGGCGGTGACCGTGCCCGGCGAGCCGAGACCGGACCAGGCGCTGCTCGCCGGCGCCGTGGCGGGCGATCCGCACGCGTTCGACCAGCTGGTCCGGCGGCACACCCCGCGGATGTACCGGGTGGCGCTGCGGATCACCGGCAACAGCGCCGAAGCCGAGGACGTGGTGCAGGACGCCTGGATCTCCGCCTGGCGCGGGCTGTCCGGCTTCCGCGCCGAGTCGGCCGTGTCCACCTGGCTCTACCGCGTGGTCACCAACGCCGCACTCGCCTACGTCCGCCGCCGCAAGCCGACGGTGTCGCTCGACGCCGCCGAAGGCGTCGACAGCGGCCTGCAGCTGGCGGACCGCCACGCGAACCCGGAGGGTCAGGTCGTGCGGGCCGAAGAGGTGGACGCCACGCTGCGCGCGATCGCCGATCTCGACGTCTCGCAGCGGGTGCCGCTGGTCCTGCGGGAGCTGGAAGGGCTGAGCTACGAGGAGGTGGCCGAAGTGCTCGAGGTCAGCGTGCCGGCCTTGCGCTCGCGGTTGCACCGCGCGAGGGTGGCCCTGCTCGCGAAACTCAAGGAGCTGCGATGAGCACGGCACCGGCCGAGGACCCGACCCAGGATCCCGACTGGCACCTGGTGCACGCGGCGGCCCGTAGCACGGTGCCGACGCCACCCGGGCTGGTCGACCGGGTGCTGCGCTCGGTGCGCGGGCTGCGCGGTGGCTCCGGCGAGCTCGAATACCACCAGGACGGCGGCAGGCTCCGGGTGTCCGAGCAGGTCGTGGTGCTGCTGGCCCGGCGGCTGGCCGCCGAACTCGGGCACCGGATCGGCGGCCTGCACGTGGCCGCGGTCGCCTTCCAGGCCGGGGAGCTGGAGGTGCTCACCACCATCCGGTACGGCGTGCACGCCGACGAAGCCGCCGAGGCGCTGCGGGCCCACCTCGCCCGCGCGCTGACCGCCGAACTCGGTGAACCGGCGCCGACGGTGAACGTGCACGTGGTGGACGTCCACCTGGACTGAACCCGCCGGACTCACCCATTCGAGGGATACCGCGGAATGGCGCGGACGCCCGGCCCATCGTACGAATAGCGAACGACGATTGGGAAAGGGACGGCATTCACATGGCGCAGACGAGCGCGACGAACCCGAACACCGGCACCACCCCGGCACTGCGGACCGGTTCCACACCGGTGCTCAACGAGGACGGGGCGCAGGGCAAGACCACGATCGCCTCGGCGGTCGTGCAGAAGGTGGCCGGCATCGCCGCCCGCGAAGTGTCCGGCGTGTACGCGCTGGGCGGGGGTGTCTCCCGGGCGTTCGGCGCGATCAAGGAACGCATCCCCGGCTCGGGCACGGTGACCACCGCCGGGGTTTCGGTGGAGGTCGGCGAGAAGCAGACCGCGGTCGACCTCGACGTGGTGGTGGAGTACGGCGCACGCATCGTCGACGTGGCGCGGGCGGTGCGGCGCAACGTGATCAGCACCGTCGAGCAGATCACCGGGCTCGAGGTGATCGAGGTGAACATCGCGGTCAACGACATCCACCTCCCCGAAGACGACGAGGCCGAAGAAAGCAACACCCGGGTCGAGTGATGACCGTCGCTGGAGCCACGACCGGCCGGCCGGACACGCTGGCCGACGAGATCGCCGGCGCGGTGCTCGCGCACCCGTCGGTGGTCCGGCTGGCCGGGGGTGCCGTCGGCGGGCACATCACCCACCTGCCCGGCCGCCGGGTGGTCGGCGTGCGCACCGCGGGGCCCGGGATCGAGGTCGCCGTGGTGGTCCGGCTCGGCGA
The DNA here is from genome assembly GCF_017875555.1 of Amycolatopsis magusensis. Taxonomy (GTDB): domain Bacteria; phylum Actinomycetota; class Actinomycetes; order Mycobacteriales; family Pseudonocardiaceae; genus Amycolatopsis; species Amycolatopsis magusensis. Next base: position 4,448,648 of record NZ_JAGGMS010000001.1, on the reverse strand, counting down.
GCCGCTGACCGGCGTCGGCGCCGAACTGCGCGAGCGGGTGCGCCGGATCGCCGGGGACGTGCCCGTCGACATCGAGATCACCGACGTCACCCTCACCCAAGGAGCGAAGGAAGAATGAACGCTACGCAGACCGGAATCATCGCGGGGCTGGTGCTCGGGCTCGCGGCGAGCCAGAGCTTCACCGCCTTTCTCGTCACGCTCGCGGTCGGGGTGATCGGCCTGGTCGTCGGGCGCGTGCTCGACGGCGAACTGGACCTGGGCGACATGTTCGGCAAGGGCAGGGACCGGTGACGGCGGTCGACCTGCGCTCCTCGGCCACGCTGGCCGAGCCGGAGGAACGCGGCACGCTGAGCATCGACCACGCGGTGGTGCGCAAGGTCGCCCAGCGCGCGGCCGACCTGGTGCCCGGCACGGCGAAGGTGGAGCGCAAGGTGGCCGGGCTCGGCCTGGGCACCCACGGCACCGGCGCCAAGGTCTCCGGCCGGGACAACGACGTGGACCTGGCGCTGGACCTGGCCCTGCACTACCCGGCCCCGGTCCGCACCGTGGTCGGCGAAGTGCGGGAGCAGGTGACCAGGGAGGTGGAGCACATCACCTCCTACCACGTGCGCTCGCTCGCGGTGACGGTTTCCGCGCTGCTGCCGGAACCCCGGCCGCGGGTGCGATAGGAGGGTTTCGCGTGCGTGTGTTCGTCCGATTGCTTTCGACCCTGCTCGGCCTGGCCGTCGCGGTGGCCGGCGCGCTGCTCGCCGCCGAGGTCGGCTGGCACTGGTGGCGCCCGGCCGAGGCCCCGTTGATCGTGCCGTGGCGGGAGTGGCAGGCCGAGCTGTCCACCCTGAACTGGACGAGCGGCCCGGTCCGGCTGATCGCCGCGCTGGTGGCCGTGGGCGGGCTGATCCTGGTGCTGCTGGCCGCTTCCGCCCGGCGCCGCGCGGTCCGGCTGACCGATCCGGCCGAAGAGGTCAGCGTGACCACCACGCCGCGCTCCCTGGCACGACTGGTCGGCAGGCACGTGCGCGCCGAGGACAACGTCACCGGTGCGTCGGTCACGGCGAGCGCGAAGAAGGTCCGGGTGCGGGCGACCTCTCGCCTGGCCACCGAACGCGAACTGCGCCCGCACCTGCTGTGGGTGGTGCGGGAGCTGGTCGCCGACGTGCCGCTGGCCCGCAAGCCGCGGGTGTCCGTTGTCGTCGACTCACCGAAGGACCGCCGATGAAAACCGTCGCCAGCAAGGCTTTGGCCCGGTCCTACGGCGCCGAGCGGACGCTGACCTCGCTCGTCGGCGTGCTGGCGCTGGCCGCCGGGGTGCTGGCGCTGGTGGTCGGCCAGGGCTGGCTGGGCACGTTCCGCGCGCTGCGGCCGGTGCTGGACCCGATGGCCGTGGACTGGCTGGGCCGCGAACCGGTCATCGCGAAGACCGCCGCCATCGTGGCCGGTGTCCTGCTGCTGATCTTCGGGCTGTGGTGGTTCTTCCGCTCACTGCGCCCGGAAGGCAGGCCGGACCTGGAACTGGACCGCGCCCCCGGCCAGGAACTGACCGTCACCGCCGCCGCCATCTCCGCCGCCATCCGCGCCGACGCCGAAGCCGTCGACGGCGTGAGCCGCGCCCGCGTCCGCGCCGTCGGCGACCCGTCTTCCCCCGCCCTGCGCATGGAAATCTCGCTGCGCGAAGGCGCCGACCTGAAGACCGTGTGGCGGGTGATCGACACCCAGGTCCTCACGCGCGCCCGGGAATCCCTGGGCGTCGGCACCCTCCCCACCGCCGTCCGCATAGACCTGGACGCCGACCCCCAATCCCGAGTCCGCTAACCTCACACTCGCGCACCCGAACCCCACACTCGCGCATCCGAGTTGCACGTTCAGGAACCCGAGCCGCACACTCGCGGCAGGCGCCCTGTCACGAATGTGGCTTTCGAGACATCAAACGTCCCGCAAGCCACATTCGTGACACTCACCATGCCGTGAAAGCCACATTCTCGGCACCTCACAGCCACCCCCAACGCAACCGGTACCCGGGCACCCCAAGGCGAGCAGCCACCCAGACCCCACCCCGCCCCGGTCCACAGCCCAAAACACGGCGGGGGTTCTGTTGTCAAGGCACGCTTTCCCGCCTTGACAACAGAACCCCCGCCGTAGTCACACTGAAAAACCGGGGTGGCAGAAGCCATCTCACCCTCGTAGCCACCGACTCATGCACGACAGCAGTTCATCCGCGTCCACCGGTTTCGTCACGTAGTCACTGGCCCCCGCCGCCAGGCTGTTCTCCCGGTCCCCTTCCATCGCCTTCGCGGTGACCATGATGATCGGCAGGTCCGCGTAGTTCGGCATTTCGCGGATGGCCGCCGTGGTCGTGTAGCCGTCCATCTCGGGCATCATCACGTCCATCAGGATCAGCTCGATGTCCGGGTTCTCCAGCAGCATGTCGATCCCGCGCCTGCCGTTCGGCGCGTGCACCACGTCGACGCCCTGCACCTCCAGCATCCCCGCGATGGCGAACACGTTGCGTGCGTCGTCGTCGACGAGCAGGACCTTCCGGCCTTCCAGGCTGCGGCTTTCCGGGGCCGCAGGTTCGGCCGGTGACTCGGCGGGCTCCTCGGCCACCCGGATGGTGATGTCGGACCGCAATTGGTCCAAAGAGGACAGGATGTCCACCGGCGTGTGCCGAAGTTGCGCCTGCAGCAGCCGATCCTGCGCGGCGCTCAGTTTGCGCGTGGCGTGTGCCAGCACCGGTGGCGTGCCCTCCGGGAGCGCGCCGAGCCGCTTGAGGAAGGTCAGCGCCGTCGCCCCGGGCAGGCTCAGGTCCAGCACCACGCACGAGTAAGTCCGCGACCCCAGGCAGTTCACCGCCTCGTCCGGCGTGGCCACGGTGTCCACCGCCACGTCACCCGCCTCGCGGGCCACACCCCTGGCGAGCAGCGTCAGCAGCCCGTTCTCCCCCGCCTCGACCACGAGCACCGCGCGCGTCCCGATCGAGATCGGCTCCAGCAGCCGGTCCACCACCGCACCATCCATAGTGGACAGCCGGGAGACCGGCAGGCGCAGGGTGAACGTGCTCCCGTGCCCGAGCCTGCTCTCCGCCTGGATCTCGCCGCCGAGCAGGTACGCCACCTCGCGGCTGATCGACAACCCCAGCCCGGTGCCGCCGTACTTGCGGCTCGTCGTGCCGTCGGCCTGCTGGAACGCCCCGAAGATGGACTCGAGGTTCTCCTCCTCGATGCCGATCCCGGTGTCCACCACCGAGAACGCCACCTCGGACGCGCTGGTCAGCTTCACCTTCAACCGCACCGAACCGCGCTCGGTGAACTTCACCGCGTTGGACAGCAGGTTCCGCAGCACCTGGCGCAGCCGCTGCTCGTCGGTGAACAGCCGCTCCGGCACGTCCGGCTCGACGCTCACCTCGAAGTCCAGCCCCTTGTCCGCGGTGAGCGGCCGGAACGTGGTGCCGACGTAGTCCAGCAGCTGGCTGAGCGGGAACGGCTCCTGGTGGATGTCCATCTTGCCTGCCTCGACCTTCGACAGGTCGAGGATGTCGTTGATCAGCTGCAGCAGGTCCGTGCCCGCGGACTGGATCACCTTGGCGAATTCGACCTGCTTCGCGGTCAGGTTCTGCGACGAGTTCTGCGCCAGCACGCCGGCCAGGATCAGCAGGCTCGTCAGCGGCGTGCGCAGTTCGTGCGACATGTTCGCCAGGAATTCCGACTTGTACTTCGACGCCAGCGCCAGTTGCTGCGCGCGTTCCTCGATCTCCTGCCGCGCCTGCTCGATCTCGAAGTTCTTCACCTCGATGTCGCGGTTCTGCCTGGCCAGCAGCTCGGCCTTCTCCTCCAGCTCCGCGTTCGACCGCTGCAGTTTCGCTTGCTGCGCCTGGAGTTCCTCGGACCGCGCCTGCAGTTCCCCGGCCAGCCGCTGGGATTCCTCCAGCAGCGCGTCGGTCCTGGCGTTGGCGATGATGGTGTTCACGTTGACGCCGATGGTCTCGGTGAGCTGTTCGAGGAAGTCGCGGTGCACCGCGGTGAACTTGTCGAAGGAGGCCAGCTCGATCACGCCGAGCACCTGGTCCTCGAACACGATGGGCAGCACGATCAGGTTGACCGGCGCGGCCGAGCCGAGGCTGGAGGACACCCGGACGTAGTCGGCGGGCGTGCGGTCGACCACGATCGGCTTCCTGGTCTTGGCGACCTGGCCGACCAGCGACTGCCCGAACTCGAACTCGGTGGCCAGCTGGTCGGCCTGGTTGTGCCCGTAGGTGGCGATCAGCCGCAGCCGCGGCGGGTCCTGGCCGGGGTCGGCGAAGAAGAAGGTGCCGTGCTGGGCGCTGACCAGCGGGGTCAGCTCGTTCATGATCAGCTCGGCGACCACGCGCAGGTCGCGGTGGCCTTGGATGAGCCCGGAGATGCGCGCCAGGTTGGTGTTGAGCCAGTCCTGGTCCTGGTTGGCGCGGGTGGTCTCGCGCAGCGACTGCACCATCGCGTTGATGTTGTCCTTGAGCTCGGCCACCTCGCCCTCGGCCTCGACCGAGATCGACCGGGTCAGGTCACCGGTGGCCACCGCGCTGGTCACCTCGGCGATCGCGCGCACCTGCCGCGTCAGGTTGCCCGCCAGCTCGTCCACGTTCTCGGTGAGCCGCTTCCAGGTGCCGGACACGCCTTCGACCTCGGCCTGGCCGCCGAGCCTGCCCTCCTTGCCGACCTCGCGGGCCACCCGGGTGACCTCGGCGGCGAAGGCGGAAAGCTGGTCCACCATCGTGTTGATCGTGGTCTTGAGCTCCAGGATCTCGCCGCGCGCGTCCGCGTCGATCTTCTTGGACAGGTCACCCTGGGCCACCGCGGTGGTCACCTGCGCGATCGAGCGGACCTGGCTGGTCAGGTTGTCCGCCATCGAGTTCACGTTGTCGGTCAGGTTCTTCCAGGTGCCCGCCACGTTCGGCACCCGCGCCTGGCCGCCGAGCATGCCCTCGGTACCCACCTCGCGGGCCACTCTGGTGACCTCGTCGGCGAACGCGGACAGCGTGTCCACCATGGTGTTGATCGTCTGCGCCAATGCGGCGACCTCGCCCTTGGCCTCCACGGTGACCTTCTTCGACAGGTCGCCCTGCGCCACCGCGCCGGTCACCTGCGCGATCGAGCGCACCTGGTCGGTCAGGTTGTCGGCCATCACGTTCACCGAGACGGTCAGCGCCTTCCAGGTCCCGGAAACGCCCTTCACGTCGGCCTGACCGCCCAGCCGCCCCTCGGTGCCGACCTCGCGAGCCACCCTGGTCACCTCGTCGGCGAACGAGGACAGCTGCCCCACCATCGTGTTGATGGTGTCCTTGAGTTCGAGGATCTCGCCGCGCGCGTCGACCCGGATCTTCTGGGTCAGATCGCCCTTCGCGACGGCCGTGGTGACTTCGGCGATGGAGCGCACCTGGTCGGTGAGGTTGTCGGCCATCACGTTCACCGACTCGGTCAGGCCCTTCCAGGTACCCGAAACGCCCTTCACGTCGGCCTGGCCCCCCAGGCGGCCGTCGGTGCCGACCTCGCGGGCCACTCTGGTCACCTCGTCGGCGAACGAGGACAACTGGTCCACCATCGTGTTGATCGTGTTCTTCAACTCGCGGATCTCGCCGCGCGCGTCGACCGCGATCTTCTGCGTCAGATCACCCTTGGCGACCGCGGTCGCCACCTGCGCGATGGACCGCACCTGCGCGGTGAGGTTGCCCGCCATGAAGTTCACCGACGCGGTCAGGTCGCGCCAGGTCCCCGCGACCCCCGGAACCTGCGCCTGACCGCCGAGAATCCCCTCGGTGCCCACTTCGCGGGCCACTCTCGTGACCTCGTCGGCGAACGAGGACAACTGGTCCACCATCGTGTTGATGGTGTTCTTCAACTCCAGAATTTCCCCGCGCGCGTCCACGGTGATCTTCTGGGAGAGGTCCCCCTTCGCCACCGCCGTGGTCACCTCGGCGATGGAGCGCACCTGGTTGGTCAGGTTGCCCGCCATGAAGTTCACCGACGTCGTCAGGTCGCGCCAGGTCCCCGCCACCCCGGGAACCAGCGCCTGACCGCCGAGGATCCCCTCGCTGCCGACCTCGCGGGCCACCCTGGTCACCTCGTCGGCGAACGAGGACAACTGGTCCACCATCGTGTTGATGGTGTTCTTCAACTCCAGCATCTCGCCTTTGACGTCCACGGTGATCTTCTGCGAAAGGTCGCCCTTCGCCACCGCCGTGGCGACTTCGGCGATGTCGCGCACCTGCCCGGTCAGGTTGCCCGCCATCGCGTTCACCGAATCGGTGAGCGCCTTCCAGGTGCCCGACACGCCGGGCACCGCGGCCTGCCCGCCGAGCTTGCCCTCGGTGCCCACCTCCCGCGCCACCCTGGTCACCTCGGAGGTGAACAGGGCCAGCTGGTCCACCATGCCGTTGAACACCGCGGACATCTCGTCCATCAGCAGGTCACCGCTGCGGGGCAGGCGGGTGCTGAAGTCCCCGTCGCGGACCGCCTTCAGCCCTTCCAGCAGTTGCTGCAGGCTTTCATCGCCGAGCGTGCCCGGTCGCGCAACAGTCATGCGGCAAAGGTAGCTATTCTCTCCGCCAGTCCGCGAGCCTCCGGGTGTTCGGCACGCCGGACGGCTTCGGCCTCCAAGGGGCGCAGCCGGTCGGCGAACCGCGCCGAGTTCATGCCTTCCGCGGCGGCGAGCGCGCGGGCGCCCACCGCGGCGGCCTCGTCGAAATCACCCATCAGCAGGTGGTCGAGGGCCAGCATCACCAGGCAGAAGGAACGGCTGCGGGTCATGTCCGTGCCGTACCGCTCGACCACGCCGCTGAGTTCCTCGCAGCCGGGCAGCGCGTAGGCGGGGTCCACGCCCAGCGCCAGCTCGGTGTACACGGTGCCGATCATCGCGGCGAGGTCGTTCTGGTCGAAGAAGCGCGCCCACACCGGCACCTCCTCGTCCCCGGCCCGGTAGTACGCCTCGTCGGCGCGGCCGATCAGGCGGATCGCCTCGTCGCGCCTGCCGAGCTTCGCCTGCGCCCAGGCCTGGTTCGCGCACAGCAGGCTCAGCATCACCTGCGAGCCGGCGGCCGCCGCGGCGCGCTCGCCCTGGGTGAACGCGGTCAGCGCCTCCCGGGGAGCGTCATAGTGCAAATACACCCTGCCTTTGCGATACAGGATGTTGGCCGCGAGACCGTTGTCCCCGCCTTCCCTGGCGAGTTCGATCGCCCGGTCGAAACGGGCGTGCGCGGCATCGGGGAAACCGGCGTCGAATGCGGTCCAGCCGACGAGACTGGTGAGATCACCGAGTGCGGCGCACAACTTCGCCTTCACCCGTTCCGTGCTCGCCGCTTCCAGGAGCCGATAACCCCAGGAAAGCTGAGCGAGAGCGGCTTCGTGGCACCAGCCCCCGCCATAGCGGTAGTCGAGTGCGCGGAAAGTGCGGGTCTCCTCCTCCACGCGCTGGACCTCGGGCATGCCGACCCGGCCGACCGGGCGGGGTTCCATTCCTGTAGCGGACATGTTTGTCTCCCTGTCACTCACCTCGTGGGTGGGCCGGGTTCCGGATGCCCCAGTGTCGCACCGCTCAACCGCCGGTCGGGCGGGTTCTAGTCGGTGATTTTTTTCAGCGTGAGCCGTTGGGAGCAATAGTCGGCGTTGAGGGGCCTAGTCGATGAGGCCGTTCCGCCGCGCGAACGCGACGGCTTCCAGCTTCGAATGCACGTTCAGTTTCCCGAGAATTCGCTGAATGTGGTTGCGAACGGTGTTCCTGGCCAAATTCAGTTCCGCCGCGATCTTTTCGGTGGCCGCGCCCTCGGCGATGAGCGCGAGCACCTGGCGCTCACGCGCGGTGAGCATCGGCTCGGCGCCGTCGCGCGAAGCCAGCCGGTCGAGCACGCCGGCCAGCAGCCCCGGCTCGAAGGCGGAACTGCCCCCGGCGACCCGGCGCAGGGCGGCCACCAGGTCGGTGAACAAGCCGGTCTTGACCAGCAGCCCGGCCCCGCCCGCGGCGACCACGCGGGCGGCCATGTTCGTGGTGGCCTCACCGGTGAGCACGAGCACCTGGCTGTGCGGGGACTGCTCGCGGAACCGGGGCAGCGCATCGATCCCGTCGCCGTCGGGCAGGCGGCGATCCAGCACCACCACGTCCGGCCGGTGCGCGCGGGTGGTCGCCAGCCCGGTCTCGACCGAATGGGCCGAGGCGACCAGGTCGATGTCGGGCACGTCGGCGAAGGCGATCTCGAGCGCTTCGGCCACCATGCTGTGGTCCTCCACCAGCACCACCCGCAGCGGCCGCGTGCCTGCCGGATCCGGCCCCATCCGCCCACCTCCCGATTCCCCCGGCTAGATATGCCACGCCGGGGTGGAAAAAGCCAGACCGCGCCCGCCGCCTCGCGCAGAATGGCCGCATGTCGCTGACGATGCCGGTCAAACCCATGCTCGCCAAGCCCGCGAAGTCCATCCCGGACTCCGGCGGGCTGCTGTTCGAGCCGAAGTGGGACGGGTTCCGCTGCCTGGTCTTCCGCGACGGTCCCGAGCTGACCCTGCAGTCGCGTACCGGTAAACCGCTGAACCGGTACTTCCCCGAGGTGCTCGAAGCGCTCGCGGCCATCCTGCCCGAGCGGATCGTGCTCGACGGCGAGCTGGTGATCGGCCGCGGCGGCAAGCTCGACTTCGACGCGCTGACCGAGCGCATCCACCCCGCCGCGAGCCGGGTGGAGCTGCTCTCCCGCGAGACCCCGGCCCAGTTCATCGCCTTCGACCTGCTGGAGCTGGACGGCGAGTCGCTGATGGAGGAACCGACCGAGCGCCGGCGCGCCCGGCTGGAGGCGGTGCCGGAGGTGTTCATCACCCCGGCCACCACCGATCCGGCCGTGGCACGGCACTGGTTCGAGCTGTTCGAAGGCGCCGGGCTGGACGGCGTGATCGGCAAGCCGCTGGACGCGGTCTACGAGCCGGGCAAGCGGCTCATGCTCAAGTACAAGCACAAGCGGACCGCCGACTGCGTGCTGGCCGGGCTGCGCTGGCACGTCGACGGGGAGCCGGGCGAAATGGTCGGCTCGTTCCTGCTCGGCCTCCACGACGAGAAGGGCGTGCTGCACCACGTCGGCGTGGTGGGCTCGTTCCCGGTGACGCGGCGGCGGGAACTGGCCGAGGAGCTGGCGCCGCTGATCACCGACGGCCCGCACCCGTGGCTCGGCGACGCCGTGGTCGACGGCCAGCGGCTGCCCGGCGGGGTGAACCGCTGGCGCGCCGGTGAGCAGCCGTGGGTGCCGCTGCGGCTGGAGCGCGTGGTCGAGGTCGGCTACGAGCACACCGAGGGCGGGCACCCGGCGCGGTTCCGGCACACCGCCCAGTTCGCGCGCTGGCGGCCGGACCGCGAACCGTCCTCGTGCGACTACGCCCAGCTCGAAGAACCGGCCAGGTACGACCTCGACGCGGTGTTCCGCGGTGAGGTGAAACGCGTGGAGTAGGTGCTCCGCGCACGAGCCGATTACACAGTCCTCACCCTGGGCGTGCGAAGCTCTTTTCGACGATCGTTTCGCGTGAGGAGTCGCAGTTGACGCGCCGGGTTGTACTCGCACTCGCGGTCGCGGTGTGCACCGTTGCGGGCGCGTGCACCGCCGGGCCGTCGAACCGGCCGCCCGTGGTCGAGAACGACGGGCCGCTGCCGCCGGTCGCCCCGGTCACCGGCCCGCCCGCGACCCCGCCGCTGCCGCCGCTCGAAGAGCCGCGTGACAGCGCGGTGGAGTGGAAGGACTGCGCCACCGACGTGCAGGAGCGCCTCGGCGGCCAGCCGGTGCCGGCGAACGTGCAGTTCAGCTGCGGGCGGGTGTCCACCGCGCTGGACGCGCCCGAGCTGCCGGGGCGCGGCATCGCCAGGATCAACCTGCTCAAGGCGGGCACCGGGCCCGTGCCGCTGGTGGTGCTCAACGACATCGACGGTGAGCCGGGTTCGCTCTACGCGCTGCGGCTGGCCGAGACGCTGCCGCCCGAGCTGCTGCAGCGGTTCTCGCTGATCGGCGTGGACCGGCGCGGCAGCGGGCTGTCCGACCCGGTGCGCTGCATCCCGTCCGAGGTGCGCGACGAGCTGATCAGCTTCGACCCGGCCGAGGAGTCGGTCGAGCCGCTGCTGGACGCCGCCCGGCAGGCGGGTCAGCAGTGCGGCATCACCCTCGAGGACGACCAGGGCGCCTTCGACAGCTGGCGGACCGCGGGCGACCTCGACGAAATCCGGTCCCAGCTGGGGCTCAACAAGCTGAACGCGCTGGCCAGGGGCGAAGGCTCGCAGGTGCTGGGCGCGTACGCGGTCCGGTTCACCGACAAGGTGGGCCGGTTCGTGCTGGACGGCGCGCCCGACCCGTCGCCGGACGTGGCCTCGGTGCACGAGGCGCAGGCCGCGGGCGGCGAGGCCGCGCTCACCGCGTTCAGCGCCGACTGCGCCCAGCGCGGCTGCGTGCTCGGCGGGGACGCGAAGACCGTGGTGGCGGGGCTGCTGGACCAGCTGCGGGGCGACGCGCAGGCGGCGCTCAGCCCGGGGCTGGCGATGCACGCCGTCGCCAGCGGGCTGGCGCAGCGCAAGCGGTGGCCGGAACTGGCCGACGCGATCGCCGCGGCGCGCTCCGGGGACGGCGCGAGACTGGCCGCCTTCACCGCCCCGCTGGTCGTCGACGACCGCCTCAGCCCGACGCGCCTCGACGGCGGCATCGCCACCAAGTGCAACGACACCACGGTCCGGCTGTCCGCCGACCAGATCGACGCGATCAGCCGCGACCTGCGAGGGCGGCACCCGGTGTTCGGCGGGTTCGTCACGCAGCAGCTGGCGTGGTGCAGCCCGTGGCCGGTGCCGACGCAGGCGCTGCCGCCGCTGAGCAAGCCGGGCGTGCCGCCGGTGCTGCTGGTGAGCACCGCCGGGGACCCGGTGACCTCCGAGCAGGGCACCGCCCGGGCCGCCGAACAACTGCCGAGCGGCGTCCGGATCGGCTGGCAGGGCGCCGGCCACGGCGCGGTAGGCGCGTCGACGTGCGTCAGCGAAAAAGTCCGGGACTTCCTCATCGACGCCAAGATCCCCAACGACGGCACCCTCTGCCCCGCCTGACCCCCTCACCCCCGGCACCCGAGTCCCACGTTCAGCCACCCGAACCCCACGTTCAAGCATCCGAGTCTCACGTTCACGCACCCGAACCACACGTTGGGGCGGCCGAACCCCACACTCGGGTAGCCGAGTTCCACATTCAGGTAGCCGACTCCCACACTCGGGCAGCCGAACCCCGCACTCGCGCCCGCGAGCCACACATTCGAGCACCCGAAGCCCACGTTCACGAGCCCGAACCCCGCGTTCAGGCAGCCGAGTTCCACATTCGGGCAGCCGAACCCCGCACTCGTCCTCACGAACCCGACACGCGGGCGGGCCCGGAAATGGAGTTCGCCTCGCGAACGTCGCACTCGCTTGCCTGAGTGTCTGAGAGTCAGCTGACTCAACGTGGGATTCGACCCCGCCAGCGCGGAACTCGGTTGCTCGAACGTGGGACTCGATTGCCTGATCATGGATCCCGGCTTCCCGAACGTGGAACTCGGCTACCCGAGTGTGCAACTCGGCTTCCCGAACGAGGGGTTCGGCCCCCGGACGTGGGACTCGGCTTCCCGAACGTGGGGTTCGGCCGCGCAAGTGTGGCGCTCGGCTGCCTGAATGTAGGACTCGGGTGCATGAACGTGGGGTTCGGCTGCCCGAGTGTGAGGTTCGGGCGCGTGACGTGTGGTTCGGGTGCATGAACGTGGGGGTTCGGGTGCCCGAGTGTGAGGTTCGGGTGCGTGAACGTGGGACTCGGGTGCGTGAACGTGGGGTTCGGGTGCCTGGACGTGGGGTTCGGGTGCCGGAGTGTGAGGTTCGGGTTAGGGGGTGGGGAGGTGGAGGGTGGTGTGGACGGGACGGTGGTCTGAGGCGACGGGGTCGGCGGGGATGCGGGTGGTGACCGGGGTGAGGGTGCTCAGGACGTAGTCCAGGCGCCGGTCCGGGTGGTCGGCGGGGAAGGTGAGGCCGTCGACGGAGGTGGGCGGGAGGCGAGCGAACAGCGGCTGCAGTTCCGCGGCCGACGGGCCCGCGTTCAGGTCGCCCGCCAGCACGCCCGGCCCCAGCAACCGCAGCATGTCGGCGACCTGGGTGGTCCGCACTCCCGGGTCCGGCCGGTGGTCCAGGTGTGTGACGTAGAACCGCAGCGCCCGGCCCCGCACGTCCAGTTCGGCCTCGGCGAAGCCGGGCATCGGACCGGCCGGGGCGGTGTCCACAGTGGACAAGCGGGTGATGGCGTGGTTGACCGCGCGCCGGATCGGGAAGCGGCTCAGCACCGCGACGCCGTAGCGCCGCCGCTCGGCGCGGCCCGGCTCGGGGTCCTTGTCGTAGATGGGCGCGAAGAACACCCGCATCCCCGTGCGCCGCGCCAGTTCGGCGGCCTGGTCGGCGTACCCGCTGCGCGCCCCCCAGTGCACGTCGACCTCCTGCAGGCCGACCACGTCCGCCCGCGAGTCGGTGATCACCCGCGCGGTGCGCGCCAGGTCGAGCCGCCCGTCCAGGCCGACGCCCGAGTGGATGTTGTAGGTCAGCACCCGCAGCGCGGCGCCCCCGGCGGCCGCGGCCGGTACCGCGGCCACCACCAGGAGGCACACCGTCAGCCACGCGACCGCCCGCCGGCTCACCGCGGCCGGTCCCGGTCCTTGCTCGGCTGCACGCGCTTCGGCTCGCCGGGCATCTTCGGGTAGTCCGGCGGGTACGGCATCTCCGCCTGCCCGGTGTCCCGCTCGTCGCGGTCGTACCACTCCAGCAGCGTCTCCAGGCCGAACGCCTCACCGTCGATCCCGGCGTGCGCGTCCCCGTGCTCGGCCAGCCAGGACGGCACGGTCAGCACGTCGAACTCGTCCGGATCGGCCTCGGCGAGCTGGTCCCAGGTCAGCGGCGTGGACACGGTCGCCCGCGGGGTGCCGCGCACCGACCACGACGAGGCCACCGTCCGGTCCCGCGCGGCCTGGTTGTAGTCGATGAACACCCGGTCCCCGCGTTCCTCCTTCCACCACGAGATGGTGGCGAGGTCGGGGATGCGGCGCTCCACCTCTCGGCCCAGCGCGATGACCGCGTGCCGCACGGCGATGAAGTCCCATTCGGGCCGGATCCGCACCAGTACGTGCACCCCGCGGCCGCCGGAGGTCTTCGGGTAACCGGTCAGCCCGGCGTCGGCCAGCACCTCGCGCACGGTCTCCGCGACGCGGACGGCGTCGGCGAACCGCGCCCCTTCCGGCGGGTCGACGTCGATGCGCAGTTCGTCCGGGTGGTCGACGTCGGGGCGGCGCACCGGCCACGGGTGGAAGTCGAAGGTGCCCAGGTTCGCCGCCCAGGCGAACACCGCGGGCTCGGTCGGGCAGACCTCCTCGGCGGTCCGGCCGGACGGGAAGGTGATCTTGACGCTCTGCACCCAGTCCGGCGCGCCCTTGGGCACGCGCTTGGCGTAGAACAGCTCGCCGGTCACGCCGTCCGGGTAGCGCTTGAGCGTGGTCGGCCGTTCGCCGATCGCGCGCAGCAGCGGCCCCCCCACGGCGAGGTAGTACTCCACCACCTGCCGCTTGGTGATGCCGCGCTCGGGGAAGTACACCTTGTCCGGGCTGGACACCCGCACCGTGCGCGCGCCGACCTGGTATTCGACTGGGTCACCGTGTTTGGCCACCCGCTCAACCTAGTCGCGGATCGCTCTCCAGGATGGACATCTGCACCGCGTCGTGCCATTCGCCCTCCCAGAACAGGGCGTCGCGCAGCACCCCTTCCCGGACGAACCCGCACTTCTCGTAGACCCGCCGGGCACGCGGGTTGAAGTCGTAGACCTCCAGGCCGATGCGGTGCAGGCCGACGGTGTCCAGTCCGAACGCGACGATCAGCCTGGTCGCCTCGGTGCCGTACCCCTGGCCGAAGGCGTGCCCGCCCAGCGCGATCCGGAAGTTCATCGACCGGTTGTCCTCGTCGAGGTCCATCAGCACGACCTCGCCGAGGTAGCCCCCGTCGGTGTTGCGGACGACCGCGTAGTCCGCCCGATCGTGTACCCCGGCCCGGCCCGCCAGGTAGCCGCGCACCTGGTCACGGGTGAACTCGGCGTGCGTGCCGGTCAGGCGCATGGTCTCCGGGTCGTGCAGCACACCCCACACGCCATCGAGGTGCGACTCGCCCAGCGGCCGAAGGGTCACCAGGTCCCCGGCCAGGTCCGGCTGGTCGCGGAGGGGTCGGATGTCGATCACCCGGTCACTGGACCACATGCCGGTGCCCCGGCGCACCCCGATTACCGTGGACGCCATGACCGGCCGCACCAAACTCCTCGTCGCGCTCGTGCTGTTCGCGGCGCTGGTGGTGGCCGCGCTCGTGGTCGACGTCCCGGCGCCGTCGCAGCTGCGGGCCTGGGCGACCGGGGCCGGCTGGGTCGCGCCGGTGCTGCTGCTCGGCGCGTACTCGGTGCTGACCGTGGCGCCCATCCCCCGCACCAGCTTCAACGTGGTCTCCGGCCTGCTGCTCGGCAACGTGCTCGGGATCGGCGTGGCGCTGCTCGCCACGGTGATCTCCGCCGCACTGGGGTTCGGCCTGGCCCGGCTGCTGGGCCGCGAGTGGGTCGCCGGGCACCTGGCGCGCGGCCGGGTCCGGGCGCTGGACGCGCGGCTGGCCGACGGCGGCGTGCTCGCGGTCGCCTCGCTGCGGTTGATCCCTTTCGTCCCGTTCGCCCCGATGAGCTGGGCCTGCGGCGTGCTGTCCGTCCGGTTCGGCCCCTACCTGGCGGGCACGGCGCTGGGCAGCCTGCCCGGAACGGTGCTGGTCGTGCTGGTGGGCGACGCCCTCACCGGCACCACACACCCGGCACTGTTGGCTGCCTTCGCGGGCTTCGCGCTCATCGGCGCGACCGGGCTGTACCGCGTGATCCGGCGCACAAATCCGGAATCCATCGCACCCGACGCCGCGGTGTCGTGACAGCTCCGCCAACCGCGCCCGCTACACTCGATCGGGTGCGCTGAGCGGTTGCTCGCGCCGAACCAGCCACCATGCGGGACCGTCTTGACGAGGAGTAGTTGCCATCGACACCGGTCAGCTGATCGCAGGGCACTACCGCCTGGTCGAGCACATTGGCAGCGGCGCCATGGGGGTCGTCTGGCGGGCGATCGACGAGCGCCTGGAGCGTTCCGTCGCGGTCAAGCAGATCCTCGCCCAGCCCGGCCTGTCCGAGGCCGAGCGGATCAACAGCCGCCAGCGCGCCATGCGCGAGGCCAAGAACGCGGCCCGCTTCCAGCACCCGAACGCCATCGTGGTCTTCGACATCGCCCAGCACGACGGCGATCCCTGCCTGATCATGGAGTACCTGCCCTCGCGCAGCCTGGCCGCGGTGCTGGCGGAGAACCCGACGCTGCCGCTGCCCCAGGTGGCGCGGATCGGCGAACAGGTGGCCGCGGCGCTGGTGGCCGCGCACCGGGCGGGGATCGTGCACCGCGACGTCAAGCCCGGCAACATCCTGATCGACGACGGCGGCACCACGAAGATCACCGACTTCGGCATCTCCCGCGCCGCCGGTGACCTCACGCTCACCCAGACCGGGCTGATCGGCGGCACGCCCGCCTACCTGGCGCCCGAGCTGGCGCGCGGCGCCGACCCGTCGCCCGGGTCGGACGTGTTCGCGCTCGGCGCCACGCTCTACCACGCGCTGGAGGGCGTCGCGCCCTACGGCAACTCCACGAACCAGCTCGCGCTGCTCTACAAGGCGGCCAACGGCAAGGTCGAGCCACCGCGCAAGTCCGGCGCGGCCACCGCGCTGCTGATGAGCATGCTGCAGGTCGAGCCCGGTGAGCGGCCGACCATGCCCGAGACCCGCGAGCGGCTCGCCGCGCTGGCCAGGGGCGAGGGTGACTCGCAGGCCGCGACCACCGTCTCCCCGGCGCTCGGTGCCGCCGGTGGCGGCCGCCAGCCGATGACCCCCGCCGGGGGCAACCCGGTGTCGCGCACCCCGTGGGCCAGGAACGACAAGACCTCCGCCGCGCCGTCCGCCGCCGCGGTGGCCGCCGCGCCGAAGCCGGTCAACCCGACCTCGTCCTTCGCACCGCAGAGACCGGCCCCGGCGGTGGCCCAGCAGCAGACCAAGGCCGTTCCGGCGGGCGCGGCTCCCGGCGCGGCTCCGGCCCCGCCGCCCGCGCTGAGTTCCGGGCGCACCCCGGCCCAGCAGTCCGAGGCCAAGCGCAAGGCGCTCATGCTCAGCGCCGGCGGTGCCGCGGTGCTGGTCGTCGCGGTGGTCGTGTTCATCGTGCTGTCCAACGGCGGTGACGGCGGCCCCGACCCCAACGCGCAGGCCAACACGCCCACGGCCGTCAGCCAGCAGCCGCCCCCGCCCGAGTCGTCGGCACCGCCCAGCTCGGCCAAGCCGTCGCAGCAGAACACCACCAGTTCCGGCAAGGTGGAATGGGGCCCGGCCGGCCAGCAGGTGATCGCCTTCTACAACCTGCCCGGTGGGGCGGCCGCCTCCTGGGCCATGCTCACCCCGGCCGGGCAGGCCGACTACGGCAGTGCCGCAGCCTTCGAGCAGTACTGGTCGCAGTTCAAGTCGGTCGGCTCCAAGGGCGCCACCGCCTACAAGCGGGAAAACAACCCGGACGGCTCGGTCGACATCAAGGTCACGGTGAGCCACAGCGGCGGCTCGGTCGAGAAGATCGTGCGGGTGATCGCGGTGGGCGGCCAGCTCCTGCTCGACACCAACACCAAGCTCGGCTGAGCGCTCAGCCGGGGAAGTAGACCCGGCGCGCGTTCTCCCCGGCCACCATGCCGCGGAACCGGCCGGCGTCCGCCCTGGTCCACGACCCGGCCCCGACCCCGCCCGTCAGCACCTCGTCCAGCGCGCGCCGGAAGAGCGTCGCGGCGAGGAAGTACAGCTCGGGCAGGCCGAAAGCGTCGGACGAGTAGAGCACCTTGCCGAACGGCGCCAGCTCGGTGAGTTCCACGAGCAGTGTGCCCGCGCGGTCACCGAGGTTGTGCGCGGCCAGGCCGATGTCGGCGAACACCGTGCCGAACACCTGCGTCAGGTAGCCCGCCTCCCGGTGGAACGGGTAGTTGTGCAGCAGGAGCACCGGCACGCCGGTGGGCTGCAACGCGCGGAGCAACGGCATGAGCAGCAGCGGGTCGCAGTCACGCAGCCGCACGTCGGGGTCGCCGAGGCCGACGTGGAACTGGATGGGCAGGCCCAGGTCGGCACCGCACCAGATGAGGAAGCGGTGCAGCACCTCGTCGGCGAGCCGCCCGCCGCCCTCGCGCAGGAACCGCCCGGCGGCCGCCGTCACCTCGGCCGGGGCTGGACGCTCGGGTGCCAGATCCAGGCCGACGCGGTAGGCGGCGATGGACTTCACGCCGACGGCATTCGCGGTCCGGGCCGCCAGGCGCGTCCGAAGCGCCTCGGCGAAGTCGCCGGCGGCCACGCCACCGGCCAGCACCTGCTCGGCGACCTGCTCCAGCCGGACGATCTCGTACGCGGGCGCACCGGCCAGTTCACCCAGTTCCGCGGGCCCGAGCAGCGGTTCCGGCTCGAAACCGGTGTCCACCAGCAGCGCGCTCAACCCGGCCGCCCCGAGGAACCGCCGGTTGACCTCCGGGTGCCCCAGTTCGGCCCGTCGCGCGAGGTACTCGTCGGCGGGAGCGTGCGCGGCCAGGTCCAGCACGGGCGCGCACCAGCGCCGGACGGCCAGCCCGATGCGTGAATCGAACAGCGAGCCGCCGAGCGCGCTCGGCGCGGGCGCCTCGGTGAGCAGCGACTCGAAGGCGTGCCGGTCCGCTTCGCGCCGGATCACCCCGTGGCAATGGTGATCGACCAGCGGGAATTCGGTGTCCATCTGTCCTCTCTCGACCGGATAGCCGACGACAAAGTTGATCGTTCACGCGAGACTGGTGCCCTGTCCAGACCACGGTGAAGGGGTATGAGGGATGGACCAGCACGACCGCGAGGCGCGGGCCGAGCAGGCGCGCGGGATCGCCGCCGACCTCGGGGAACGGGGGATCGCCGCGATCGCGGTGACCTGGGTGGACACCAGCGGCGTCACCCGGGTCAAGACCGTGCCGACCGCCCGGCTGGGGCACGCGGCCGCCTGGGGCATCGGCGCGTCCCCGGTCTTCGACGTCTACCTGGTCGACGACTCCGCGGTGACCGGCCGCTTCGCCGGCGGACCGGCCGGTGACCTGCGGCTGCACCCCGATCTGGACCGCCTCACCGCGCTGGCCGCCCAGCCCGGCTGGGCCTGGGCCCCGGCCGACCGCTACCAGCAGGACGGCACGCCGCACCCTGGCGATCCGCGGCTGCTCGCCCAGCAGGCGGTGACCCGGCTGGCCGACACCGGGCTGACCGCGCAGGTCGCCTTCGAGGTCGAATGGTGCGTCTCCCGCGGCGACGGCGACGAGTTCGTCCCGGCCAGTTCGGGGCCCGCCTACGGCATGGCCAGGCTCGTCGAGCTGCCCGACTACCTGCGCGGGGTCCTGGAAGCGCTGAGCGCGCAGGGCATCGCCGTCGAGCAGTTGCACCCCGAGTACGCCGTCGGCCAGTTCGAGGTGTCCGTGGCGGCCACCGATCCGGTCGGCGCGGCCGATCTGCTGGTGCTGGTGCGGGAGACCCTCCGCGCGGTCGGCCACCGGCACGGCCTGCGCACCACCTTCGCGCCGAAGGTGGTGGCCGGCGGGGTCGGCAACGGCGGGCACGTGCACCTGAGCCTGTGGCGCGACGGGACCAACCTGATGTCCGACGGCGACGGCTGGCACGGGCTCACCGAGCTGGCCGAGGCCTTCGGCGGCGGCATCCTCGACCGGCTGCCCGGCCTCCTCGCCATCGGCGCGCCCTCGGTCGCCAGCTACCTGCGGCTGGTGCCCTCGCACTGGGCAGGCCCGTACCGGTGCTGGGGCTGGGAAAACCGCGAGGCCGCGCTGCGGCTGGTCTCCGGGGAGGCCGGGCACGGCCAGCGCGCGGCGAACCTCGAGGTCAAGTGCTTCGACGGGGCCGCGAACCCGTACCTGGTGGTGGCCGGGCTGCTCGCCGCGGGCACGGCCGGGATCGCCGAGCAGGCGGCGCTGCCCGAGCCGATCCAGGTCGACCCGGCCTCCCTGCCGGAGGGCACCGTGCAGCGCCTGCCGGCCAGCCTCGGCGAGGCGGCCACGGCGTTCGAGGCGGACCCCGCGCTGCGCAAGGCCTTCGGGGAGGAACTGGTGGACACCGTGCTCACCGTGCGTCGCGGTGAGCTCGCGTTGTTCGACGGCCTGTCGGCGGAAGAAGTCGTGGCCCGCACCCGGTGGCGCTACTGACGCGATACCGTGAGGACATGGCCGCCGCCAAGGACAGCACGGACCGGTCGGACGACGAGCCGAACCCCCGGTTCCACGAAGACCTCGTCGGACTGGACCCGGCGGACCCGGAAGCCCAGGAATTCGCCCGCCACCTCGACCGGATCGAGCGCTGCGGGCCCGCCTTCACCGTGGAGGCCTCGCTCGACGGCGTGGCCGACTTCGCCGACTCCAGCCACCGCGCCGGCGGTTTGCGCTGGTGGACCGCGGTCGCGGTGGTGTGCCTGATCCTGATCGGCGTGATCGTGGCCTCCTGGGACATCGTGCTGCGCACGCTGGCCTGGCTCGCCGAGTAACGTGGACGACGTGAAAGGTATGAAGCCCGTCGTCGGCGCCACTCCCCGCGTGGTGAAATCCGAGCAGGAGTGGCGGGAGCAGCTCGGCCCGGAGGAGTACGCGGTGCTCCGAGAGGCCGGCACCGAACGCCCGTTCACCGGCGAGTACACCGACACCCAGAGCACCGGCGTCTACGAGTGCCGCGCCTGCGGGGCCGAGCTGTTCCGCAGCGACACCAAGTTCGAGAGCCACTGCGGCTGGCCGTCGTTCTACGACCCCGCCGACTCCGACGCGGTCCTGCTCCGCGAGGACCGCACCATGGGCATGGTCCGCATCGAGGTGCTGTGCGCGTCCTGCCACAGCCACCTCGGGCACGTGTTCGAGGGCGAGGGCTACGACACGCCGACCGACCAGCGGTACTGCATCAACTCGATCTCGCTGAAACTGGTGCCCAAGCCGTAACCCGTTCCGGGGACAGGCCCCTCACCCGCCCGATACCGTGGTGATCACGCTTCGGGTGGGGAGGGAGCGCCGATGGGTGACCCGTGGGGACTGTCCGGTCCCGCGTTCCTCGGCATCTACGCCGGGTGCCTGCTGGTGCCCGCGATCGTGCTGGTGGCCGGGCTGTTCCGGAACCATTCGTCCGGCGGCAAGGCGTGGCAAGGGCCGCTCGACCTCTACCAGTACGCCTTCTTGCGCACAGGGCCGCGCCGCGCCGGTGAGGTGGCGCTGGCCAGGCTGCTCGAACGCGGGCTGCTGCGGGCCGACTCCTCCGGCACCCTGCACCACACCAGCGGTGCCGGGGAGAACCAGCTGGAACGGCACCTGATCGCGAGCGTCACCGGTGTGGCCGGGCGGTCCGCCAGGGCGCTGGTCGACAACGTCTGCGAGTCCGGGGCCATGCGTGCCCTCCGGGACGACCTGATCGCCAAGGGCCTGCTGGTGGACGAAAAGCGCTGGCGCAAGCTGTGCGTCACCGCGCTCGCCTTGTTCTGCGCGGTGGTGGCGCTCGGCCTGGTCCGGTTCGCCGTCGGGGTGGGCGGCGGCTTCCCGGTCGAGTACCTGACACTCCTGCTCGTGGTGGCCATCGGCGGTGTCATCACCACGTCGATACTGCTGAGGTGGGGCCAGCAGCGGCCCACGAAGGAAGGCGCGCGAGCGCGAGCCGCGGGATACCCCGGCGCGGCGGGACTCGTGGCCCAGTACGGTCTTTCGGCGTACCCGGACCGCGAAATCCGGACCGCGCTGCTGTTCGGCATGACCCCGCCCTCGCGTTCCGGCGCCCGGCGGCGGAATTCGTCGTACGGGAGTGGCGCCGTGGTGGGTGGTTGCTCGTCGGCGGGCGGCAGCGGATGCTCGTCCTCGCCGGGTGGCAGCGGTTGTGGTGGCGGGAGCAGCAGTTGCGGCGGGGGCGGCGGCTGCGGTGGTGGTGGCGGAGGAGGCTGAGATGGACGAAACCTGGGGCCTGACCGGGTCCGGTTTTCTCGGGCTGTACCTGGCGCTGCTGGTGGCGCCCGTACTGCTGGGCGTGCTGGTCACGCTGGGCTTCCGGCAGGTGCGCCGCTTCCACTCCGCGGCGGACGATTCCCCGTTGCCGAGCGACTACCACGTGGCCTACCTCGCGCGCGGGCCGCTGCGCGCGGTCGAAACGGCCATCGCGGCGCTGGTCGACCGCGGCAGCCTGCGTGCCGAATCCGCGGGACGCCTGTCGTCGATCGGCGGTGAACCGGAGGACGACCTCGAGCGGGTCATCTTCGAGACCGGGTACCTCGGCACCACCGCGAACGACGCCGCGGTCGCCGCGCTGAAGTCGCCGGAACTCACGGAGATCCGCCGCGACCTCGAACTGCGGCGCCTGATCGAGCCGGAACTGCCCACACACGTGATCTGGCTGGGTGTGACCGTGAGCTACGGCCTGGTCACCCTGTTCGGCCTGGTGCGGTGGTTCGCGGTGGTCACCACGAGCACGCCGATCGGCTTCCTCAGCTTCCTGATCTTCGTCGCGGCCGGCGCCACCGCCGCCGCGCTGGCCCCCGCCCGGCGGCGGCCGAGGTTGCGCCGGACCGCGCTGGGCAAGCAGGTGCTGCGCGCGTCCCGGCAGACGCTGACCGGGGCGACCCGCGAGGTCGCGCTGAACGGTGGCCTGGGCGCCTACCCCGATCCGGAGATCTCCCCGGCGCTGGAGCTGAAGTTCGACCGCTCGCGCCGGCGTCACCCGGGGACCAGCAGCGCCGGTGTGATCGCCGGGACGCTGCTCGCCGGCTCCCTCGTCACCGGGGCGCCGGGCGAGAGCGGGGACGGCGGCGGCTGCGGTTCGGGCTGCGGCGGTGGGTGCGGGGGCGGCGGAGGCGGCGGCTGAAGCCGGTGAAATTACGGCCCTGCGCCCGGGGTGCGGTGGCTTAGTCTCCGGTCAGGTTCGATCCTTGGGAGGGCCGAATGATGGAGGAACCCTGGGGCATCTCGGGTCCGATGTTCATCGGGCTGTACGTGTGCCTGCTGATCGCGCCACTGGTGGTGGCGGTACTGGGCCGGATGGCGCTCGCCGCCGCCGGGAGCCACTCGGCGGATTCGTACCGTCCGGGGAACGTCTACGAGGTGGCTTACCTGGCAGGCGGGGCCGACCGGGTCACCGAGACCGCGGTGGCGTCGCTGCTCGAACGCGGCACGTTCCGCGCGGACAGCACCGGTCAGGTGCACGGCACCGGTGCCGTGCCCGACGACGCGGTGGAACGGGCCGTGCACCACATCGTGCAGCGCCGGGGCAGTGTGAAGATGCCCGGCCTGCGCAAGGAGATGCGCTCGGCGGACGTCATCCGCGGGATGGAACAGCACCTGGCACGTGCCGGGCTGATCCGGCCCGTGCGGGGCCGGGCCCGGCTGCGGCGTCTGGTGCACCTGCTCTACCTGGCCGTGCTGGCGACCGGGGTGGCGCGCCTGGTCAACGGCATCTCGCTGGACCGGCCGGTCGGTGTGCTGATCTTCCTGGTGATCCTGGCCGCGGTGGCGACCTTGATCGCGACCGCGGTGGCCCGCTCGACGCCACGCGGCCGGCCGACGGCACAGGGTTCGGTGCAACTGGCCAGCGCCCGGAACTGGCAGTCGCGGCAGCAGGCCGCGACGGCCGGTGGTGCGCCCCCGCGCAGTTCGTCGGCGTTGCCGATGCTCGCCGGTGCCGCGGGCGCGGTGGCGATCGGCGGCATGATGATGTATCCGGACGAGGAGATGCGGACCGCGCTCGCGGCGCCGAGTTCCGGTGGCTCGTCCGGCGGTGACGGTGGCGGCGGGTCCTGCGGTGGCGGGGGCGGCGGCTGCGGTGGGTGCGGGGGTTGTGGTGGCTGAGCTGCCCCGGTTCGGGGTCGGCATCGGCTGGCGGCCCGAACTTGACCTCTCGGTACCGCGCCTGCCCGGCGTCGACTGGGTCGAGGTGGTCGCGGAGAACCTGCGGCCCGACGCACTGCCCGCTTCGCTGATCGCGCTGCGCGACCGCGGTATGCCGGTGCTGCCGCACGCGGTGTCGCTTTCCCTGGGTGGCGCCGAAGAACTGGACACCGCGCGCGTCGAGCACCTGGCCGAGCTGGCCGACGTACTCGGCGCGCCGGTGGCGAGCGACCACGTGTGCTTCGTGCGCGCGGGCGGGCTGGACGCCGGGCACCTCATCCCGCTCCCCCGCACCCGCGAGGCGCTGGACGTGCTGGTGGACAACGTGAAGCTGGCGCAGTCGATCCTCGGGGTGCCGTTCGCGCTGGAGAACATCGCCGCGTTGCTGGAATGGCCCGATCCCGAATTGAGCGAGGCGCGGTTCCTGACCGAGCTCACCGAGCGCACCGGCTGCCTGCTGATCGTGGACGTGGCCAACCTCTACGCCAACGCGCGCAACCTCGGCGGCGATCCGGTGTCCTTTTTGGACGAGATCCCGCTGGAGCGGCTGGCCTACGTGCACGTGGCGGGCGGCGAGGAGCACCACGGCGTCTACCACGACACGCACGCGCACGCGGTGCCGCCGCAGGTGCTCGAGCTGCTCGGTGAGCTGCGGTCCCGGGTGGACCCGCCGGGGGTGCTGCTGGAACGGGACGACGCCTACCCCACCGACGCCGAGCTGGCCGCCGAACTGGCGGCGATCCGCGCGGTGGTCGAGGCGTGAGCCGGGAGGACCTGGCCGCGCGGCAGGCGGAACTGATGCGGGCCCTGCTCGCCGGGGGCACGCCACCGGCCGGGTTCGACCAGGACCGGATCGGCGTCGAAGTCCGGGCGCTGCGGTCGAAGCGCCGCCGGGTCGTCGCCTACCTGCGACCCGAGTTGCCGCAGGAACTCGGCGATCGGTTCGTGCCGTTGTTCGACGAGTACGCGGCCGGGCACCCGCGCGCGGAGGGCGTGCGGATGCGCGAGGACGCGGAGAACTTCGCCGGCTGGCTCATCGCCAGGGGCGCGCTGAAACGGCCCCGGCGCCGGTGGTGGTCACCACGACGGGCGATCGGTTCCCGGTAGCCGGGTCCCTTCCGTCCACTGTGGAGCGGCACCGGGCACCGGGACGTAGGTGAGTTCGCCGTACGGGCTGGGCAGTTTCGCCAGCAGGTCGCCGGCCTCGTAGCCGGTGGTGGTGTCCTCCCGGCGGCCCAGCGACTCCAGCCACTCGGCGGTGTGCGCCAGCGCCACCTGACCGCGCCAGCCACCACCGTCGGCAGCCGCGCGGCGCAGGGCGGTCATCACCGTCGCGGCGGCCAGCCAGCCGGTGGCGTGGTCGAGCGCCTGCGCGGGCAGCGGCCGGGGCTGGTCGAGCCCGGCGTGCGCGGCGATGCCACTGGCCATCTGCACCAGGCTGTCGAACCCGCGCCGGGTGCGCCAGGGTCCGTGCGTGCCGTATGCGGAGAGGTCGAGGGTGATCAGGCCGGGGAACTCGTCGGCCAGTTCCTCGGGTGAGAAACCCCAGCGGGCCAGTGCTCCTGGCCGGAACGACTGGACGAACACGTCGGCCTTGGTCAGCAGCTTGCGCAGGCGGGCGCGTCCGGCGTCCTGGGTGAGGTCGGTGAAGGCGGACCGCTTGCCCAGCCCGGTGTCCATCCACAGTGGATCGAGCCGGGGCAGGTGCGCCGCGCCGAGGTGGAGCACGTCGGCGCCGTGGGCGGCGAGCACCCGGCCGGCCACCGGACCGGCGATGACGTGGGTCAGTTCGAGCACGCGCACCCCGCCGAGCGGCCGGTGCGACTCGAAGAGCCGCTTGGGCGGGGCGTCGCCGGTCTGGCGCAGGTCGACCAGCGGCTGCCCGGCGACCGCCTCGCCCTGCGGGTGGCTGAGCCAGTCCTCACGGGTGCGCATCAACGCGGCGGCGCCCCCGGCGGCGACCACGGCCTCCTGCACCTCGCGAGCCCGGCGCTTGGCGACGGCCTCGGTGACGGCTTCGCGGGTGGCGGCGGTGCCGAGCCCCCAGCAGACGGCGGAGACGTGGCGCGGGTAGTTGCAGTGGAGGCGGACCCAGCCGTCGGTGGCGAGGTAGTCGCCGGTCAGCGGCGCCCAGGGCTCGCCCGGCACCTGGCCGTCGACGCGCAGGTGGCGCTCACTGTGGAAGGCCGCCGCCGCGTGCCGCAGGTCCACTTCCACCGGCGGGGCCTCGATCCCCCGGAAACGGAGCAACTCGGCAGCCGCGTGGGTGGCGACCCCGATGCTCGCCGCCGCGGCCGCCGCCACCCGGAACGGCCCGGGCAACACGGACTCCGACCCCGTCACCCCGATCGCCCCGGACGGGAGGGTTTCCCCGCTCACCTGCCGCCACACCGCGGCGATCTCTGCTTCGATCACTGTCCCTCAGTCGGTTTCGGGCCGCTTGCCGGTCAACAACTCGAGGATCTGGCCGAGCCGGGAGTCGATGGCGTTGAACCGGGTCTCGTGCCCCTCGAGAACGATCTGCACGCGGCGCAGCTGAGTGCTGTGGTCGCGCTGCACGTCGAGCATCGACGACACCTTCGTGTCGATGACGTCGACCCGCTGCTTCGTCTCGGCGGCGAGCTTGTACAACGACTCGATGTCGTTGTCGTGCTGGCGCTGCTTGCGGCTGAACTCGGGGAACGACATGCGAGGACCCTACCGTTCTCGGCTCAAGTGGCCTAGGCCACCCTGGTTACGGCAGGTTGAGGACCAGTTCGGCGGGGGGCACGCGGGTGCCGGTGTAGAAGGGGATCTCCTCCCGCACGTGCAGCCGGGCTTCGGTGCCGCGCAGGTGCCGCATCAGGTCGACGATCCGGTGCAGTTCGTCCGCTTCGAAGGCCAGGATCCATTCGTAGTCGCCCAGTGCGAACGAAGCGACGGTGTTCGCGCGCACGTCCGGGTAGTCCCGCGCCTCCTTGCCGTGGTCGGCGAGCATCTTGCGGCGCTCCTCGTCCGGCAGCAGGTACCACTCGTACGACCGCACGAACGGGTACACGCAGATGAACTTGCGCGGGTCCTCCCCGGCCAGGAACGCCGGGATGTGGCTCCGGTTGAACTCCGCGGGCCGGTGCAGCGCGACCTGGCTCCACACCGGCACCGAAGCGCGCCCGAGCGGGGTCCGCCGGAAACCGGTGTAGGCCGCCTGGACCTGCTCGATCTCCTCGGCGTGCCACCAGATCATGAAGTCGGCGTCGGCACGCAGGCCGGCGACGTCGTAGACCCCGCGCACCACCACGCCCTTGCTCTCGAGACCGTCGAGGAACTCGGTGGTCTCACGCGCGGCGGGGCCGCGGTCCTCGGGCAGCCGGCCCGGTTCGGCCCGGAACACCGACCATGCGGTGTAGCGAATGGTGTCGTTGAGCTCGTTGTAGTTCAGCCGCGCCATGCGTCCATCTTCGCAAACTCCGCGAGCCTGGTGGCGGCGGCGTCCGCGGTGGCCACGCAGGCGGGGATGCCGACGCCGTGCAGCGTGGCGCCCGCCACGTCCAGGCCGGGCACCTCGGCCACCGCCCGGCCGATCGCCTCGACCAGTCCGGTGTGCCCGGGGCCGTACTGCGGCAGGCCACCACCCCAGCGCGTGACCACGGTGTCGACCGGCTCGGCCCGCACCCCGGTCAGTTCGGCGAGGTCGTCGAGCACCAGCCGCACGAGCTCGCCGTCGTCGGCGTGCAGCGCGCCCGGCTCACCGAACCGGCCGACCGAGCCGCGCAGCAGCACCGGTGCTCCCTCGCCGGTGTGGTGCGCCCACTTCCTGGCCGAGAAGGTGAACGCCTTGACCGCGAACGGCCTGCCGTCGTCACGCTGTTCCGACGCCCCGACCAGCACCCCGGAGGCGTCCGGCAGTTCGGTGCCCGGCGGCAGCGCCAGCCCGATCACCGCCATCGACGCGAGTTCCACCTGCGCGAAGGCCGCCGACGCCGCCGGAGCGACCTCGGCCAGCAACCGCCGCGCGGCCGGGGCCGGCACGGCGAGCAGCACCGCGTCGAAGTCCACAGTGGACTCCTCGGGGGCGTGGGCGGCCGCGGCGGCACCGACGACCAGGCGCCAGCCACCGTCCCGGCGGTGCAGTTCGCGAACGGTGGTCCCGGTGCGGATCTCGGCGCCGGAAGCCGCGGCCAGCCGCTCGACCAGGGCACCGAGCCCGCCGCGGAGCGTGGCGAACACCGGAGCGCTGCTCGGGGAAGCGGGCACCAGCGACGCGGCTGCCGCGGTCAGCGAGGTGGCACCGCGGTCGAGCGCACTGGCCAGTCCGGGCATGGTGGCCCGCAGCCCGAGTCCGTCCGCTCCCCCGGCGTAGACCCCGCCGAGCAGCGGGTCGACCAGGCGGTCCACCAGCTCGTCGCCGAACCGGGAGCGCAGCAACCCGCCGAGCGGCACATCCTTCGACGGCAGGTCGACCGGCGGCAGCGATGCTTCGGCGGCGACCTGCGCGAGCCCGTCCGGGGAGAGCACACCGGCCACCGCGTCGGCACTGGCGGGCACGCCCATGACCGTGCCGGGTGGCAGCTGACGGGCCTGCGCACCGGCCCGCACGGTCGCCCGCGCGCCGGTCGGGTGCACCAACTCGTCGTCCAGGCCGAGCTCCCGCACCAGGGCGATGGCCTCGGGACGGCGAGCGAGGAAGGCTTCGGCGCCGAGGTCGAACGGCCGTCCCGCCAGCGTGCCGGTGCGCAGCTTGCCGCCGGTCGCGCCGGTCGACTCGAAGACGGTCAGCTCGGCGTCCGCACCGAGCAGGCGGTGCAGCCGGTAGGCCGAGACCAGGCCGGAGACGCCACCCCCGACCACCGCGATCCTGGTGACCACGGGCTACAGCGAGTGCACGAGTTCGACGACCCGGGTGATCACCTCGGGGTCGGTGTCCGGCAGCACCCCGTGACCGAGGTTGAAGATGTGCCCGGCGGCGGCGCGGCCCTCCTCGGCGATCCGGCGGACCTCGGCCTCGAGCACCGGCCACGAGCCGAACAGCAGCGCCGGGTCCAGGTTGCCCTGCACCACCGGCGCGGACCCGGGCTTCGTGGCGGTCAGCCTGCGGACGGCCTCGTCCAGCGGCACGCGCCAGTCGACCCCGACCACGTCGGGACCGGCGTCACGCATATCGGAGAGCAGTTCGCCGGTGCCGACCCCGAAGTGGATGCGCGGAACGCCCGCGTCGGCCACCCCGGCGAAAACCTTGGCCGAGTGCGGCAGCACGAATTCGCGGTAGTCACGCGCTGAGAGCGCGCCCGCCCAGGAGTCGAACAGCTGGACCGCGTCGACCCCGGCGGCGATCTGCACGCGCAGGAAGCCGAGCGCGATGTCGGCGAGCTTGCCCGCCAGCGCGTGCCACAGCTCCGGCTGGGAGTGCATCAGCGCCTTGGTGCGCTCGTGGTTGCGGCTCGGCCCGCCCTCGATCAGGTAGGAGGCGAGCGTGAACGGCGCACCGGCGAAACCGATCAGCGGCGTGTCGCCGAGCCGCTGGACCAGCAGGCGGACGCCCTCGGCCACCGGGACGACCTGCTCGGGGTCCAGCGCGGGCAGCGCGTCGACCGCGGCGGCGTCGCGCACCGGGGAGGCCACCACCGGGCCGGTGCCCGCGACGATGTCGATGTCCACCCCGGCGGCCTTGAGCGGCACCACGATGTCGCTGAAGAGGATCGCCGCGTCCACCCCGTGCCGTCGCACCGGCTGCAGGGTGATCTCGGCGAGCATCTCGGGGTCGAAGCAGGCGTCGAGCATCGCGGTGCCCGCGCGCAGTTCGCGGTATTCGGGCAGGGAACGCCCGGCCTGGCGCATGAACCACACCGGCAGGCGGCTGGGGCGCTCACCCCGCGCGGCCAGCAGGAACGGGGCATCGGGCAGCGCGCGGCGCGCGGTGGCCGCGGCGGGCGCTGAGGTAGGAGAAGACATCGGATACATCGTGCCACGCACGAGGTCAGGGCCGATTTCCAGGCACCTGACGGCGCGTCCGCCAGCTCAGCGGGCACTTTCCGGCTTACAGTCCAGAGCGTGACCGCGATGACGCATGCGCCCGACCTCTTCCGTGAGGCGGTCGCTGCACTGGACTCCGTGCGCCCCCGTCCGGAGGTGGTCCTCGAGCCGATGCGCGCCCCGCGGCGGCTGGCACCCTGGGCCTACGCGCTCAGCTGCGAGGTCACCGGCCCGGCCGATGTGCTGGCGTCCGGCAGATTGGTGCTGCTGCACGACCCCGACGGCCAGGAGGGCTGGAACGGGGTGCTGCGCATGGTCGTCTACGTCCGCGCCGAGCTCGACCGCGAGCTGGCCACGGACCCGTTCCTGCCGGCCGTGGGCTGGTCGTGGCTGACCGACGCGCTGGAGCACACCGCCGCCGCGTACACCTCGCTCGGCGGCACGGTCACCGAAACCTCGTCGGCCCGCTTCGGCGACATCGCCGGTCCCGCGCGCACCGATGACCTGGAACTACGGGCTTCCTGGACGCCGGAGGACGCGGAACTGCGCTCGCACGGCGAGGCCTTCGTCCAGCTCATGGCCAGCGTCGTCGGCCTGCCGCCAGTGGGTGTGTCCCTGTTCGAGCAACGCTCCAGCTCCGGTTAGGGCTGGCGCGAAGCGCTCCGTTGAGGGTGGTGGTGGGCGACGGGCGGGCTAGTAATTGCGCCATTCGTCCTTGGCGTACTCCAGCACTCTCGGCTGCATCAACGAGGACGAAGGCACATCCGGGATCCGACGCCGGTCCACCGGAAAGACCCCGGCCGCACGCAACGAGTCGTTGTCCAACGAACGCAGAGCCGGAGCGGTCGGCGAAAGCCGCAGTTGGGGCTCGGCTTCCGCGGTCGCCAGGTGAAATCCCCAGTCGCCGAAGCTCGGCACGGATGTGTAGTAAGGCACCGTCCGCAAACCGACCTCGCGCAGCGAAGACTCGACGCACCAGTAGGAACGCGGCGCGAAGTACGGCGAACCGGCCTGCACCACCAGTCGTCCGCCGTCGGCCAGTGATCGCCGGACCAGGGCGTAGAACTCCACCGAGTAGAGCTTCGCCGTCGCGGTGGAGTCGGGATCGGGCATGTCGACGATGACCGCGTCGAACTGGGGAACGTTGCCGCGCAGCCAGGTGAAGGCGTCGGCGGTGATCACCTGCACCCGCGGGTCGTTGAACGCGCTTTGATTGAGCGCCAGCAGATCGGGCTGGGACCGGGCCAGCCGTACCACTTCCGGGTCCAGTTCGACCAGCGTCACGTGCCGGACGTCCGGGTAACGCAGGACTTCGCGCAGGCCGAGGCCGTCACCACCGCCGAGGATGAGCACGCGCTCGTGCGGCCCGGACAGCACCGGGTGCACCAGCGCCTCGTGGTAGCGGTACTCGTCGACCGAGCTGAACTGCAGGTCGCCGTTGAGGTAGAAGCGGACGTCGGCCGGTCCGCCCAGGTTGACCGACTCGGTGAGCACGATTTCCTGGTACGGCGTGCGTTCGGCGTGCACCACCGGATCGGCGTAGAGGGCTTGGCGGGCGGAGAGTTCGAACTGCCCGGCGAAGGCGAAGGTGGCGGCGAGGACCACAGTCACGCCGACCGCCGCCGCCGAGAGCACCACCCGCGTGCGCCGCCGCAACCGCTTGCGGAACACGGTCAGCACCAGGCCCAGCCCGGCGATCGCGTTCACCGCGCCGACCAGCAGCGCGCCGCGGACCTGGCCGAACACCGGCAGCAGCACGAACGGGAAGGCCAGCCCGCCGAGCAGCGCGCCGACGTAGTCCGCGGCGAACAGGTCGGCCACCGCGGAACCCGCGTCCTGCCGCCGGATCCGCTGCAGCAGCACCATCAGCAGCGGGATCTCCGCGCCGATCAGCATGCCGAGCAGCAGCGCGATCACCACCAGCGCGGGCACGTACAGGCTGAGCCAGGCGTAGGCGGCGTAGAGCAGGAGCACGCTGAGCCCGCCGAGCAGGGCGAGCGCGATCTCGATGCCGGCGAAGGCGGCCTCGGCCCGGCGCTGGAGCGGCTTGGCCAGCAACGCGCCGACGCCCATCGCGAACACCATCACCGACAGCACGATCGACGCCTGGCCGACGGTGTCGCCGATCAGGTAGCTGCCGAGCGCGACCAGCGCCAGTTCGTAGACCAGCCCGCAGGCCGCGCAGATGAACACGGCGAGCAGGACCGCGGCCCTGGCCAGCCGGGTGCGCGGCGCGTCGGTACTCGCCCCGGCGTCGGCGTCCGTTTCGGTGGCGGTCACGTGATGGCGGCCGCGATGATCGCGCTCACCGCGACGTGCACCGAGGCCGAGACCCACACCGCCGGGTGCGGTTCGGGCCGGGCCAGGATCTCGCCGAGCTTGCCGGGCGTGGCCAGGTCGAGCAGCACGAACGCCACCGACATCAGCGCGAGCCCGGCCAGGCCGAAGACCACGGTGGACATCAGGCCGGTGACCAGGTCGGTGTCACTGGTGATGATCGCCGTGGTGACGATGACGCCGACGCCGAGCAGCCCGGACGCCAGCAGCACCGAAGCGTTGCGGTTGCCCTGCACCCAGATCAGCTCGCGGAGCTTGCCCGGCGTGGCGAGGTCCACCAGCACGAAGCCGAGGGCCATCAGGACGGTGCCGACCGCGCCGTAGGCCAGCGTGGCCAGCAGGCCGGAGATGAGTTCGGACATGGTCGCCTTTCAGTTCCAAAGTGGGGGGTGGGTGGCTCAGCGACCGGCGGGCGGCGGCTGGTGCGGCGGATACGGCGGCTGCTGCTGCCCAGGCCACAGCTGCCGCGGATACTGCGGCCCGCCCTGCTGCGGCCACGGCGGCGTTTGCCCGGGCTGCTGCGGAAACCCGCCGCTGCGCTGAGGCGGCCCGCCTTGCTGCGCTGGATGCTGCGCCTGCCCGGACTGAGGTGCCTGGCCAGGCTGTTGCGGAAACCCGCCGCTCTGCTGCGGCGGATACTGCGACGGCCCGGTCTGCTGCTGCGGCGCCTGTCCAGGCTGCTGCGGCGGATACTGCGACTGCCCAGGCTGCGGCGACTGTCCGGGCTGCTGCGGGAATCCGGCGCCGGGTTGGGGGTGGCCGGGGGCGGGTGTCTGCGGTCCGGTCGGCGAAGGCGCGTCCTTCTTCTTGGCCCGTGCCCTCATCCAGAAACCCAGCACGACGCAGAGCAGAATCCCGGCACCGAGACCCGACAACGTCAACGTGGTGCTCAGCGGGAAGTCCGAACTACCCGCCCGGCCGAGCGGCTTCGGCACCGGGCGGTCCGCCGGTGGCGGGGTCGGCACCGCCTCCAGGCCACCCGATTCGATCATCAGCAGTGGCAGCCCGAGCGCCGCGTGCCCGGTGCCGCCGACCGGGTCCTCGACCAGGCTCGGCGCGTTCACGCCGAGCCGCGCGAAGTCCTCCTGGCGGGGGAAGGTCGAGCGCCGGAAGTCCGGCGAGCCCTCGACCTGCACGCCCACCGCGTCCAGCGACTCGCTGCTGTCGCTGGTGTAGCCGACCGCGACCCGCGTTTCCAGCCACCGCGGGCAGGTGTTCGCCGGCACCCCCGGCCCCCGGCTCGACCCGACCTGGGACTTCTTCGTCGAGCCGTCCTCCAGGCTGTACCCGAAGCAGACGCCGTACGCCTTCTCCAGTTCGGCCAAGCCGGTGGTCAGCTCCTGCGCCGCGTCCGGGGAGAAGGTGGGCAGCAGCCCGCCGTCGTACCGGGTGGTGCTCGAGTACGCGGTGGTGTCCGCGTTGTGGAACTCCCCCGGCCCCGGCGGCGACGCGCTGCCGAGTTCGCTGATCCCGGCCCACACCGCGGCCACCAAGACCAGCGCGACCACGAACCAGACGCAGCCCGGCTTGCCTTCCTTCTTCTCCTCGCTCATTTGCCCGCCCCCGGTCCGCGGCCGCGGAAGTCACCGCCGTGGGTGGAGGTCCAGCCCCACGACCCGCTGGTGTGCCCGCCGTAGCGGCGGTAGGCCCG
Organism: Amycolatopsis magusensis; assembly: GCF_017875555.1. GTDB lineage: Bacteria > Actinomycetota > Actinomycetes > Mycobacteriales > Pseudonocardiaceae > Amycolatopsis > Amycolatopsis magusensis. The sequence continues at coordinate 4,415,707 of NZ_JAGGMS010000001.1, read as the reverse complement.
CTCGGCGTCCATCACCTGGATGGTCGAGCCGGTGCCCCGCGGGGTGATCACCACCGCGTCCGAGGAGTACCGCAGGTAGATGCCCGAGTTGTCGGCCGACTGCGCCAGCGGCTTCCAGTCGGTGACGATCAGCGTGGACACCGCGCTCGGCTTCTCCGCCGAGGTGTAGGAGCGCACGTCGTCGTCGAAGTCCTGCGAGGTGTCGCGGTCGAACTCGTTGTCCACGAAGTTCGCCACGCTCGTCCCGCCGAAGAACAGCAGGTTCACCGCGATGATCAGCGCGATCACCGCCAGTATCCCGCCCAGCACGAACCACAGCCGGTATTTCACGTCTTCCTCTTCCCCAGTCCGTCCGGTCAGTTCCCGGCCGGGTAGATCCGCACCTCGTACCGCGACAGCACCTCGCCGCGGCTGACCTCCCACTTGCCGCCGTCGCCGTAGGACTCCAGCGAGAGCCGGGCGTCGTCACCGGCGGCGTAGTCCTGGTAGTGGACCGTTCCCTGGGCGTCGAGCCCGGTGGTGCCCTCGGCGGTGTACGCGGCCGTGCCCGACTCCTGGTGGCGGTAGGTCCGGCCGTCCAGGTCGATGGTCTTCCCCGGGGTCACCGCCACGTCGGTCAGCGTGGAGAACAGCACCAGTTCCAGGTCCGGGTCCTCTTCGACGGACAGCCAGAACCGCTTGCCCGCCGGGTTCTCCACCAGGTGCTCGGCCCACGACCAGCCGTCCTCGCTCAGCCGCAGCGTGCCGCGCACGGCGAAGGACTCACCGCGGATCTCGGCGATCGCGCCGGGGCCGAGGGTGCGCGGGTCGCCGCGGACCGCGTCCACGTCGGCGGAGCCGAAGGGATCGGTGCCCGCGGCCGGTTCCGCCGGTGCCTTCCGGCTGCGGCGGGCCAGCAGCACGCCGACCACGACCAGCGCCACCAGCACCAGGACGAGCAGCACCACCACAACGACGTCGATCATTCGAGTGAACCCCCCTAACGCCGGGCGATCGCGAGTGGATCCGTCCCCGTGTCCGCCCGGCGGACCGCGCACACTTTAACCAGCCGCCGGGCGCCATGTGGGCGGTTTGCCCGGAGTGGGACTCGGCGGATGGCGGAAGGCCCGGACCGCCGTCCGCGCGGGCCCGCGCGGAGCCCCGATCCGTCACACTGCGAAATCACGATACGAGCGTTATGTCCGGTTAATCCGGTTTTAGGCGCTTGTTCGGCGGTCAACTCACACTCGCGGTAGGCCTCGGCATCCGGCCGCACGGCTCCCCCGACCGGCCGTAGCGGCGCCACGCGAGTACGCGTCAGAGTGTTCCTCTGCGGATGCACGTAGCGAATGCACGCCCATCCGGGTGGCAGCAATCTCTGTTCATCGCCGGTCTCCACAGATCCGTTAGCCAGTTACGCATTACTGCCCCGATCGTGTGACTGCAACGTCACGGAGTGACGACTCGATCCAGATCCGTACCCGTTCGATCCCCCCACTGACCCTCTCGGGCGGCTAGAGTGCCTTCGACGACACCACTTTCGGTCTAAAGCTGGCGCGGCTGATTGGCCGAAAGTCCCGGTGCCGGTCGGGGGGCACGACCGACTCCAGGGAGGTAGTGACGTGGCTGCCGTCGGCTTATCTCAGGCCGTCCGTTCCACGCCAGCCGGTGCTTTGCCGGCGAGCATGGTTCCGCACCCGCGGGAAGAACTTTTTTCCGTACTGGTGGTCGATGACCACCCGTTGTTGAGGGAGGCAATCGCAGCAAGACTCGCACAGATGGGTGCGGGCACGGTTCACGAGGCCGCCACGGTGGCCGAGGCGAGGGCAAGGGCGACGGCCACCGGGCCGTGCGACCTCGCGATCCTCGATCTCGGCCTGCCCGATGGCAGTGGCATCGAGCTGGTTACGGAGCTCCGTAGCCATGGCTGGCCTCGCGTTGTCGTGCTCGCGTCCTCGGACGACCCGTACGCGGTTCGTTCGGCGTTCCAGGCGGGCGCTCAGGCATACCTGCTCAAGTCCGCGTCGCCGGTGGTTGTCACCGACGGCGTGCGCAGGGTGCTCGAGGGCGGCGTTTACGCCGACCCGAGCGTCGCTCCGGTCCTGGCCACCGGCACGAGGGTCGCCGGCACCGACAACACCCCGCGCGAGCTTTCCGCTCGTGAGGTGGAGGTGCTGCAACTCGTGGCCGACGGCCAGTCCAACAAGGAAATCGGTGAGGAGCTCAGCCTCTCCGCGCTCACGGTGAAATCCCACCTGTCGCGGATCGGCCGCAAGCTCGGCACCGGTGACCGGGCGCAGATGGTCGCACTGGCCATGCGCGCGGGCGTCATCCGCTAGTCAGGGCTCTGCCACGGTAAGGGCCGACCAGGCGCGGTCGGCCCTTACCGTAGGGTCATGGAGTGGATATCGCTGATCAAGACGGCGTGACGCCCGATTCACCGGCCCCGATCCCGCTGACGGAACCGGCCGAAGGTACCCCCGAGGTCATCGCCGACCCCGAGGCGCTGGCGCACGCCTGCGCCCGGATCGCCGATGGCGAGGGCGCCATCGCGGTGGACACCGAGCGGGCCTCCGGTTACCGCTACTGGCCCAAGGCCTACCTGGTGCAGTTGCGCCGGGAGGGCGTGGGCTCCTTCCTGATCGACCCCATCCCGCTCAGCGGGCAGCTGGGGCCGCTCGCCGACGTGCTCAACGGCGCCGAATGGGTGCTGCACGCGGCTTCCCAGGACCTCCCCTGCCTCGCCGAGCTGGACCTGCGGCCGACGACGCTGTTCGACACCGAGCTGGCCGGGCGGCTGGCCGGGTACGACCGCGTCGCGCTCGGCACCCTGGTCGAGAAACTGCTCGGCTACCAGCTCGAGAAGGGCCACAGCGCGGCCGACTGGTCCCGCCGCCCGCTTCCCGTCGACTGGCTGAACTACGCCGCGCTCGACGTGGAACTGCTGATCCCGCTGCGTGAGAAGCTCGAAGCCGAGCTGGAGGCGCAGGGCAAGCTCGACTGGGCCCGGCAGGAGTTCGAAGCGGTGCGCACCGCTCCTCCGCCCGCCCCGCGGGCCGAGCCGTGGCGCCGCGTGTCCGGCATCCACAAGATCCGCTCCCCGCGTGGCCTGGCCGCGGTCCGGGAGTTCTGGCAGATCCGCGACGAGATGGCGCGCAAGCGCGACCGCGCGCCCAGCCGGGTGCTGCCGGACAGCGCGATCGTCAGCGCCGTGCTCGCCGACCCGAAGACCACCGCCGAACTGCAGGCGCTGCCGGTGTTCAGCGGCCGCGTCCAGCGCAAGTTCGCCTCGACCTGGCTGCGGCCGCTGCAGATCGCGCGCTCGCTGCCCCGGCAGGAGCTGCCGCTGCCCGCCCAGCCGACGGACGGCCCGCCGCCGCCGAACCGCTGGGCCGACAAGGACCCGGACGCCGCCGCGCGGCTGTCCGCCGCCAGGGCCGCGCTCACCGCGCTGGCCGAGCACCACCGGCTGCCGGTGGAGAACCTGCTGCTGCCGGAGCTGGTCCGCCGCACCTGCTGGCGTCCGCCGGAGAACCGCGACGAGAACGGGGTCGCCGAGGTGCTCGGTGCCGCCGGGGCCCGGCCGTGGCAGATCGAGCTGACCGCGCCCGCGCTGGCCAAGGCGCTCACGGCCAAGGCGGAGAACAAAGCCGAGAACAAGACCGAGGATTAGACCCGGGAGCACTCGAGGGCGGCGGCCCGGAGCAGGTCGAGACCGGCCGCCCGGACCGAGCCGCTCGCGCCGGGCAGGCCCGCGAGCCGGAGCACGGCGTCGGCGCCGTGGCGGGCGTGGGCTTCCACGTCCAGGCCCGGATCGTCGCGGCGGGCCGTGGCGATGCTTTCCACCAGGCCGAACGCCAGGCTGGTGCAGATGCCCAATGACCGCGGTTCCGCGCCCGCTTCGGCGATCAGCGCGCGGTAGCAGTGCTTCAGCTCGGCGCGCGCGGTCCGGAACTCGGCCAGGTTCAGCGCCTTGACCTCGGGCAGCAGGCACAGCACGCCGAGGTTGTGCCGGGCCAGGCCGAGCGTGCGGATGTCGGAGTAGCTCAGCGCCCACAGCCGGACCTCGGCCGGGGCCAGCTCGCCCAGCAGTTCCCTGGCCACCGCCAGCGACGGGTCGACCGTCTCGGCGAGCAACGCGGCGAGCAGGTCCTCCTTCGCCGGGAAGTGGTAGTAGATCGAGGCCTGGCGCAGCCCGGCGAGTTCCGCGATCGCGCGGGTGGTCGTGGCGGTGTAGCCGGTGGTGGTGAACAGCTCCGCGGCGGCGTCGAGCACCGCCTCGCGGGCGTCGTGCCTGCTCGCCGACTCGCCGCTGGCCCGCGGCCTGCCCACTCCACCCGAATTCCGCACGCTGGAATGGTGCCAGGTGCGGCGCGGGTGGGCTGGATCGACCCAGTTGAACAATGGTCTATACCTATCACCCGCCGCCCGCTAGCGTGGAATGGTCTGGACCACTATCCCGTCCTCGCGCAAAGGATCAGGCCATGCGGCACACCCCACGCCGGTTGCTCAGCGCACTCCTCTCCTTCCTCCTCGCGATCACCGTCTCCGCGGCACTGGGCAGACCCGCGGCCGCCGCGGGCCCGCTCACCGCGGCGTTCAGCCTCACCGGCACCACCGGCCAGTACCAGGTGACCAACACCGGCACGGCCGCGGTCTCCGGCTGGACCATCAGCTTCCGGCTGCCCGCCGGCGTCACCGCGACCAGCGGTGAGCACGCCACGGTCACCCAGAACGGCACCGAGGTCACGCTCACCCCGGCCCACTACATCGGCACCCTGCAGCCGGGGAAGTCCACCTACCCGTACAACCCGGCGTTCCGGCTCAGCGCGGCGGCGACCCCGGCCGCGTGCCGGATCGCCAACGCCAACTGCGACGGCTCACCCGACACGCCGCCATCGGCACCCGGCGGCGTCCAGGCGACGGTGAAGACCACCAAGACGGTGACGCTGTCGTGGTCCGCCTCGGCCCCCGGTTCCCTGCCGGTCGCCGGCTACGACGTGCTCAACGGGAGCACCAAAGCCGCCACCGTCACCGGGACCACGGCGACGATCACCGGCCTGACCCCGAACACCGACTACTCGTTCACGGTGATCGCCAAGGACACCGCCGGGCTGGCCTCCCCCGCGTCCGCGCCGCTCGCCGTGCGGACGAACAATCCCGCCGACGACACCCAGGCCCCCAGCGCCCCGGGCGGGCTGAAGGCGACCGGTGCCGACGCGGGCAGCGTTTCCCTGGCGTGGACGGCCAGCAGCGACAACACCGGCGTCGCCGCCTACGACGTCTACCGCGGCACCGCCCTCGCCGCGACCGTGACCACCACCAGCGCGAAGATCAGCGGGCTCTCACCGTCCACTTCGTACAGCTTCACCGTCCGCGCCCGCGACGGCTACGACAACACCTCGGCGGCGAGCAACACCGTCACCGCGAAGACCGGGGACATCGTCGGCGGTTACGCGAAGATCGGCTACTTCGTGCAGTGGGGCATCTACGGCCGCCAGTTCTTCGTGCGCAACCTCGACACCAACGGCGCGGCGGCGAAGCTGACCCACCTCAACTACGCCTTCGGCAACATCGACCCGGTGAACCTGACCTGCCTGCAGGGCGTCACGAAGGGCACCACGCCGAACCCGCAGGACCCGAACCAGGGCGACGGCGCCGGTGACGCCGAAGCGGACTACGGACGGCCGATGTCGGCGGGGCAGTCCGTCGACGGCGTGGCCGACACCGGCTGGGAGAAGTTGCGCGGCAACTACAACCAGCTCAAGAAGCTCAAGGCGAAGCACCCGAACCTGAAGGTGCTCATCTCGCTCGGCGGCTGGACGTATTCGAAGTACTTCTCCGACGTGGCCGCGACCGAAGCCTCGCGCAAGAAGTTCGTCAGCTCCTGCCTGGACATCTACCTCAAGGGCAATCTGCCCGTCTACAACGGCGCGGGCGGGCCGGGCACGGCGGCGGGCATCTTCGACGGCATCGACCTCGACTGGGAGTGGCCCGGCGCGGAAGGGCACGCGGGCAACCACGTCAGCCCGGCGGACAAGGTCAACAACACCCTGCTGATCCACGAGTTCCGCAAGCAGCTCGACGAACTCGGGGCACCGCAGGGCAAGCGGTACCAGCTGACCGCGTTCACCCCGGCCGACCCGGCGAAGATCGACGCGGGCTGGGAACTGGCGCCGGTGGCCAACTCGCTGGACATCTTCAACGTGCAGGGCTACGACTTCCACGGCGCGGGCAGCGACAACTCGTGGGAGCCGAACCGGACCGGGCACCAGGGCAACCTCTACGCCGACGCCGACGACCCGTACAACTTCCACTTCAGCGTGGAGAACGCGGTCAAGCCGTACCTCGACGCCGGGGTGAGCCCGCGCAAGCTGACCGTCGGGCTGGCGTTCTACGGCCGTGGCTGGCAGGGCGTGACCGACGGTGGCAAGGCCGGTGAGTGGCAGGCGGCGAACGGCGCCGCACCGGGCCAGTTCGCTGAAGAAGCCGGGACACGCGGGTATTCGAACCTGCTGGCGAGCGTGCCGAACTGCACGGTGCACCACGACGAGGCCGCGGTGGCCACCTCCTGCTTCACCGGCAACGGCGGGCAGTGGTGGACCTTCGACGACGCGTGGGCGATCGGGAAGAAGACCGCGTGGATCAAGAGCAAGGGCCTGCTGGGCGCGATGATCTGGGAGATGTCGGGTGACACCGGGGTGTTGATGTCCGCCACGGACAACGGGCTCAAGTGAACCAACGTGAAAATGCTTCGTAGAAAGGACTGTGAACAGTAGACGCACCGCCGCCGCGTCCCTCGCGGGCGCGGCGGCCGCCACCCTGATGATCGCGCTGCCGTCCACCCCGGCCAGCGCGCACGGCACGCTGTCGAACCCGCCGAGCCGGGTCTACACGTGCAAGGAAGAGGGCCCGGAGACGCCGAAATCGGGCGCCTGCAAGGCCGCCGTGGCCGCGGGCGGCACGCAGCCCTTCTACGACTGGAACGAGGTGTCGCTGCTCGACGCGGGCGGACGGCACCAGGAGGTCGTGCCCGACGGCAAGCTCTGCAGTGCCGGGCGGGCGAAGTACCGTGGTCTGGACCTTCCGCGCGCGGACTGGCCCGCCACCTCCGTCGCGCCGGGACCGCTGACCGTGACCTACCACGCGACCGCGCCACACGCGAACAGCAACTTCGAGTTCTACGTGACCCGCGACGGCTGGAGCCCCGACCAGCCGCTGCGGTGGGCCGACCTGGTGCCCCTGGAATCCTTCGAGAACCAGAACCCCACCACGTTCACCGACTGGACGGTGACCCTGCCGCAGCGCAGCGGCCGGCACATCCTCTATTCGATCTGGCAACGGGTCCAGGGCAGCGCGGAAGCGTTCTACACCTGTTCCGATGTGGACTTCGGCGGCGGCACGAGCACCCCGGCACCCGAACCGGAGCCCGAGCCCGAGCCCGAGCCGGAAGTGCCGGTGGAGCCCGAACAGCCGGAAACCCCGCAGCCGGAGCAACCCGAGGAACCCCAGCAGCCCGAACAGCCGGAGCAGCCGGGTGGGACCTGGGCGGCGGGCACCACCTACCGCGTCGGCGACCAGGTCACCTTCGACGGCGTGACCTACCAGTGCCGCCAGGCCCACACCGCCATCACGGGCTGGGAACCCCCGGTCGTGCCGGCGCTGTGGCTGCCGGTGTGATGCGGTCCGCCCGCGGGACCCTCGCCGCATTCGCGCTCGTCCTGCTGAGCGCGTGCAGCCCGTCCGGTGCGACCGAACCCGCACCGGGTGAGCCGACTCCGTACAACGCCGCGGACATCGAGTTCCTGCAGTCGATGGTGCCGCACCACGAGGAAGGGGTGCGGATCGCGGTGCTGGCGGAGCGGTCGGATCGAGAGGAGGTGCGGCTGCTCGGCGGGGCGATCGAGGCGACGCAGATCGCCGAGATCGAAACGATGTCGAAGCAGCTGAACGACTGGCGGCAACCGGCCACCCCGCCGCCGGACGCCCACCACGAGCACGAGGAGCGGCCCAGCACGGCCCCCGCCGAGCTGGGCGCGCTGGAGCAGGCCACCGGAGCCGAGTTCGACCGGCGGTTCCTGAACCTGATGATCGCCCACCAGGACGACGCCACCCAGCTGGCCCGCCAGGAGGCGCTCACCGGGCAGGACCCGGCGACCAAGGAGCTCGCCGGGCGCATCGACCGCTCCCGCACCGCGCAGATCGAGCAGATGCTCGGCATGCTCGGCTGAAGCGGCCTCGGAAGCCCGCTTGCGTGGTCTCCGCCACTCGACCGGACCACAGCGCTGGTTACCCACGGGTAACCAGCGCTATGGTCGCGGGTATCCCAGTACCCGAACCGAGTGAGGAGCACCCGTGTCAGCACGAGCAGTGCGCAATGTGGCTTTCGTCGAGGGGGTGCGCACACCGTTCGGCAAAGCAGGCGACAAGGGCATCTACGCGGGTACCCGCGCCGACGACCTGGTGGTCAAGGTCATCAGGGAACTGCTGCGGCGGCACCCGGAACTGCCGCCGGAGCGGGTGGACGAGGTCGCCGTCGCGGCCACCACGCAGACCGGTGACCAGGGGCTGACCATCGGCCGCACCGCGGCCCTGCTGGCCGGGCTGCCGAAGTCGGTGCCCGGCTTCGCCATCGACCGCATGTGCGCCGGGGCGATGACCGCGGTCACCACCACCGCCAGCGGCATCGGGTTCGGCGCCTACGACATCGCCATCGCCGGTGGCGTCGAGCACATGGGCCGCCACCCGATGGGCGAGGGCGTGGACCCGAACCCGCGCATCATCGCCGACAAGCTGGTCGACCCGACCGCGCTGGTGATGGGCCAGACCGCGGAGAACGTGCACGACCGGTTCCCGGAGATCACCAAGCAGCGCACCGACGCCTACGCCGCGCGCAGCCAGGAGCGCTACGCCGACGCGGTGAAGTCGGGCAAGATCGGCCCCGAGCTGGTGCCGGTCGCCACCCGCCACGCCGAGCTGGGCTGGGGCCTGGCCACCGACGACGAGCCGCCGCGCCCTGGCACCACGGTCGAGCAGCTCGCCGGGTTGAAGACCCCGTTCCGGCCGCACGGCCGGGTCACCGCGGGCAACGCGGCCGGGCTGAACGACGGCGCCACCGGCGCCATCCTGGCCGCCGAGGACGTGGCCACCGAGCTGGGCCTGCCGGTCGGCATGCGGCTGGTCAGCTACTCCTTCGCCGGTGTCGAGCCCGAGGTGATGGGCATCGGCCCGGTCCCGGCGACGGAGAAGGTCTTCGCCCGCACCGGCCTGTCCATCGACGACATCGGCCTGTTCGAGATCAACGAGGCCTTCGCCGTGCAGGTGCTGGCCTTCCTGGACCACTTCGGCATCAGCGAGGACGACCCGCGGGTCAACCAGTGGGGCGGCGCGATCGCCTGCGGGCACCCGCTGGCCTCTTCCGGGGTCCGGCTGATGACGCAGCTCTCGCGGCAGTTCGCCGAGCGCCCGGACGTGCGGTACGGCCTGACCACCATGTGCATCGGCATCGGCATGGGCGGCACGGTCATCTGGGAGAACCCGGCTTGGGAGGGGAACAAGTGATTTCCGCAGCAGAGGCGAAGGCCGCCTTCCCCGACGAGGTGGTGACCCGCGCGGTCACCCGGCTGATCACCGTGCCCGGGCTGGACGGCCGGGTCGCGCTGATCACCATCGACAACGGCCACGACCACACCCGGCCGTCCACCTTCGGCCCGCAGAGCCTGGTCAGCCTGAACTCGGCGATCGACGAGGCCTTCGCGGCCGAGCCGGTGGCGATCGCGGTGACCGGCAAGCCGTTCATCTTCGCCGTCGGCGCGGACCTGTCCGGGGTGGAGCAGATCGCCGGGCGGGACCTGGCGCTGCAGATCGCGCAGACCGGGCACGACGTGTTCCGGCGGCTCACCGAGACGAAGATCCCGACCTTCGCCTTCGTCAACGGCGCGGTCATGGGCGGCGGGCTCGAACTGGCGCTTTCGTGCCACTACCGCACGCTGTCGGAGAACACCGCGGCGATCGCCTTCCCCGAGGTCTTCCTCGGGCTGTTCCCCGGCTGGGGCGGCACGCAGCTGCTGCCGAACCTGATCGGGCCGGACGCGGCGGTCACCGTCACCATCGAGAACGCGCTGAGCCAGAACAAGATGCTCAAGCCGGCGCAGGCCGCGCAGCTGGGCATCGTGGACGAGGTCTTCGGCTCGGCGGACTACCTGGAGCAGTCGCTGCTGTGGCTGGCGAAGGTGGTGCGCGGTGAGGTGACCCCGGCGCGCCGCGAGATCGACCGCGGCGAGGAGTGGGACAAGGCGGTCGCGCGTGCCAAGTCCATTGTGGACGGCAAGACGAAGGGCGCGTCACCGGGCGCTTCGAAGGCCGTGGAACTGCTGGAACTGGCGCGGGCCAACGATCTCGACCGCGGGTACGCGGCGGAGACCGAGGCGCTGGCCGACGTGCTGATGACCGACACGCTGCGGGCCGGGCTGTACTCGTTCAACCTGGTCAACAAGCGGGCCAAGCGCCCGGCCGGGGCGCCGGACCGGTCGCTGGCGCGGCCGGTGAACAAGGTCGGCATCGTCGGCGCTGGCCTGATGGCCAGCCAGCTGGCGCTGCTGTTCGTGCGGCGGCTCAAGGTGCCGGTGGTGCTCACCGACATCGACCAGGAGCGCGTGGACAAGGGCGTCGGCTACGTGCACGGCGAGATCGACAAGCTGCTGGCCAAGAAGCGGCTTTCGCCAGACGCGGCCAACCGGCTCAAGGCGCTGGTGTCCGGCTCGCTCGACAAGGCCGCCTTCGCCGACGCGGACTTCGTCATCGAGGCGGTGTTCGAAGAGCTGGGCGTGAAGCAGCAGGTGTTCGCCGAGGTCGAGGCGCACGTGAAGCCCGAGGCGATCCTGGCGACGAACACCTCGTCGCTGTCGATCACCGAGATGGCGTCGAAGCTGGCGCACCCGGAGCGGGTGGTGGGCTTCCACTTCTTCAACCCGGTCGCGGTGCTGCCGCTGCTGGAGATCGTGCGCGGCGAGAAGACCGACGACGCTTCGCTGGCCACCGCGTTCGCGGTCGGCAAGCAGCTGAAGAAGTCGAGCGTGCTGGTCTCGGACGCGCCGGCGTTCGTGGTGAACCGGCTGCTCACCCGGTTCCTCGGCGAGGTGCTGGCCGCGGTGGACGAGGGCACGCCGTTCGAGGTGGCCGACCGCGCGCTGGACCCGCTGGGGCTGCCGATGTCGCCGCTGACCCTGCTGCAGCTGGTCGGGCCGCCGGTGGCGCTGCACGTGGCGGAGACCATGCACGCGGCGTTCCCGGACCGGTTCGGCGTGAGCCAGAACCTGGCGAAGTTCGTCGAGGCACGCAAGTCCGCGGTGTGGCAGTGGGACGACAAGGGCAACGCCACGGTCGATCCCGAGGTCGCCGCACTGTGGGAGCAGGGCGACCGCCCGTCCACCGAGGAGCAGCTGCGGGAGCGGGCGCTGACGGTGCTGGCCGAGGAGGTGCGGATCATGCTCGACGAGGGCGTGGTCGCCGAGGCGCAGGACATCGACCTGTGCCTGATCCTCGGTGCGGGCTGGCCGTTCTGGCTCGGCGGCATCACGCCGTACCTGGACCGGAGCGGGGTCTCGGAGAAGGTCAACGGGAAGCCGTTCCTGGCCCCAGGTGTCGCTTCGGTGCCCTCGGCGTAGGTTCTCCGGCCTGCCTACGCGGCGCCATACGACGTCGCGTAGCAGGCCGGACTCCGGCGAGTTGCACGTTGGGGCACTGGGGGGGGTGCCGTGAATGTGGCTTTCACGGCGGAATCGGCCGTGAAAGCCACATTCACGGCATGGTCAGTCGCCCAACGGGTTGAGTTTGGCCGGGTCGCCGTTGAAGGCGAACAGCAGGAGGTCCGCCATGCCGAAGCGGCCGTCCGTGCCGAAGCGCGGGCGCCAGTCGGGTTCCCGCAGGATCGAGTGGCGGGCGGCGTCCATGCTGCGGCTGAACACCTCCGCGACGATCCTCGCCCCGACCGCGCCCAGTTTGCCGCCGTTCACCTCGGCTTCGCGCAGGATGTAGAACCACAGCGGCGTCCGCGCGGCCAGCGCCTCCCGGTGCTCCTCGCTCAGGGCGCTCAGGTCGGCGCCCTGGCCGTCCCCGGTCAGCAGTTCGTCCCTGGTCAGTTCCTTCACGCCGAACAGGCCCGCCATCTGCTGCCCGGAAGCCAGTTTGACCATGTTCGCCCGGATCAGGTTGCGGTAGGCCAGGTTCCGCTGGATGTCGTCCGGCGCCAGGCCCTGCCCGCGTCCGGCGAAGGTACCGGCGGGCAGCGTGGCGAGCGGGTTGGTGAGCAGCGTGTCGATCCGCCGCGCCAGGTTTCCCTCGCCCTCCGGCACTCCGAGGTCCGGCCGGCCGGCACCGGGGAAGTCGTGCAGCCGCCGCCAGTCGACGATCCAGTTGGTCGGCAGGCGCAGGAAGGTGCCCGCGTTCGGGTCGTCGAGGTCGGCCGGGTTCCCGGTCGGCGACAACGTGCCCGAGGTACCGCTGAAGATGAACAACTGCAGCATGGTGGCGATCCCGGCGTTCGCACCGGCCCGGAAGAACCGGTTCCACTGGTACGTCGCGCGCGCCATGCTGTGCCCGAGCCGGAACGCCGCCACCGAGAACTCGATCGGCATGGTCGCCGCGTCGTGCGCGTCCGGGGCGGGCTCGAAGAACTTCCGCCCGCTGGTGAACACCTCCCCCACCACGGCCGGGTCGGCGATGCGCGGCAGGTAGTCGGTGCGCAGCAGCCACTGGTAGTGCTTGACGACCTCGGCCCTGGTCCGGTCGAACAACTGCGGGGTGGGCACGCCATCGGTGGCCAGCACGTCCGCCACCCGGTTGTGGAAGTGGACGAACGCCAGGTGCGTCTGCGCCACGGCCAGGTTCTCGTCGTTGCGCGCGTCCGGGATGACCGCCGCACGCTCCTCCGCCTTGGTCTCGCCGGTGCCCTTGCGCGGCAGGTCGAAGCCGGTGCGGTTGTTGTTCGCCCCCTCCAGCGGCACGGCGGCGGTGGTGCCTACCTTCAGGTGCACGCCGTCGGTGTAGAGGTGGGGGTCGCGCGCCGGGCCGCGGCCGTACAGCGCGTCGAGGTCCAGCGCCGGTGAGCGCCCGGCGATCAGGTCCTCCAGCGAAACGTCCTCACCGAGGTCCACCGCGGTGCGGTCGAGGGTGAGGTCGTGGTCGACGAACTGGCCGAGGTAGGTGAACCCGGCGGGCACCGGCTCCAGCGCGGTCTCCCCGGCGGTGTCCTGCTCGACCGTCATCGCCGCGGCCAGTTCCTGCTGCAGCGCCGGATCCACCGGCTCCCCCACCGGCCCGAGCCGGGAGAAGCGGAACCGCCGCAACTCGGAACGGGCGGACGGGCGGCTGCTCATCGGATTGCGTTCGGCGTCGAAGGAAAGATCACCTTCGCCGACCACGTAATAGCTTTCCCGTGAATGACGGTGCATATCTTCAATCCCCCTCGGATTGACGAATTCGACATCTCCCCAATGCCGATGTCACCGAGCGTACCACCGCCGACCGGGCGAATCAGTCCACTGAACGGAAGACGGCTTCGTGATCGAGAAAGCGCCCGAGATCATCCACCTCGGCCCGGATACCGGAAAGCACATCCTCGCCGAGCGGGCCGAACGGGTCGACGCGCACCTCGATGCCGTGCTTTTTCCTTTCCTGGCGCCAGGTTCCGGCGACCCGGCCGTTCACCAGCACGGCCGGCATGATGAACCCGCCACCCGCCTGGATCCGGCGATCGAATTCGGGCGCGACGGCGAGTTCACGACTCCGGTACCCGAGCAAATACGTGTCGAAATGGCCGAGCAGGCGCACCGACAATTCACCCGACACCGGCGCAGTGGCCTCAGCCGGACCAGCTGCGGCGAATCCGGCGCGCGCCTGACGGAGGGTCAGCCCGGACCAGGCCGCGAAATCCTCGGCGGTCGCCGGTGCGTAAGCGGACAGATAACGGGACGCCAGCCGCGCCAGCGCTTCTTCTTCCGGCAATGTCCGAAAAGGACCGACCCAATCCCGGAAAAGCGCGTAAGTCGGTTCGTCACCGACATCGGCGCCGCGGCAGACCACCCCGGTCATCGCCGTGAAGCCGATCAGGTGCGCGGGCGCCTGCGACTTCGGGTCCAGCACCACTCCGTGCTCCGCCAGCGCGGCGCCGATCTCCTTGCGCGGCAACGACTTCCCGGCCAGGATCGACTCCAGCGCGGCCACCCCGCGCGAGGTGATCTCCTCGTCGAGCCCGAGCTGACGCCGCCTCGGCCTGGTCGCCGCGGCGAACCGCGGCCCGAGCAGTCCGACGATCCAGCCCGCGTCCTCGGCGGCCAGCATGTGCAGCGTGCCGCGCATCGCCCAGGTCCGGACCACCGCACCCGAGGCGCAGGCGGCGTCCACGTCCGCGGCGGTCAACCCTGCGGATCGGACGCGCACACCCAGCCGGTTGGCCCGGATGTCCTGCGCCTGCAACGCGACCACCTTGCGCACGACCTCGACCACACTCCCGGCCCGCGCACCGGCGAGCCCCTGCGCGTGCGCCCGCGCGAGCGGCACCTCGGTCACGTGGGCACCCCGACGCGGTTCAGCGCCGGAAGGTGCACGGTCACCGAAAGCCCGCCGCCCACCACGGGTTCCGCCGAGACCGCCCCGCCGTGCGCCTGCACCGCCGCCCGCACGATCGACAGTCCCAGCCCGGCGCCGGTCCGTGCCGTGCGCGCCACGCCTTCGCGGCGGAACGGCTCGAACAGCTCCGCCACCGTCGCCGGATCGACCAGCCCGCCCGAGGACCGCACGCGCAGGGTGGTCCACCGCTGCCCCGGCTGGGTCACCGCCTCGATCCAGCCGCCGTCGACGTTGTGCCGCACCGCGTTCTCCAGCAGGTTCCCGGCGATCCGCTCCAGCAGCGCCGGATCCCCGATGGAGTACGACGGCACCAGCTGGAAGTCGGTGCGCAGCTGCCGCCGCTCGGCCTCCCGGTACACCGCGTTCCACGCGCTGCCGACCACCGCGGCCAGGTCCACCGGCTCGGTCGGGCCGACCCCGGCGCCGTCCGTGCGGGCGAGCAGCAGCAGCGAGCTCACCAGCTGCTCGGCGCGCTCGGTGGCGTCGCGGACCACCCCGGCCATGCGGCGCAGCTCGGCCTCGTCGGCGTGGTCATCGGCCAGCGTCACGTCCAGTTCGGTGCGAATCACCGCCAGCGGGGTCCGCAGTTCGTGGCTGGCGTTGGCGACGAACCGGCGTTGCGTGTCGAACGCGGTCTGCAGCCGGTCGAGCATCGCGTCCAGGGTCGCGCCGAGCTCACCGAGTTCGTCGCGGGCTCCCCGGGCACCTCGGCCGCCGATCCGCTCCCCCATCGACTCGATCGACAGCCGCCGCGCGGTGCCGGTCATCTCCCGCAGGGGGCGCAGCACCCGCGAGGTGAGCGTCCACGAGAGCACGGCCGTCGCCGCGACCACGCAGCAGAACGCCACCGCCCCGGCGATCAGCACCTTTTCGCGCGCGTGCTCACGCAGGTGCGCGGCCAGCACGGAGGCGTCGACGTCCACCCCGTCGACGCGGACCTTGCTGCCGGGCGGCATCTGCGGCACCGCCGCCACCGAATCCCCGACCAGCGACCAGGCCAGGTAGAGCAGGACCACGCTGACCCCGGCGGCCAGCGCGGTCGACAACAGCGTGATCCGGGCGCGCAGACTCCACGCCGGGATCAGCCGGCCTCGCCGGTTCACCCGTGACCGGCACCGGGGACCCGGTAGCCGGAACCCACCACGGTCTCGATGATCCCGGGTTCGCCCAGCTTCTTGCGCAGGGTCATCACCGTGACCCGCACGGTCGTGGTGAACGGGTCGGCGTTCTCGTCCCAGACCCGCTCCAGCAGTTCCTCGCTGCTGACCACCGAGCCCCCGGCGGCGAGCAGCACCTCCAGCACGCCGAACTCCTTGCGGGTCAGCTCCACCGGCCCGCCGGCGCGGCTGACCGTGCGCTTGGCCGGGTCGAGCCGGACGTCCCCGGCGACCAGCAGCGGGGGCGCGGCCGGGGTGGCGCGGCGGCCCAGCGCCCGGACCCTGGCGACCAGTTCCGGGAAGGCGAACGGCTTGGCCAGGTAGTCGTCGGCCCCGAGGGACAGCCCGGCCACCCGGTCCTCCACCGTGCCGCTGGCGGTCAGCATCAGCACCCTGGTCAGCTCACCGGACTCGACGATCTCCTTGCACAGTTCGTCACCGGACATGCCGGGCAGGTCCCGGTCGAGCAGCACCACGTCGTACCGGGTGATGGTGGACTTCTCGTGGCCCTCGTCCCCGGTGAAGGCGACGTCCACCGCCATGCCCTCACGCCGCAGGCCTCTGGCGATGGCCTCGGCCAGGGGTTCTTCGTCTTCGACTACCAGAATCCGCACGGATCCACAATCCCACACGTTCCTGAGAGTGACCTGATCGGACACGGGGCGTTCAGTGCCCGGCCCACCGCAGGGCGAACCACAGCTCCATCCGCGTCTCCGGATCCGCGAGGTCGACGCCGAGCACCCGCTCCACCCGGCCGATCCGGTGCCGGACGCTGTTGCGGTGCACGCCCAGCGTGGAGGCGGTCCGGTCCCAGCCGCCGTGGTGCGCCAGCCAGGTGCGCAGGGTGTCCAGCAGGCTGTCGTCGCCGAGGGCGCGGAGCGGGGCGAGCGTGCGCTCGGCGTAGTCGGCGGCGTGCCCCGGCGGGACGAGTGCGGCCAGGCCATCGCCCTCGGCCAGCACCGGACGGCCGAGCACCAGCGCGCGCTGCTCCAGCGCGGCCAGTTCGGCGGCGGTGTCGGGCAGGCGCTCGGCGGGGTGGGGCGCGCTGACCACGACCAGCCAGCCCGCGGCGAGCAGTTCCTCCCTGGCACGGGCGTCCGGCGGGTTCCGGACCACCGCGGTGAACCGCGGCCCCGGCTTCAGCTCGACCAGCGGGGTGTCGAGGCGGGTGCGCAGCCAGTCGTACCCGGCCGCGACGTCGCCGGGACCGGCGCCGTGGGCCGTGCCCGCGACCACGCGGTACTCACCGCCGCCCAGCAGGTCTTCCAGTGGTGCCGCGGGCGTGCGCTCGGCGAGCACCAGCGCGGTGACCGCGCCACCGAGCCCGGCGGTGTCCGAACCGGCGCGGCTGGCGAGGCCGAACAACGCCGCCCCGACCGCCACGATCGCCCGGTCGGTCCCGTCGAACCGCGCGCGCCTGCCGACCACCACCAGGTGCGCCGCGGTGGCCTGCGGGTAGACCGGCTGCGCCACCACGAAGGTGCCGTCGGGCAGTTCCGTGGTGGCGCTGCGGATACCGGACCCGCCGCGCAGCCGGGCGAACAGCTCGCCCAGTTCCGGCGGGAACGGCACCGGGACCCCGTGTTCCGCGGCCAGCGCGTCCTTCTGCCCGACCAGCGCGACCCAGCCGGAGACGTGCTTGGCCAGCCCGCGCGCCAGTTCGGCGAGCCCACCGGCGGCCGCCCTGGTGAGCGCTTCCCGCGCCTGGGTGATCCGCCGCTGCTCGCGCTGGGTCGCCTCGGCCAGCGCCACCGCGACCACGCGGTTCACCGCGATGAACGGCGTGCGCACCCCGATCACCAGCAGCGGCAACCCCGCGCGGGCGCAGGCGCGGCGCAGGGTTCCGGGCAGTTCCTCGTGCAGCGGCGGCGTGATGCCGAACCCGAGCGCGGTGATGCCCGCG
Organism: Amycolatopsis magusensis; assembly: GCF_017875555.1. GTDB lineage: Bacteria > Actinomycetota > Actinomycetes > Mycobacteriales > Pseudonocardiaceae > Amycolatopsis > Amycolatopsis magusensis. The sequence goes on along the minus strand of NZ_JAGGMS010000001.1, from coordinate 4,398,040 downwards.
GCCCGCAGCCCGCGCACGTACCGGTCCACTTCGGACTGTTCGGCGGGCAGGTTGACACCCGCGGTGAGCAGCAGCTCCTCCCCCAGCAGGTACGGCGAGGGGTCGCGCAGCTCGCACACGTGCGCCCAGCGGACCGGCAGGTCGAGCGCGCCCGGCCGCAGCGTCTCGCGGACCGCCTCCACGGACAGCTCCGAGTTGCCGACGACCGCCTGTAACGGAATGTTCACCGGAGTGCCGATGGTTTCCGAGTTCCTGGACATAGTGGCCAGACAGTACGCCAGATTGGGACAGATCATCCCGGTCAAGCGACCGGAATCCAGCCCTACGGTGTCCCGGACACGCCCCAGTCCAAGGAGGTACCCGTGATCGCGGACTACGTGGTGATCGCGCTCTACATCGCCGGCATGCTCGGCATCGGGTGGTACGGCCTCCGGCTGGCCCGGACCAAGAGCGACTACCTGGTCGCCGGGCGCAGGCTCGGCTGGTTCATGTACTCCGGCACGATGTCGGCCGTGGTGCTCGGCGGCGCGTCCACCGTCGGCGGCGTCGCGCTCGGCTACACCTGGGGCATCTCCGGCGCCTGGCTGGTGGTCTCGATCGGGCTGGGCATCCTCGTGCTGCACGCGCTGTTCGCGCGGCGACTGGTGAAGCTGCGTGTCTACACCGTCAGCGAGATGCTCGACCTGCGCTACGGCGGCCGGTCCACCTCGACCATCTCCGGCATCGTGATGTGGGCGTACACGCTGATGCTCACGGTCACCTCCACCCTCGCCTTCGCCACCGTGTTCAAGGTGCTCCTCGACATCCCGGAATGGGTGGGCATCGGCATCGGCGGCGCGATCGTGGTCCTCTACTCGGTGCTCGGCGGCATGTGGTCGATCACGCTCACCGACATCGCGCAGTTCGTCATCAAGACCATCGGCATCCTGCTGATCCTGCTGCCGGTCTCGATCAGCGCGGCGGGCGGGTTCGACGGCATGGGCGAGCGCCTCGACGCCAGCTTCTTCGACTTCACCAGCATCGGCACCGGCTCGATCATCACCTACGTGCTGACCTACGGGTTCGGCCTGCTGATCGGCCAGGACATCTGGCAGCGGGTGTTCACCGCCCGCACCCCGCGGGTGGCGACCGGCGGCGGCATCGGCTCCGGGGTGTACTGCCTGGTCTACGGGCTCGCGGGCGCGTTGATCGGGACCGCGGCGAAGGTGCTCCACCCCTCGCTCGCCAGCGCGCAGGACGCCTTCGCCACGATCGTGGAGGACCTGCTGCCCGCCGGGGTCCGCGGGCTGGTGCTGGCCGCCGCGCTGTCGGCGATGATGTCGACCGCCAGCGGCGCACTGATCGCCTGCTCCACGGTGAGCACCACGGACCTGCTGGGCAAGCTGCGGGGCCGGACGCCGTCCTCCGAAGAGGGGGAGGTCAGCCGGAACCGGCTCACCACGCTCGTGCTCGGCCTGGTCGCGATCGGCATCGCGATGGTGGTCACCGACGTGGTCGCCGCGCTGACCATCGCCTACAACATCCTGGTCGGCGGCCTGCTGGTGGCGATCCTGGGCGGGCTGGCCTGGAAGCGCGGCACGCGGCAGGGCGCGGTCGCCTCGATGGCGGTCGGCGCGCTGGCCGCGATCGTGCTCATGGTGGTCGACGGCATGGCCGCGAACTCGCCGATCTACTGGGGCCTGGGCACCAGCCTGCTGGTGTACGTGGTCGTCAGCCTGGCCACCCCGCCGACACCGCCCGCCGTGCTCGGCCACTGGAGCGAACGGCTGGCCGGGCGCGGAACCGTTGACGCAAAGAAGGAGTTCACGCAGTGACGCAGCAGTCCCCGCTCGGGCCGGTCGACTCGTCGAAGGTACCCAGGTTCGCCGGGTTCGCCACCTTCGCCCGGCTGCCGCGGGCGGACCAGGTCGACCGCGCCGATGTCGCCGTGGTCGGGGTGCCGTTCGACGCCGGTGTGTCCTACCGGCCGGGCGCGCGCTTCGGCCCGGCCGCGCTGCGCGAGGCCAGCCGCCTGCTCCGGCCGTACCACCCGGAGCTGGACGTTTCCCCGTTCGCCACCGCGCAGGTGGTCGACGCCGGGGACATCGCGATCAACCCGTTCAACATCGGCGAGGCCATCGAAACCCTGCAGCACGAAGCGGAAGCGCTCACCGCGGACGGCACGAAGCTGGTCACCGTCGGCGGTGACCACACCATCGCGCTCCCGCTGCTGCGCGCGGCGGCGAAGAAGCACGGACCGGTGGCGCTGCTGCACTTCGACGCGCACCTGGACACCTGGGACACCTACTTCGGCGAGCCGTACACCCACGGCACCCCGTTCCGGCGGGCGTCGGAGGAGGGCATCCTCGACACCAGCGCGCTGTCGCACGTGGGCACGCGCGGTCCCCTGTACGGCAAGCGGGACCTCGAAGAGGACCGGCGCCTCGGCTTCGGCATCGTGACCTCCGGGGACGTGATGCGCCGGGGGGTGGCCGAGACCGTGGACGCGCTGCGCCAGCGCATCGGCGACCGCCCGCTGTACGTCTCCATCGACATCGACGTGCTCGACCCGGCGCACGCGCCCGGCACCGGCACGCCGGAGGCGGGCGGCATGACCAGCCGGGAACTGCTGGAGATCGTGCGCGGCCTGCGCGGGCTGAACCTGATCGGCGGGGACGTGGTGGAACTGGCCCCGGCCTACGACCACGCGGAGATCACCGCCATCGCCGCCTCCCACGTGGCCTACGACCTGGTCAGCCTGCTCGCGCTCGGGGCCGGCGCATGAGGATCGGCGGTGACCTGGTCGTCGAGACGCTGCGGGCGCTCGGCGCGGACACCGTGTTCGGCCTGCCCGGCCAGCACGCGCTGGGCCTGTTCGAAGCCCTGCGGCGGTGCCCGGAACTGCGGCTCGTCGGCGCCAGGGTGGAGAACAACCTGGCCTTCGCCGCGGACGGGCACGCGCGGGCCCGGCTCGACGCCGACCCCGGCGGCCCGGTCCCGGTGACCCCGGTGATCGTCTCCACCGGTCCGGGCGCCTTGCTGACTTTGGCCTCGTTGCAGGAATCCCGCTCGTCGTCGGTACCGGTCCTCGGGATCTCCAGCCAGGTACCGACAGCCGGGCTCGGTGGCGGGCGGCACGGCTACCTGCACGAATTGCCGGACCAGCGCGCGAGTTTCCGTGACGTGGTCAAGTCGACGCACGTGGTGCGCACGGCCAGCCAGATCCCGACGGCGTTGCGGGAGGCGTGGGAGTCGGCGGCCACCGTGCCGTACGGGCCGGTGTGGGTGGAGATCCCGCAGGACGTGCTGCTCGCCCCGGCTTCGCTGCCGCCGATCACCTCGGTCACCGCCACCCCGAAACCGCTGGCCCCGCTACCAGAACTGATCGACGAAACGGCACGACTGCTGGGAGCGGCGGAGAACCCGGTCATCCTCGCCGGTGGTGGCGTGGTCCGCTCCGGTGCACAGGCCGAGTTGCGAGCACTGGCGGAGCTCGTCCGTGCGCCGGTGCTGTCCTCCTTCGGCGGCAAGGGTTCCTTCGCCTGGGACCACCCGCTCTCCGGGCAGTCCTGGCTCGAGGACTGGCATTCGACCGAATTCCTGGCCGACGCCGACGTGCTGCTCGTGCTCGGCTCCGGTCTCGGCGAGCTGACCAGCAATTACCACCGGTTCCGCCCACGCGGGCGGGTGATCCAGATCGAGGCGGACGCCGGGAAGCTGGAGTCCAACCACCCCGCGCTGGGCATCCACGCCGACGTCCGGCTCGCGCTGACCGCGTTGCTCGAAGCGGCACCGTCACGGGAAGCCGACGGACGGGCCGAGGCCGCGGTCGCCGAACTGCTGGGCAAGGTCCGCGACCGGATCGGCGGGCAGTCGCTCGATCTCGAGCAGCGCGTGCTCGCCGAGGTCCGCGCGGCACTGCCCGAAGGCACGCCGAGCTTCTGGGACATGACCGTGCTCGGGTACTGGGCCTGGTCGGCCTGGAACACCGATGGCGCTCCGATCCACACCGCGCAGGGCGCCGGCGGGCTGGGGTACGGCCTGCCCGGCGCGCTCGGCGCGGCCGCGGCCCGGCGTGGCCCGGCGCTGGCCGTCTCCGGGGATGGCGGCGCGATGTACGGCATCGCCGAACTGGCCACCGCGGCCCAGCACGGCCTGGACGTCACCTGGCTCATCGTCGATGATGGCGGGTACGGCATCCTCCGCGAGTACATGACCGGCGCCTTCGGCCAGGCGCACGCCACCGAACTGGCCCGGCCGGACTTCGCCGCGCTGGCGAAGTCGTTCGGCGTACCGGCGCAGGTGTCCACTGTGGACAGCCTGCGCGCCGAGCTGGCGAGCGCGCTGGCCACCCCCGGCCCGAGCGTGGTCGTGCTGCCGGCGCTGCTGCGCATGTTCGAACCCACCCACCTCGACCAGTGAGGGTGATCGTGAACTCCGGTAATTTTATCGAAGGCAAACAAGTCCCGGCGATCGGCGGCCGCACCCTGGAGCTGATCGATCCCGCCACCGGCGAGGTCTGCGGCACCAGCGCGCTGTCCGAAGAGTCCGATGTGGACGCCGCGCTGGAGTCGGCACGACGGGCGTTCCGCGCCTGGCGCCGCAGCACCCCGGCGCAGCGGCAGCTGGCGCTGCTGAAGATCGCCGACGCGCTGGAGTCCCGTGCGGCGGAGTTCGCCGACGTGGAAGTCCGGGAAACCGGCAAGATCCGGCAGGTGGTGCTGGAGGAGGAGATCCCGGAAAGCGTGAGCGCGCTGCGGTTCTTCGCCGGTGCCGCCCGCCAGCTCGAAGGCACCGCCTCAGCCGAGTACCTGCCGGGGCACACCTCGTCGATCCGGCGCGAACCGGTCGGCGTGTGTGCGCAGATCGCCCCGTGGAACTACCCGCTGATGATGGGCGTCTGGAAGATCGCGCCCGCGCTCGCCGCCGGGAACACCGTGGTGCTCAAACCCGCGGAGACCACCCCGGGCAGCGCCGTGCTGCTGGCGAAGGTGGCCGCGGAGTTCCTGCCCGTGGGCGCGTTCAACGTGGTCTGCGGCGATCGCGACACCGGGCGCGCGCTGGTCCGGCACCCGATCCCCGAACTGGTGTCGATCACCGGTTCCACGCGCGCCGGGATCGACGTGGCGACCGTCGCCGCGGCAGACCTCAAGCGCACGCACCTCGAACTCGGTGGCAACGCGCCACTCCTGGTGTTCGAGGACGTGAACCTGGAGGAAGCCGCGGAAGGCATCGTGGGCGCGGCCTTCTACAACGCGGGCCAGGACTGCACCGCGGGCAGCCGGGTACTGGTGCACGAGTCGATCCACGACGAGTTCACCGCGATCCTGGCCAAGGCCGCCGGCGCGACCCGCCCCGGCACCGACTTCGGTCCGCTGAACAGTGCCGCGCAACGGGACCGGGTACGTGGGCTGATCGAGCGGCTGCCCGCGCACGCCACCGTGCACACCGGCGGCACCAGCCCGGCGGGCGGCGGGTTCTACTTCGAACCCACCGTGGTTTCCGGGCTGACGCAGGACGACGAGCTCGTGCAGGAGGAGATCTTCGGGCCGGTGATCACCGTTCAACGGTTCAGCGGTGAGGCCGAAGCGGTCGACCTGGCCAACGGCGTGCCGTACGGACTGGCGTCTTCGGTGTGGACGAAGGACCACTCCCGCGCGGTGCGGGTCTCCGCGGAACTCGACTTCGGCTGCGTGTGGATCAACACGCACGGCCCGCTGGCCGCGGAAATGCCGCACGGCGGCTTCGGCCATTCGGGCCACGGCAAGGACCTTTCGGCGTATTCGTTCGCCGAGTACACCCGCGTCAAGCACGTCATGACGCGCTACCAGTAGTCAGAGCTCGGCCCACGCGGGCCACCACGGCGGGTGGCCTCCGGCACAACCGGGGGCCACCTGCTCCGGCGACCACACCGCCATGCTGATCCAGACCGACGCGGCCACGAGTACCGCGGTCAGGAGCACGCACGCGACCACCCCGGCGAAACGCGCCCCGGCGGTGTCCCCGTTGAGGAACAACGGGAACAGCCCGGCGTAGAGCAGGGTGAACGCGAGGAAGTTCACCGCCCACAGCACCGGTTGCACGGAGAACACGAGCATGCCGGAGTTCTCGAAGGCGGTCATGCCGACCACGCACTGATCACGTGCCGAAGACAGCAGGTAGAGGTCCAGCCAGGACACGGCGGTACCCAGTCCCGCACCGGCCACGCCGAGCGCGACCACCGTCCGGGACGGTGCTGCCACCGCCAGTTGCCGGGTCATCCCCACCACTGTGACAGCGGCGGATAACGCGCAGACAACGAAAGACGGATTCCAGATGCCCAAGATCACCAGTGTCGAGCACAACGGCATCGCGCCGATCCCGTTCGCGGAACAGACTTCGCGGCCGCGGGACCTGTTCCGGCTCGCCTTCGGCGGCGCGAACACCTTCGCCACCATCATCCTCGGCACGCTGCCGATCGCCTACGGGCTCAGCTTCCCCGCCGCGGTCGCGGCGACGGTCACCGGCGTACTGGCCGGGGCCTGCGTGCTCGCACCGATGAGCTTGTTCGGGCCGGTGACCAGGACGAACAACGCGGTCGCCTCCGGCGCGCACTTCGGCGTGGTCGGCCGGTGCGTGGGCTCGTTCCTGTCGCTGCTCACCGCGATCACCTTCTTCGCCATCTCGGTGTGGGTCAGCGGTGACGCGGTAGCCGGTGCGGCGCAACGGTTGTTCGGCATCGACGGCGGCGAAGTGCTGCGCGGTACCGCGTACGGCGTGATCGCGATCGCCACGCTGGTGGTCTGCGTCTACGGCTACCGGTTCATGCTGCTGATCAACCGGATCGCGGTGGTACTGGGCACGGTGATCATGCTGCTCGGCGTTTTCGCCTACGGTGGGCGGTTCGACCCGGCGTTCCCCGGCACCGGCGACTACGCGCTCGGCACGTTCTGGCCCACGTGGATCCTGGCCGCGCTGACCGTGATGGCGAACCCGATCTCGTTCGGCGCCTTCCTCGGCGACTGGTCGCGCTACATCCCCGCCACGCACAGCCGCCGTTCCCTGCTGGCGGCGCCGTTCCTGGCGCAGGTGGCGACGCTGCTGCCGTTCGGCTTCGGCATCGCCACGGCCACCCTGGTCACCGACGCGAGCGACTACATCGCCGGCCTGACCACGATTTCCCCGCTGTGGTACGCCATTCCGCTCATCGCGGTGGCGCTGATCGGCGGCTTGTCCACCGGTACCACCGCGTTGTACGGCACCGGGCTGGACTTCAGCTCGATCTTCGTGCGGTTGAGCCGGGTCCAGGCGACGCTGCTGATCGGCACGCTGTCGGTGGCGTTCATCTTCGTCGGCAACTTCGCGCTGGACATGGTGTCGAGCATCAACGCCTTCGCCACGCTGATCGTGCTGTGCACCTCGCCGTGGATGGTGATCATGATGATCGGCTACCTGATCCGGCGCGGTTACTACGATCCGGCCGACCTGCAGGTGTTCAACGAGGGCCGCAAGGGCGGGCGGTACTGGTTCACCCGCGGGGTGAACTGGCGGGCGATGGCGGCCTGGCTCCCGGCGACCGCGCTCGGCCTGCTCACCGCGAACACGCCGATGATCGCCGGGCCGCTGCGGGAGATCGCGGGTGGCGTGGACATCAGCCTGCCCGCCACCCTGCTCACCGCCGCGATCACCTACCCGGTCCTGCTGCGGCTGTTCCCGGAACCGCGCGAGGTGATGGGCACGGACGACCCCGCGCCCGTGCCCATGCCGAGCCAGTCCTGATCAGTCCTGAGTGGACTTCACCGCGGTGTCCTGAGCCGGGGCGCTGACCAGGTTCGACGCCCACTCGGTGACCTTGCGCGCCACGTCCTGCGCGGTCAGGCCGATGCCGGAGAGCACCTCGTCCCGCGTGCCGTGTTCGAGGAAGCGCTGCGGCACGGCCAGGTCCCGCACCGGGACCGAGCAGTCGGCGTCACGGAAGGCGGCGGCCAGCAGTGAGCCGAAGCCGCCGTGGCGGCCGTTGTCCTCGACGGTGACCACCAGGCGGTGCGCCTCGGCGAGCGCGGTCAGCTCACCCGGCACCGGCAGCACCCACCGCGGGTCCACCACGGTGACGCCGATGCCCTGGTCGGCCAGCCGGTCCGCGGCGGCGAGGCCCAGCTTGGCGAAGGCACCGACGGCGACCAGCAGCACGTCGGTCCCGGCGCCTTCGGCCGGGCGGCGCAGCACGTCGACCACGCCGAGCCGGTCCACCGCGGGCACCGACTCGATCACGCCACCACGCGAGAACCGGAGCGCGGTCGGGCCGTCGGCGACGGCCACCGCCTCCCGCAGCTCCTCACGCAGGGTGATCGCGTCACGGGGTGCGGCCACCCGCATGCCGGGCACCAGGCCCAGCAGCGACAGGTCCCACATGCCGTGGTGGCTGGCGCCGTCCGGCCCGGTGATGCCGGCCCGGTCGAGCACGAAGGTGACCGCCTGCTTGTGCAGCGCCACGTCCATCAGCACCTGGTCGAAGGCGCGGTTGAGGAAGGTCGCGTAGATCGCCACCACCGGGTGCATGCCGCCCATCGCCAGCCCGGCGGCCGAAGCCACCGCGTGCTGCTCGGCGATGCCGACGTCGAACCAGCGGTCCGGGTGCGCCTCGGCGAACTTGTGCAGCCCCGTGGAGCGCAGCATCGCCGCGGTGATCGCGACCACGTCCTCGCGCTCGTCGCCGATGGCGGCCAGTTCGTCGGCGAACACCCCGGTCCAGCTCGGGCCCTTCACCGGCGGCAGGCCGGTCTCCGGGTCCAGCGGGTCGGTCTGGTGCATCTGGTCGTGCACGTGGTTGACCGCGGGCTCGTAGCCGTGGCCCTTCTCCGTCACCGCGTGCACGATCACCGGGCCGCCGAACGCCTTCGCGCTGTGCAGCGCCTTCTCCAGCGCGGGCAGGTCGTGGCCGTCGACCGGGCCGACGTACTTCAGGCCCAGGTCGGCGAACATGCGCTGCGGGCTGACCGCGTCCTTCAGCCCGGCCTTGGCCGCGTGCAGCGCCGCGTAGATCGGCTTGCCCACGAACGGGGTGCGGCGCAGCATCTCACGGCCGCCGTCGAGGATGCGCTCGTAGCCGGGCCGCAGCCGCAGCGAGGCCAGGTGCTCGGCGAGCCCGCCGATGGTCGGCGAGTAGGAGCGGCCGTTGTCGTTGACCACGATCACCACCGGCCGGTGCGGGGCGGCGGCGATGTTGTTCAGCGCCTCCCAGCACATGCCGCCGGTCAGCGCGCCGTCCCCGACCACGGCCACCGCGTGCCTGCCGCCGCCGCCCAGCTCGAAGGCCTTCGCCAGGCCGTCCACATAGGACAACGCGGCCGAGGCGTGGCTGTTCTCCACCAGGTCGTGCTCGCTCTCGGCGCGCGAGGGGTAGCCGGTGAGGCCACCCCGCTGGCGCAGCCCGTCGAACTCGGCGTGCCTGCCGGTGACGATCTTGTGCACGTAGCTCTGGTGCCCGACGTCCCAGACGATCGCGTCCGACGGCGAGTCGAACACCCGGTGCAGGGCGAGGGTCAGCTCCACCACGCCCAGGTTGGGCCCGAGGTGACCGCCGTTCCGGCACACCTTCTCGACCAGGAATTCCCGGATCTGACCGGCGAGCAGCTCCAGCTCGCCGGGCTCCATCCGCTTCAGGTCCGCCGGTCCGTGCACGGAATCCAGCAACGTCACGCTCCACCTCGCCTGTTCAAGCCTGTTTCGAGCCGGTTCGGCCACCGCCATCGTCCGCCCAGTCTACGGAGCGCCGGGGCGGCCGGATCCGCCACGCGGCTGGCATCACGTCACGACCGGGTGATCAGGGCCCTGGCCTGCGGTGGGACCGGGGACTTCACCTGGCCGCAAACGGTGGGAAACAAACCATCCATATCGAAGGTATGTGAAGCCTCTCTCACTTGATCCGGTTGCTCTAGCCAGGCGGGTGGTCACTGCTCGTAGCGTGGCGCCGCGTACGGGCTCCATCGATTCACCCGGGGGTGAGCCACACCGTGCCGATTCCCGCCGCTCGCGGATCGCTGCCAGCGCTGGCACCGGCCGAACACTGGCACCAGCAGACCGCCCGCGCGCTCAGCGGACCCGCCGCCCACCGGCGGCCACCGGTGATCGCCGTGGTGCGGTTCGTCGAGGCACCGCGCATCGAATCCCGCTTCGGGCACAAGGGCGTGGACCGCGTCCTCGAAGAAGTCGCCTGGATGCTCCGGCCGGAGTTGTCCGAGCAGGAGCACCTGGCCCCGGACGGCCACGGCGGCCTGGTGCTGACCCTGCGCGGCGCGGCCGCCTGGCAGGTCCGCGCCCGGCTGGAGGGCATCTCCACCCGGCTGGCCCGGCTGCCGGTCCGCCTCGGGGACGACCACCTCGCGGTCACCCCGGTGATCGGCTGGGCCGACGCCGCCGACCGGCCCGCCTGCACCGACCCCGACCAGCTCGCCGAGCGCGCCGCCGAAGCGGTCGAACTGGCGACCGGCCAGGTGGACCTGGTCCCGCGCAAGTGGACGCCTGCCGCGCCGGCCCGGCACACCGGACGCCGCTCCGGCGGCCCGCTGCGCACCGTGCTCCAGGCGCTGGTCACCGTGCTGATCGGCGTGGTGGCACCGTTCACCGGGCTGGTGCTGGCCTACCGCGCCGGCCTCGACCTCGGCACCCCCGCCTACCTGCTGGTGACCATCTCGCTGGTGCTCACCTCGGTGGTGATCTGGGTGGAGAACCTGCACGCGCTGGACCCGGACCGGCCACCGGACACCCCCGCCGCACCGCGGCCCGCCGCCTCCGCGATCATCCCGGCCTACCTGCCGAACGAGGCCGCGACCATCGTGGACACGCTGCACGCGTTCCTGCGCCAGGACTACGACGCCCCGCTGCAGATCATCCTGGCCTACAACACCCCGCGCCCCCTGCCGGTCGAGGAGGACCTGCGGGCGCTGGCCGCCGAGGACCCGCGGCTGGTGGTGATGGAGGTGCCGTACTCGACCTCCAAGGCGCAGAACGTCAACGCCGCGCTCGAGGTGGTCACCGGCGAGTTCGTCGGCGTGTTCGACGCCGACCACCACCCCGCGCCCGACGCCTTCGACCGGGCCTGGCGGTGGATCTCCCACGGCGCCGACGTGGTGCAGGGCCACTGCGTGATCCGCAACGGCTCGGCGTCCTGGGTCTCGCGGACCGTCGCGGTGGAGTTCGAGTCGATCTACGCGGTCAGCCACCCCGGCCGCACCAAACTGCACGGCTTCGGCATCTTCGGCGGCTCCAACGGGTTCTGGCGCACCCAGGTGCTGCACGAAACCCGGATGCACGGCCAGATGCTGACCGAGGACATCGACTCCTCGATGCGCGTGCTGCTCTCCGGGCGGACCGTGCGCAACGACCCCGCGCTGGTCAGCCGGGAACTGGCGCCCGCCACCATCTCCGCGCTGTGGAAGCAGCGGATCCGCTGGGCGCAGGGCTGGTTCCAGGTCTCGCGGCGGCACCTGCGCGCCGCGCTGAAGTCCGACGAGCTGACCGCGCGCAACAAGCTCGGCATCACCTTCCTGCTCGGCTGGCGCGAGGTCTTCCCATGGCTGGCGCTGCAGATGATCCCGGTGATCGCGTTCATCGCCTGGCGCGAAGGCGGGGTCACCGAAATGGACTGGTTCGTGCCCACCTTCGTGCTCTGCACGCTCTACACCCTTTCCGCCGGGCCGAGCCAGGTGCTCTTCGCCTGGCGCCTGGCCGCGCCGGAGGTGCGCAGGCACCCGCGGTGGTTCCTCGGCTATCTCGTGGTTTCGATGTTCTTCTACACCGAGTTCAAGAACCACATCGCCCGCGTGGCGCAGCTGAAGGAACTCAGCGGGGAACGCAAGTGGGCCATCACCCCGCGGCAGGTGCCGGTGCGAGGTGAGCAGCTGTGAAGCAGCGCTACCAGCTCGACGTCTACCGGGCACTGGCGGCGCTGGCGGTCGCGGTGTTCCACGCCTACCAGTCCAACCGCACCGCGCACTGGCCGCTGGAAGGCACGGTGTGGCACGAGATCCTGCTCGCCACCGACCTGTTCGTGGCGATGTTCTTCGTGCTTTCCGGCTTCCTGCTGGGGATCCCGGTGGCCCGCGCGGCTCTCGGGCTCAGCGAACCGAGGCCCGCCAGGGTGTTCCTGATGAAACGGGTGGCCCGGCTGGTGCCGCTGTACTTCCTCGTGGTGCTGCTGGTCTGGACGCTGACCAATCCGGAGTTCCCCGGGAACTGGCGGGATCTGCTGCTGCACCTGAGCTTCACGCACGTCTACAGCGACGACTACATCTTCTGGACCAACGGCCCGGCCTGGTCGCTGGCCGACGAGATGCACTTCTACCTGCTGCTGGCCGTGCTCGGCCCGCTCGCCTACCGGTGGTGCGCGCGTTTCGGTGGTGCACGGGCGAAACTGGCGGTCCTGCTGACCGGGGTGGGTACGCTGATCGCGATCAGCTTCGGCTACAAGCTGCTGGCGAAGTACGCCTGGGCGGTACCCCACGACCGGTGGTCGGTCTGGTTCGGGCCACTGGCCAAACTGGACCTGTTCGCGATCGGGCTGCTGATGGCGGTCGCCTCGGCGGCCGGGTTCCGGCTCGCCGCGCGGTGGCAACGCGCCGGTTTCGCCGTGGCGGGAGGCGGGCTGGTCTACCTGGCGCACACCGCCGGGCTGTCCGAAGCGGTGGTGCACACCGTGGTCGGGCTCGGCTGCGCGCTGGTGATCACCAGCACCACGCTGACCACCGCGCCACCGCCGCGCTTCCTGAGCTGGCGCCCGCTGGTCACCGTCGGCGTCGCCAGCTACAGCGTTTACCTCTGGCACGAACCGGTGTTGCGGGTACTCGGCGCGAGCGGGCTGCTGCCCGATCGCGGCACCCCGATCGCGTTCGTGGTGACCGCGGTCTGCCTGCTGGTGGTGGTGATCCCGCTGGCGATGCTGAGCTACCAGGCGATCGAGAAGACCGGCATGAAGCTGGCGGCCACCATCGACGGGCGAGGCCGGGCGCGGAACTACTACCCGGAGCTGGACCGACTGTCCAACTGGGAGCCCGCGCCGCGGTGAGATACCACTGAGATCACTCGCACCGTTTCGGCCGGATGGCCAAACCGCCCGATCGGCGTAGGATTCCCCCTCGCACGCGCGCGAAACGGCAACCAGGTCGAAAGAGGGCAGATGGCGGACTTCTTCATCGGTGGGCAGTGGGTGGCCTCGCAGGCGGGGCGGACCAGGGAGATCCGGTGCCCGGCCAACGGTTCACTGGTCGCCGAGGTCGCCGAAGGCACGCGTGAGGACACCGAAGCGGCCATCGCCGCCGCGCGTGACGCCTTCGACAACGGACCGTGGCCGTCCACCCCGAGCTGGGAACGCGGGGACGTCCTGCTCCGGGTGGCGCAGCTGCTGGAGCGCGACAAGGCGAGCTTCGCCAGGGCGGAATCGCTCGACACCGGCAAGCGGCTGGTGGAGAGCGAGTACGACATGGCCGACATCGCCGCCTGCTTCCGCTACTTCGGCAAGCTGGCCGGGCAGGACAGCGGCCGGGTGGTCGACACCGGCAACCCGGACGCGATCAGCCGGATCACCTACGAGCCGGTGGGTGTCTGCGGGCTGATCACGCCGTGGAACTACCCGCTGCTGCAGACCGCGTGGAAGGTGGCCCCGGCGCTGGCCGCGGGCAACACCTTCGTGCTCAAGCCGAGCGAGCTGACCCCGCACACCTCGATCATGCTGATGCGCCTGCTGATGGAGGCCGGTGTCCCGGACGGGGTGGCCAACCTGGTGCTGGGCGCGGGTCCCGAGGCGGGCGCGCCGCTGTCCGAGCACCCCGACGTCGACCTGGTCTCGTTCACCGGCGGCCTGGCCACCGGCCGGATCGTCGCGGCGGCCGCCGCGGCCACGGTCAAGAAGGTGGCGCTGGAGCTGGGCGGCAAGAACCCGAACGTGGTCTTCGCCGACGCCGACTTCGACACCGCGGTGGACTTCGCGCTGACCGCGGTCTTCCTGCACTCCGGCCAGGTCTGCTCGGCCGGTGCCCGGCTGATCGTGCAGGAGGAACTGCACGACCGGCTGGTCGACGAGATCGTGCGCCGGGCCGAGCGGATCCGCATCGGCGGGCCGTTCGACCCCGACGCCGAGACCGGGCCGCTGATCTCCGAGGCCCACCTGGAGAAGGTGGAGCGGTACGTGGCCACCGCGATCGACGAGGGCGCGGTGCTGCGCACCGGCGGCAAGCGGCCGGAGGGCGAGAAGTTCACCGGCGGCCACTACTACCTGCCGACCGTGCTGGACGGCGTCAAGCAGGGCAGCTTCGCGGTGACCGAGGAGTCCTTCGGCCCGGTGCTGACCGTGGAGACCTTCACCGACGAGGACGACGCGGTCCGCATCGCCAACGACACGCACTACGGCCTGGCCGGCGGCGTGTTCACCTCGGACGTGTCCAAGGCGCAGCGGGTGGCGAACCGGCTGCGGCACGGCACGATCTGGATCAACGACTACCACCCGTACCTGCCGCAGGCCGAATGGGGCGGGTTCAAGCAGTCCGGGTTCGGCCGCGAACTGGGCCCGACCGGGCTGGCCGAGTACCAGGAAGCCAAGCACATCTACCAGAACACCCGCCCGGGACCGCAGCACTGGTTCTCCGGCGACCAGGGCTGAGCACGGCGAGCGAGAAGGACGGTGCGATGAGTCAGACCGACGACGGCCTGGCCGGTTTCGGGTACAAGCAGGAGCTGGAGAGAACGCTCGGCAACTTCCACACCTTCGCCGCGGGCATCTCCTACATCTCCATCCTCACCGGCACGTTCCAGCTCTTCTACTTCGGTTTCGGTTTCGGCGGGCCCGCCTACTGGTGGTCGTGGCCGATGGTGTTCGCCGGGCAGCTGATGGTCGCGCTGTCCTTCGCCGAGCTGGCCGCGCACTACCCGGTGGCCGGCTCGATCTACAACTGGTCGAAACGCCTCGGCAGCCCGCACGTGGCCTGGCTGGCGGGCTGGATGATGCTCACCGCGTCGATCGTCTCGATCGCCTCGGTGGCGCTGGCGTACCAGATCACGCTGCCGCAGATCCTCGGCTTCTTCCAGTTCGTGGAGAATCCCGCGGTCAACGCGGTGATCCTGGGCACCGCGTTCATCGTGTTCACCACCCTGGTCAACGCCTGGGGCGTGCAGCTGATGGCGCGCATCAACAGCGCCGGGGTGTTCATCGAGCTGATCGCCGCGGTGCTGCTGATCGTGCTGCTGGCGGCGAACATCACCCGCGGGCCCGAGGTGGTGATGGAGACCAGGGACGCCGGTGCCGGGCAGAGCGGCGGTTACCTCGGCGCGTTCCTGGTCGCCTCGCTCGCCTCGACCTACGTGATGTACGGCTTCGACACGGCCAGCTCGCTCGGTGAGGAGTCGCACGACCCGCGCCGCAACGCGCCGAAGGCCATCCTGCGCGCGCTGATCTTCTCCTTCCTGCTCGGCGGGCTGATCCTGCTGTTCGCGCTGATGGCGGTCGGCGACATCGGCAACCCGGAGATCGCCACCGGCGGCCTGCAGTTCATCGTGCTGGACGTGCTCGGCAGCACGGTCGGCAAGATCCTGCTGATCACCGTGGTCATCGCGATCACCGTGTGCATCCTGGCGGTGCAGTCGGCGGCCATCCGGATGATGTTCGCGATGGCACGCGACAACGCGCTGCCCGCCGGGTCGAAGCTGGCGCGGATCTCGCCGAAGACGAAGACGCCGGTGATCCCGGCGGTGGTGGCCGGGGTGATCGCGGTGGTCATCCTGCTGGTGAACATCAACCAGCCGCAGATCTTCACGGTGATCACCAGCATCGGCATCATCATGATCTACTTCGCCTACCTGCTGGTGACCGTGCCGATGCTGGCCAAGCGGCTGCGCGGGCAGTGGCCGCCGCCCGAGGTCGAGGGCAGGAAGTACTTCTCGCTGGGCAAGTTCGGCCTGCCGGTGAACATCCTCGGCGTGCTGTGGGGCGCGGGGATGATCGTGAACCTGGCGTGGCCGCGGCGGGAGGTCTACAACGCCACCGAGCCCTACCACTGGTACCTGCAGTGGGGCGCGGTGCTGTTCGTCGGCGCGGTGGCCGGGCTCGGCTTCGCCTACTACTGGTTCCGGCTGCGCCACCACACCGGCATCCTCGACGACCACCGGGCCGAAGAACCGAAAACCCAGGAGGAGACCGCGTGAGCGAAGAGTTCGACTACGTCATCGTGGGCGGGGGGACCGCCGGTTCGGTGCTGGCGGCACGCTTGTCGGAGGACTCGTCGGTCACCGTGTGCCTGCTCGAAGCCGGTCCGTCCGATGTGGACGATGACGCGATCCTGCGGCTGGACCGGTGGATGGGCCTGCTGGAGTCGGCCTACGACTGGGACTACCTGGTGGAGCCGCAGGAGTCGGGCAACTCGTTCCTGCGCCACGCCAGGGCGAAGGTGCTCGGCGGGTGTTCCTCGCACAACTCGTGCATCGCGTTCTGGGCCCCGGCCGAGGACCTGGACGAATGGGCCGCGCTGGGCCTGCCCGGCTGGTCGGCGGCGGACATCTTCCCGCTGTACAAAGAACTCGAGACCAACGACGGGCCGGGCGAGCACCACGGCCGGTCCGGGCCGGTGACCATCCGCTCGGTGCCGCCGCACGACCCGGTCGGCGTGGCGCTGCTCGAAGCCTGCGAGCAGGCGGGCATCCCGCGTACGGAGTTCAACTCCGGCAAGACCGTGACGCACGGCGCGAACTGGTTTCAGATCAACGCCCGCGAGGACGGCACCCGGTCCTCGGCCTCGGTGTCGTACCTGCACCCGATCATCGGGCAGCGGGCCAACCTGGAGGTCAGGACCGGGCTGCGGGCGAAGAAGCTGGTGTTCGAGGGCAAGCGCTGCGTCGGCGTCGAATACCAGGCGCCGGATCTGTTGCACAGCAACGAAATCCGCGCTCGTCGCGAGGTGATCCTGAGCGCGGGCGCGATCGACTCGCCCAAGCTGCTGATGCTTTCGGGCATCGGGCCCGCCGAGCACCTGCGCGAGGTCGGTGTCGAGGTGCTGGTGGACTCGCCGGGTGTCGGCGAGAACCTGCAGGACCACCCCGAGGGCCTGGTCCAGTGGGACGCCAAGCAGCCGATGGTCACCGAATCCACGCAGTGGTGGGAGATCGGCATCTTCACCACCACCGAGCCCGGGCTGGACCGGCCGGACCTGATGTTCCACTACGGCTCGGTGCCCTTCGACCTCAACACCCTGCGGCACGGCTACCCGACCACGGAGAACGGCTTCTGCCTGACGCCGAACGTGACGCGGAGCCGGTCGACCGGCACGGTCCGCCTGCGCACCAGGGACTTCCGCGACCGGCCGAAGGTGGATCCGCGGTACTTCACCGATCCGCACGACATGCGGGTGATGACCCACGGCGTGCGGCTGGCGCGGGAGATCGTGGCCCAGCCCGCGATGGCCGCGTACGCGGGCGCGGAACTGGCCCCGGGCGCCGAAGCGCAGAGCGACGACGAGATCGCCGACTACCTGCGCAAGACGCACAACACCGTGTACCACCCTTCGTGCACGGTGAAGATGGGCGGCCCCGGCGATCCGCTGGCACCGCTGGACGAACGTCTGCGGGTGCGCGGGGTCGAGGGCCTGCGGGTGTGCGACGGCTCGGCCATGCCGTTCCTGGTCGCGGTGAACCCGTGCATCACCACCATGGCCATCGGGGAACGCTGCGCCGACATGATCGCCGAAGACGCCTGACCCGACACGAATGTGGCTTTGGGGGCGACACCGCGCGCAGCTCCGTTGAGGGTGGAGGTGGGCGACGGGGGGGCCGATTCGGCCCCCAAAGCCACATTCGTGTCCCCGCCGGGGGTTACGGGTTCGAGGTGAGCAGGGAGCTGAAGCTGTCGTTGAACTCCCGGCCCACGTGCGCGAGGCGGTCACCGCCCCGGCCCGAGGGCTGGATGGTGTAGAAGCAGCACTGGCCGGGCTGGGCGCCGGTCTCCTGGAACAGCGTGCCCCACTGGTGGGTGCGGTTCCAGAACGAGGTGACCTGGTTGTCGGTGTTGCTGCCGTCGTTGAAGGTGAAGAACCGGAAGTTGACCACGGTGCAGGTCGGCTGGTTGCAGAACTTCTCGGTGAACGGCCCGCCGAAGTTCTCGTCGCGGTAGAGGCACAGTTCGCCGACGTCGCAGACCCCGTTGAGCACGTTGGCCTGGGACATCCCCGCGGTCTCGGCGGTGGCGGGCGCCATCCCCGACAAGGTCAGCAACAGGCCGAAGAAAGCGGCGATCAACGATCTCCTGACATTCGCGCGCATGAGCGTCCCCAGTCTCGAAAAAGGTGTCGGACCAGCGATGCTCCGACCCCCGTGACCAGCCCGTCAACGCACTTCACGCAGCGGTGAACGGCGAACGGCCTGCTCGCACTGGGTGGTCCTGCGCCGAGCTGATCCCGGGCCGCTTCCGCCTTTTCCTGCTCTACTACGCCTGAGACCGCCGCAGCTCACTGGAGCAGGGCGATGCATTCCACGTGGTGCGTCATCGGGAAGGCGTCGAAGGCGCGTAGTCCGGCCAGTTCGTAGCCGTGCTCGGCGAAGGTGGCCAGGTCCCTGGCCAGCGCGGCGGGATCACAGGCGACGTAGACCACGCGTTCCGGTGAACCTTCGGCGATCGCGTCGACCACCGCCTTGCCCGCGCCCTTGCGCGGCGGGTCGAGCACCACCACGTCCGGGCGTTCGTCGTCCGGGTCGAGCGCGTCCAGCACGTCCTCGACCCGGCCCGAGCGCCAGTGCACCTGCGGCAGGTCCACCAGGTTCGCCGTCCCGTCGACGACCGCGCGCCTGCCGGATTCGACCGCCAGCACGTTCCCCCGCGGCCCGACCTGCTCGGCCAGTACCGAAGCGAACAAGCCGACGCCCGCATACAGGTCCCACACGCGCCCGGTGCGCGGTGCCCGTGCCCACTCGCCCACCGCCGCGGCGAAGGTGTCCGCGGCGGCCGGGTGCACCTGCCAGAAACCGTGGGCGTCCAGCCGCCAGTCGCGGCCGGCGGCGCGCTGCACGGCGACCCCGGTGCTGTCCACGTGCACCTGTCCGTCGACGTCCGCGGCGACCTCGATCTCACTGCCGGGGCGCCAGGTCCGCGCCAGCACGTCGTCCAGCGCACCGGGCACGGTGATCGGGCACCCGTTGCCCGCCAACGGGATCACCCGGTGACTGCGGTGGGCCCGCAACCCCGCGCGCCCGTCACGACCGGCCACCAGCCGCACCCGCGTCCGCCAGCCCAGTGGACCGCCGGGCAGTTCCTCGACCTCGACCTCCCTCGAGAGGCCTGCCAGCCGCTGGAGTTGCTCGGCGACCACCGCGCCCTTCAGTTCCCGTTGTGCCGCAGGCGAAGCGTGCTGCCAGTCGCAGCCACCACAGCGGCCGGGACCAGCCAGCGGGCACGGCGGTTCCACGCGTTCCGGGACCGCGGTCAGCACCTCGACCACGTCGGCCCGGCAGAACGAACCACCCTTGTCCTCGGTGACCTCGGCGACCACCCGCTCCCCCGGCAGGCCGTGGCGGACGAACACGACCCGCCCCTCGGCCCTGGCCACGCAGTGCCCGCCGTGCGCGACCGCGCCGATCTCCAGCTCGATCCGGCGCCCGGTCCATTCCTCGCTCATTTACCGCCCTCGGAAGATCGTGAACCCAGCAGGCCGCGGCGCACGTCACCGGCGGCCGGGCGCTCGCGGTCGGCGCGGTCGAAGGCCTTGGCCGACGACTTCAGCTGCCACGGCACGCTCGTCACCATGATGCCCGGCTGGAACAGCAGCCTGCCCTTGAGCCGCAGCGCGCTCTGGTTGTGCAGGATCTGCTCCCACCAGTGCCCGACCACGTACTCCGGGATGAACACGGTGACCACGTGCCGCGGGTTGTCGCCCCGGATCCGCTTGACGTAGTCCAGCACCGGCTTGGTGATCTCGCGGTAAGGCGACTCGATCACCTTCAGCGGCACCTTGAAGTCGTGCTTGCTCCACGCCGAGACGAGCTTGCGGGTGTCGGTGTCGTCCACGTTGACGGTGACCGCTTCGAGCACGTCCGGCCGGGTCGCCTTGGCGTAGGCGAGCGCCCGCAGCGTCGGCCGGTGCAACTGCGACACCAGCACCACGGCGTGGTTGCGCGAAGGCAGCACGGCGGGCTTTTCGTCTTCTTTGCGCAGTTCCTCGGCCACCCGGTCGTAGTGCTTCCGGATCGCGCTCATCAGCAGGAAGATCAGCACCATCGCGACGATGGCGATCCACGCGCCCGCCAGGAACTTGGTGATCAGCACGATGACCAGCACCGACCCGGTCATCACCAGCCCGAAGGTGTTGATCCCCTGCGACTGCCGCATCCGGCGCCGCTCGGCGGGCTCGGTGGTCCTGGCCAGCAGCCGGTTCCAGTGCCGCAGCATGCCGATCTGGCTCAGCGTGAACGAGACGAACACCCCGACGGTGTAGAGCGGGATCAGCCGGGTCACCTCGGCCTCGAAGGCGATCACCAGCACCACGGCGAACCCGGCCAGGAACAGGATGCCGTTGGAGAAGGCCAGCCGGTCACCGCGGGTGTGCAGCTGCCGCGGCAGGAACCGGTCCTGCGCCAGGATCGAGCCGAGCACCGGGAAGCCGTTGAACGCGGTGTTCGCGGCCAGCACCAGGATCAGCCCGGTGACCACGATGACGAAGAAGGAACCGAAGCCGAACCCGGAGAACACCGTGTGCGCCAGCTGCACGATCAGCGTGTCCTGGGTGTAGCCGGGCGGGGCGTTGAGCAGCTGGCTCTGCGGGTGCTCGGCCAGCACCACCCCGGTCTCGCGCGCCAGCACGATGATGCCCATGAACATGGTCACCGCGATCGTGCCGAGCAGCAGCAGCGTGGTGGCCGCGTTGCGGGACTTGGGTTTGCGGAAGGCGGGCACGCCGTTGCTGATCGCCTCCACCCCGGTCAGCGCGGCGCAGCCCTGGGTGAACGCGCGCAGCACCAGGAAGATCATCGCCAGGCCGGTCAGGTGCTCGTTGTCCTCGGCCAGCTGCAGCCCGGCGCTGTCCGCGCGCAGTTCCTCGCCGGCGATCAGCGTCCGGTAGAGCCCGATGCCGATCATCACGAAGATGCCGACCATGAACGCGTAGGTGGGCACCGCGAAGGTACTGCCCGATTCGCGAATTCCGCGCAGGTTCATCGCCGACAGGAGCAGGATGGCGCCGACGCAGAAGAGCACCTTGTGCTCGGCCACGAAGGGGACCAGCGCGCCGATGTTCGCCGCCGCCGAGGAGATGGACACCGCCACCGTGAGCACGTAGTCGACCAGCAGCGCGCTGGCCACGGTCAGGCCCGCCCGCGGGCCGATGTTGACCGTGGCGACCTCGTAGTCACCACCGCCGCTCGGGTAGGCGTGCACGTTCTGCCGGTAGCTGGCGACCACGGCCAGCATCACCACGACCACGACCAGCCCGATCCACGGCGACATGGTGAACGCGGCGAGGCCGGCGACGCTGAGCGTCAGGAAGATCTCCTGCGGCGCGTAGGCCACGCTGGACAGCGCGTCGGAGGCGAACACCGGCAGGGCGATCCGCTTGGGCAAGAGGTTGTGGGCCAGTCGGTCGCTGCGGAACGGCCGGCCGAGTACCAGCCGCTTGGCCGCGGTGGCGAACTTGGACACGGGCGAAGGGTAATCCAGTCCTCACCCGTCCGGCCGAGCGCCGCGCGGTAAGGCGCCCTCCCCCACCCCGGGTGCTGCCGGTAGGTTCTCGGCTGGTGTGTGAGATTAGGGAGGCGCAACGGTGCACGTGGTGATCATGGGGTGCGGCCGGGTCGGCGCATCGCTGGCCGCCGCGCTCGGACGGCTCGGCCACGAGGTGGCGGTGATCGACCGCAGCCAGCAGGCGTTCCGCAGGCTGGGCAGCGACTTCCACGGCCAGCAGGTGGTCGGGGTGGGGTTCGACCGGCAGGTGCTGATCGAGGCGGGCATCGAGCGGGCCGGGGCGTTCGCGGCGGTGTCCAGCGGGGACAACTCGAACATCATCTCGGCCAGGGTGGCCAGGGAGACCTTCGGCGTCGAGCACGTGGTGGCGCGGATCTACGACCACAAGCGCGCCGCGGTCTACGAGCGCCTGGGCATCCCGACGGTGGCCACCGTGCCGTGGACCACCGACCGCTTCCTGCGCACCCTGCTGCCCGACGGGGTCGCCTCGGCCTGGCGTGACCCCTCCGGCACGGTCGCCCTGCTGCAGTTGCCGCTGCACGAGGACTGGATCGGCCGCAGCGTGGCCCAGTTGCAGGCCGAGACCGGCGCGCGGGTGGCCTTCATCATGCGCTTCGGCACCGGCGTGCTGCCCGATTCGAAGGCCGTGCTGCAGTCCGGGGACCTGGTCTACGTGGCCGCGCATTCGGGCACGGTGAGCGACGTGACGAGCGTGGCCTCACGCGCCCCGGAGGAGGAGAGCTGATGCGGGTCGCCATTGCCGGAGCCGGCGCGGTCGGCCGGTCCATCGCCGCGGAACTGGTCGACGCCGGGCACCAGGTGATGCTCATCGAGCGCCAGGCCGACCAGTTCATGCCGGAGACGGTGGAGCAGGCCGACTGGGTGCTCGGGGACGCCTGCGAGGTCTCCACCCTGGAAGAGTCCGACATCGAGCTGTGCGACGTGGTGATCGCGGCCACCGGGGACGACAAGGTCAACCTGGTGGTCTCGTTGCTGGCGAAGACCGAGTTCGCGGTGCGTCGGGTGGTGGCCAGGGTGAACAACCCGGCCAACGAGTGGCTGTTCAACGACGCCTGGGGGGTGGACGTGGCGGTGTCCACCCCGCGCATGCTGGCGGCGATGGTGGAGGAGGCGGTCAGCGTCGGCGACCTGGTGCGGTTGATGACCTTCCGGCAGAGCCAGGCGAACCTGGTGGAGATCACCCTGCCGGAGGAGACCCCGCTGGCCGGGCGCCCGGTGCGCGACCTGGCGCTGCCGCGCGACGCGGCGCTGGTGACCATCCTGCGCGGCGAGCGGGTGATCGTGCCGCAGCCGGAGGACCCACTGGAGGCGGGCGACGAGCTGCTGTTCGTCTCGCAGTCCGATGTGGAACCGGAGATCCGCGCGGCGCTGGGGTACTGATCGGCTGATATGGCCCAACCAGTCTGGCCGGCGCGCTACCGCATCGACCCGGAAAGCCTGCGGGAGAAGGTCGAGAACCCGGCCGAACTCACCCTGTGGCTCGACGCGGCACTGGCCCGGCCCGCACCGGCCGACCCCGAGGACGAACGCGCCCACCGCACCGCCATCGGCGTCGCCGCCCGGCTCCTGGAACGGCTCGACGAAGCCGAAACCCAGCTGGGGCGCGCGGTCGAGCTGGCGACGCGGCCGCGGGACGCGGTGCTGGCGCGGGTCCGCCTGGCCCACGTGCACCAGTGGCAGGGCCGGTTCACCCTCGCCGAATCCGAGTTCCGGCACTGCCTCCGCGACGCCCACCTGGCCGGTGACCAGGTGCACTTCGTCTACCAGCACGCCGGGAAGTGCGCCTACGACGCCGGGGACTGGGTGCTCGCGCGGGAGCGGTTCGCCACCGCGATGCGCCTGCGGCTCTACGGCGGCGACGAGGAGCTGATCGAGACCACCAGGACCGCGCTGGACGCCGCCGACGCGGCGGTCACCGCGGCCGCGGCCGGCGCCGAACTGGACCGCCTGGTGCCCGCGGTGCACAAGCTCACCGCGACCCGGCTGGCCCCGGCCATCTTCGACCGGCACGGCCTGCCGCCGCACGCGGGCACGCTGGTCGAACTCGGCCTGCTCGGGGTGTCGAAACCGGTGCCGCTGGAGGTGGTGCGCGGGCTGCACCGCTACGCCACCGGGCTGGAGGCACGGCTCGACGCGCTGGTGGCCGCCGGCTGGCTGCTCAAAACGGCCAAAACGGTCGTGGTGAGCTCGCGGGGGCGCGCGCTTTTGCGCCAGTTGGCGGTCGCGCAGGCGCAGACGGCCCGCACCCTTTGGGGGGAACCGGTTCTAGGTAAGTCACTAGCCGACGAGGTCGTCCTCGGCGCCGCGGGCACCTCCGGCGGACCGGTTTTCGACGCCGTCGCGAGGCTCGCCGAGCACAATCCCGACCCCGGCGTGGCGGGTGACCTGTTCCACCGCCTGAACGCGCTGCGTCACCACCGGGCGGACGCGCACGCGGTCGCGTGGCAGGCCGAAGGACACACCGTGCGCTCGGTCCGGCGGCTCGCCGCGGGTTCGCCGGAACGCGTCCGGATCGACGCGCTGACCGACCGGATCGCCGCGCGCGCCTTCCGGCCGCTCTCGCACGACCGGCGGACCGAGGTGCTCAGCGTGCTGCGCGGCCTGCGCCACGAGCCCCTTCTCTGAAGCGCGGTTACGAGGGCTGATCCGGCGTCTGGGCGTACTTCTGCCGCAGCCGGGCCTCCGCCTCCTCGTCGGTCTCCTCGGCCGGCTCAGGCCCTTCTTCCGCTTCGCGCTCCTTGATGCGCTTGTCCGCCCGCCGGATCGCCCACACCACCACGATCAGCGCCAGGCCCCACAGCGGATAGCCCATGGCGATCTTCGCGAACGCCAGCCAGCCGGTGTAGTCCTCCTCGTAGAGCCAGCGCTGCACGATGAACCGGGCACCGAAGACGGCGGCCAGCGCCGCGGTGGCCAGGTCGTAGCCGTAGACCGAGGACTTGTCCTTCTTCCACTTCATCGGCACGCGGTTCATCACGCTCCACAGCACGCCGACCAGCGGGTACCGGAACACGATGGTGATCGCCACGATGGCGAAGCAGACCAGGCTGAACCAGATCCCGACCAGGAAGAAGCCCTTCGCCGAACCCGTGCGGTAGGCGATGAACCCGGAGATGGCGATGCCGATGAACCCGGAGATGGCCGGCTTGAGCGGCTCCTTGCGGACCGCGCGGAAGACGACGAAGAACACCCCGACCCCGACCGCGCTCCAGATGCCCGGCATCAGCCCGGCGAACGAGTTCACCAGCACGAAAACCATCACCGGGAAGGAGGAGTAGAACAGCCCGATCGCGCCGCCCATGTCCTCCCAGACGGTGGGCATCTTGCGTTCTTGCTGCCCGGTCTCGCCGTCGGCGTCCTTGCGATCGGTTCGCGGGTTTTCGCTCACGGTGTGTTACCACTCTGCTCGAGGTGCACGGACACGCGCGGCGTCAGGAAGTCACCTGCAACTCGTAGTACGGGTTGTAGAGCACCTTGCGGCCGTCGCGGTCCGCCATCCTGCCACGTGCCTTCACCGTCCGCCCAGGCTCGATACCCGGGATGCGCCGGCGGCCGAGCCAGACGAGGGTGACCCCGTCGGTCCCGTCGAAGAGTTCGGCCTCCAGCGTGGCCACTTCGCTCGAGGGGCACAGTTCGACGCTTCTGAGGCGCCCGAGCACAGTCACTTCCTCGCCCGAACGGCAGTCGCAGGCACGGCGCGCACCGGACTTTTCGGACTCTTCGGAGAGGTCGTCGGCGTCGAGTTCGTCGACGTCGGTGGTCAGCTTGCGAACCAACCGGCTGAAGTAGCCGCCGTCTTTGGCGGGCATATGCGGTGCTCCTGTGCTCCGGGGCCCCCGACTTGAACGGCCCGTGCCTTACCAGCGTAGCTTTCCCTGGCCAGGAAAACTCCTCCCGGACCAGGATCGCAACGTGACCTGCACAATGCCGTCCGCGCCGTGGGCGCCCGCCGTTCTGTTGCCCGGCACCGGATCCGACGAGGTCTTCGTCCGATCGGTGTTCGCCGGGCCACTGACCGGGGCCGGGATGACGCTCATCGCGCCGCCACCGCCCGCCGACGGCACCGCGCTGGTCGAGGGCTACCTCGCCGCCTTCACCGCCGCCGCGGCGGAAACCGGCGGGAAACTGCTGGTCGGCGGCGTCTCCCTGGGTGCGCACCTGGCGGCGGAATGGGCGGTCGCCAACCCGGAACGGTGTTCAGGCCTGCTGCTCGCACTGCCCGCGTGGAACGGCGTGCCGGACGGGGCTCCGGCGTCGGTCGCGGCCCGCTACTCGGCGGATCTCGTGGAACGGGACGGCTTGACCGCCGCGCTGGCGGTCGCGACCGACGGTGTCGCCCCCTGGCTGGCGGCCGAACTCCGGCGCGCCTGGCCCCGCCACGGCGCCGCACTCGCGGCCGGTCTGCGGGCCGCGGGCGCCCATCCGGCGCCGACCCTGGATGCCTTGGCACAGTTGCGAATCCCGGTGGGAATTGCCGCGTGCACAGACGATCCCGTACATCCCGCCACGGTCGCCCACGCCTGGGCGGCGGCGCTCCCCCAGGCATGTGTGCGGGAGACCACCCTCACGGCACTGGGCGAAGACCGGGAGTCCCTCGGCCGTGCCGCCGTGACCGCCTGGCGATCCGCGAGCGACCTCTACAGCCGCCCCGGTCCACCACCTCGATGACGGCTTGCTCGACTGGTTGAGCGGCCTGGACGAGCAGGCGCTGACGAACGTGCTGACCCAGCGGCCGTTGCTCCTCGAACCACCCCGGCCGCGCCGGCTCGAAGACATCGCCGCGCGCCTGTGGTGACCGCCGCTGACCACCCCGGAGGACCAGTTCCGGCGGGCCGTTCAACTGTGCCGCTCGCTCGGGCGGGAGCCGAGGATCCCCGCGGTGGCGGGAATCCTCGGCACCACGGCCGCGGAAGTCGAGCCCATCGTGGCCGCGCTGGGCGAGCGGGCCCTCGCGTGGCGGACGCACTCGGGCACGCTCGGCGCCCAGCACGGCCTTCCGGCCCCCCGTACGCGGTTACTCGCCCTCTTCCGCGACAGCGAGCGGACTCGTGCGCCGCCGCGCTCCGCTTCCTGGACCGGGACCACGCGGTCGCGGCTGCCGAACCCCTCCCACTGCGCAAGACCGGGCAGGTCGGCGCCCGGCTGGTCAACCGGCTCGTCAAGCTGAGCGGGGGCGCTGGCCATGGCCATCCACGCCGAACTGCTCGAAGTGACCGAGGAAGGCACGCTCGTACCGTCCGGCCTGCTCGCCGCGGCGGGGCGAATCGCCGGCCCGGCCCCGTACGAGGAGTCCCGGCGCGCGGACCTGGCCCGGCGACTGCGCCAGGTACCGGCCAAAGCTCCCGAACGAGACCTCCGGGCACTGGTCGACGCCCTCGGCGCGCTGCCGGAGGACCGTCTCGGCCCGCTGCCGGCCGGCGTACCGGTCGAAATCCGCTACGACGGGGAACGGCTCGTGGCCATGGGAACGGAACTGCGCGAGGACTCGGTCGAGCCGTGGGACGTCGAACGGGCCGAATACCGGACACTGCTCGCCTCGCGCATCACCTGACCCGCCTCTCGAATGCTATGAGTGGGGCATTACTTGCATTCATTGCTAGTAAAGCCCCACTCCTAGCATTGCCCGGCGGATCAGCCGCCTTGTTGCTGCTGGGCGGCGATGTGCTGCTGCACGGCTTCCGGCAGCTCAATGGTCAGCGGGGTGCGCACCGGCATCGGCGAGTCGCCGCGCACGACGATGGTGTGCCGCACAATCTCGCGCAGCACGTCCGGCGCCGCGGCCGCCTGCGACTGCGGGCCCGCGATCACCCCGCGCAGCATCCAGCGCGGCCCGTCGACGCCGATGAACCGCAGCGCGACCTCACCGACGATCGCCGAGAGCTCCAGGCCCCATTCGCCGCGGCCCGGCTGCACCTTCGCGCCGTCGGCGCGCAGCTGCTCGGTCAGCTCGCCGCACACCTCGGTCCACAGGCCACCGGACTTCGGCGCGGCGTACCCGCTGACCGTGACCTGCCCCACCGGGGTCACCACGTGCACCGCGCGCACGCCACCGCTGGCCTGGTCCATCTCGACCTGCACCTGCGCGCCCTCGGGCACCGGCACCCGCACCGACCCCAGGTCGATGCGCGGGAGCCCGTCCTCCGGGGCGTCGGCGATGTCGTAGGGACCGCTCGTGACCTCCGGATCGAGGTACGCGTCGTCGAAGTCGTCGTCCCCGTCATCCGGTGCCGCGTGCCGGCCCCTCGGCCGTTCGTCGCCGGCCTCGGCGCGCCGCTTACGTCCGAAAATCCCCACTACTTCTCCGTTTCCTCACCGGCGGGTACGCCGGAGCTCAACACCGCGTGGCCGCCGGTCGACCCGTAACCGCCGCCGCCGCGCTCGGTCTCCGGCAACTCCGCCACCTCCACGAACCGCGCGTGCTCGACGCGCTGCACGACCAGTTGCGCGATCCGGTCCCCGCGCGCCAGCTTCAGCGGCTCCCGCGGATCGTGGTTGATCAGGCAGACCCTGATCTCCCCGCGGTAGCCCGAGTCGATCGTGCCCGGGGTGTTCACCACCGACAGCCCGGCCCTGGCCGCCAGGCCCGACCGCGGGTGCACGAACCCCGCGTAACCCTCGGGGAGCGCGATCGCGACCCCGGTTCCGACCACCACCCGCTCCCCCGGATCGAGCACCACGTCCTCGGTGGTGACGAGATCGGCACCGGCGTCACCCGGCCGGGCGTAGCCGGGCAACGGGACGCCGGGATCTACCCGGGAGAGGAGTACCTGCACGCTGGACACGGGCCGCGAGACTACCCTGAACCCGTGACCGAGAGCGCGAACGCGGCCGACAAACGAGCCGGCAAGATCACCGTGCGCCACTCCGAGCGGCTCTACGTCCCGTGGTGGCTGTGGCCCCTGCCGCTGCTCGGCGGTGGCTTGCTCGCCGCGGAAATCCACATGGGATACCCGGGCGTGCGGGCCTGGCTGCCCTACCTGATCGTGCTGCCACTGGTGGTGGCGCTGCTGCTGGGCATGGGCCGCACCAAGGTCCGGGTGACCGAAGAGGACGGTGGGACCGAGCTCTGGGCCGGTGACGCCCACCTCCCCACCCGGTTCATGGGTGCGGTCGAAGTCATCGCCAAGCCCGACAAGCGCCGCGTGCTGGGGCGCGACGCCGACCCCGCGGCGTTCGTGGTGCACCGCGGCTGGGTCGGCCCCGCCCTGCGTGTCTGGGTCGAGGATCCCGATGACCCCACGCCGTACTGGCTGATCAGCACCCGCAAGCCCGAAGCGCTGGCGGAGTTGCTGACCGGGCACCGTCCAGCCTGATGTGGCGAACGGGGCGTCACCGGCCTGGCCGGCCGATAACGCCCCGTTCACCGATACGCCCCGAGAATCCCCTGGTGGTGCGGTCTCACGCGCAGTCGCGGCAGATCATCCGCCCGCTGCTTTCGTCCGCGAGCCTGCTGCGGTGGTGCACCAGGAAGCAGACCGAGCAGGTGAACTCGTCCGCCTGCTTGGGCACCACCTTGACGGTCAGGTCCTCCCCCGAGAGCCCGGAGAGGTCAGCTCCGGGCAGCTCGAAGTTCTCGGCCGTCGCGTCCTCGTCGACGTCGACGACGCCGGACTGGTTCTCATTGCGGCGCGCCTTCAGCTCCTCCAACGAGTCTTCGGCCAGCTCGTCGGCTTCGCTGCGGCGCGGAGCGTCGTAGTCGGTCGCCATTGTCCCTCACCCCTGCGATCAGCTTAGAAATGTCAGTAGGCCGACCCCGGGACGCGCCCGTGGTCCTCCGTGCCGCTGGTTAACGTTCCAGCGCCCCTGTTTGTGCCCGGCGATTCCCGTGAGCCCGATCTCTTTTTCGCGCACGCTGGGTGGCCGGAGCCCGCAGAGGGTAGCTCATGGCATACCCCGCACCGAAACCCGTCACCCCTGTCCCTCCGGAAGTCACCCGTCAGGAGGAGCCGGGGCCCGCTTCACTAGGCTGCTCCGGTGGCAGCCGGTCACCCGGCGCGTTGCCTCCTTGCCCAGCGTGGTGTGCCGTGGTGCGATTCAGTGATTCGGCCGGATCCCGGCCCGAACCCGGCGCGCGCGGGCAACCCGGGCGGGGCTTCCGGCGTCCATAAGACGTAACGCCTGGGCCGAACGGCACAACGCGCCCCGGGCGGGTGGCTGCGCGCGAGTGCTGCGCTCTGGGAAGGGGCAGGTCAGTGACGTCAGTGACGTCGGGGAACGGGAATTCGCGGCTGTATCGCAAACGGCGGCCGTGGCCGGCGCTGATCGTCATCGGCGTGCTCGGGGTGATCGCCATGGGCGTGTGGATCAACGCGCTGGTCACCAAGGAGGACGCCACCAGTGAGGCGATCCGCTGCGAACCGGCGCCGGTCGCGCCGCAGGGGGTGAGCTTCACCCCGGTCGCGCACGACGCGCTCGACGACACCGCGCCGATCCCGCCGGACAAGATCGCGCTGAAGGTGCTCAACGCGAGCGGCACCCGCGGCCAGGGCGCGATCACCACGGCCACCCTGCGCGAACTCGGCTTCACCGAGGCCGCCGAGCCGGAGAACGACCCGGCCTACGAAGGCGTCGAGGCCAACTGCCGCGGCCAGATCCGCTACGGCGAGAACGGCAAGGCGGCCGCGCGCACGCTGAGCCTGATCGACCCCTGCGTCGAACTGGTCGAAGACAACCGTGAGGACGCCAGCGTCGACCTGAGCATCGGCACGCGGTTCA
Organism: Amycolatopsis magusensis; assembly: GCF_017875555.1. GTDB lineage: Bacteria > Actinomycetota > Actinomycetes > Mycobacteriales > Pseudonocardiaceae > Amycolatopsis > Amycolatopsis magusensis. The sequence goes on along the minus strand of NZ_JAGGMS010000001.1, from coordinate 4,367,643 downwards.
GCGACCCGCGGCCCAACCAGGCCGGGCTGGACATCCTCAAGGAGCTGAGCACCTGGTCGAGCCAGAACCAGGAGTCCGACTCCGGCGGCAACGAGCAGTCCACCGGGCAGTCCGCGCCGACCATCGAGAAGGAACGGCTCACCGCGGCCCGCGCCGGCTACTGCTGAGCCACGCTCACACCCCCGCCCCACCACCGTCGGCGATCGCCTCGCGCAGCGCGCCCGCGATCGACGGCGCCGCGGCGAAGGTGAGGTCCTCGCCGAGTGCGGGCTCCTCCCCCGGCAGGCCGACCACCGCGCCCGCCTCGGCGGCCACCAGCGCGCCCGCGGCCCAGTCCCAGCGGTTCAGCCCGTGCTCGAAGTAGGCGTCGGTCCAGCCGGCCCCCACCGCGCACAGCTCCAGTGACGCCGCACCGGCCCGCCGGATGTCCCGCACGCGCCCCAGCAGGCCCGCCACCAGCTCGGCCTGCCGCAGCCGCCGGTCGACCCGGTAGGCGAACCCGGTGCCCACCAGAGCCAGTTCCAGGCGCTCCGGGGCACCCACGCGCAACGGCCGCCCGTCCAGGAAGGCCCCGCCGCCCCGCGTGGCCGTCCAGCGGCGCCCGCTGACCGGTTCCACCACCGCACCGGCCACCGACACCCCGTCCACCTGCGCGGCCAGCGAGACGGCGAACCAGGGGTAGCCGTAGAGGAAGTTCACCGTGCCGTCGATCGGGTCGACGACCCAGTTGACCCCGCCGGGGGTGAGGTCGCCGCCGTCCTCCTCGCCCACCACCGGCTCGCCGGGGCGCAGTTCGGCCAGCTTGGCGCGGACAAAACGCTCCGTATCGCGGTCGACCGCGGTCACCACATCGGTTTCACTGGACTTCGTGTCCACCCGCACGGACCCACCCGCGAGCAGGCGCGCACGCGCGTCGCGCACCAGTTCGGCGGCCTCGGCGGCGACCTGCTCGGCGGTCGCGGTCAAACGCGTCGATATCGACTCCATAGCTCCCACCACACCATGCGAACCCGTGCCGTTACAGTCACCCGAGCGAGTTTCTGAATCGAGAATGAAGGGATCACGTCCATGACGGCGACCCGAGGTTTCGGCATCGACATCGGCGGCAGCGGGATCAAGGGTGCCCTGGTCGACCTGGAGAACGGCAAGCTCATCGGAGACCGGCTCCGGATCGACACCCCGCGCCCGGCCACCCCGGACGCCGTCGCGGACGTCGTCGCCGAGATCGTCGGGCACTTCGGCTGGGCGGGCCCGGTGGGGGTCACCCTGCCCGCGGTGATCAAGAAGGGCGTCGCGATGACCGCGGCGAACATCGATCCCAGCTGGATCGGCACCGACGCCGACGCGCTGTTCGCCAAGCGGCTGGGCCGCGGGGTGGACGAGATCGCCATGCTGAACGACGCGGACGCGGCGGGCATGGCCGAAATCCGCTTCGGCGACCCGGCGGCCCGCAAGGGCGTGACCGCGCTGCTCACCTTCGGCACCGGCATCGGCAGCGCGGTGTTCCTGGACGGGCGGCTGGTGCCGAACACCGAACTGGGCCACCTCGAGGTGGACGGACACGACGCGGAGAAGAAGGCGGCCGCCTCGGTCAAGGACAACGAGGGCATGTCCTACCCGGAGTGGTCGAAGCGGGTCGACCGGTACCTCTCCGTGCTCGAGAACCTGATCTGGCCGGACTTGTTCATCGTCGGCGGCGGGGTCAGCAAGAAGGCGGAGAAGTGGGTGCCGCTGCTCGAGATCCGCACCCCGATCGTGGTCGCCTCGCTGCAGAACAACGCCGGCATCGTGGGCGCGGCGGCGGCCGCCGTGGAGGGTATCGAGCACTGATTCCGGCTTCGCGGCGACCCCCTCCGCCATGCCCGGGGATGATCGCTTCGCGACGCCGGTGGGCAACGTCGTTACAATGGAACACGGCCCACGGCCACGGCGGGCAAAACCGCAGGCCGAGGGGTGTTCCCCGAATCTGAGGCAGCTGAGGCCGGAGTGTCTCGGCTCGCCATGATCGACCGCTGCGAAAGGGCGTACGTGGCAGCCGCAAGAACCGCAACCCGAGGCGGGACGAAGACAACCAGCGCCGCGAAGACCTCGCCGGAAGGCAAGGACGTGGATCCCGAGACCCAGCCCGAAGGCCCCTCGGGGGAGGCGAAGCCTGCCGCCCGCAAGGGCCCGGCCAAGGCCGGAGCCAAGAAGGCCCCCGCGAAGGGAGCCCGCGCCAAGAAGCCGGCGGGCAAGGACGACGCCAAGGGCGCCGACGGTGAAGTCGTCGGCGAGGAGATCGACGAAGCTTCGCTGGACGCCGACCTGGCCGATCTCGAAAGCGTCGAGATCGACGTCGTCGACGCCACGGTGAGCGAGGAGCCCGAGGAGGACGAGCCCGAGCCGGAGGAGGCCGAGGTCCCGGCCGCCAGCACCCGCGCCGAGCGGCAGGCGGCCAAGGGCAGCAAGAACGCCAACGACCCCGACTTCGTCTGGGACGAGGAAGAGTCGGAGGTGCTGCGGCAGGCCCGCAAGGACGCCGAACTCACCGCTTCGGCCGACTCCGTCCGCGCCTACCTCAAGCAGATCGGCAAGGTCGCGCTGCTCAACGCGGAGGAGGAGGTGGAGCTGGCCAAGCGGATCGAGGCCGGGCTCTACGCCGCCGAGCGCGTGCGCACCGCCGAGGAGGAGGGCGAGAAGCTCACCACCCAGATGCGCCGCGACCTGAAGTGGATCGTGCGTGACGGGGAGCGGGCGAAGTACCACCTGCTCGAGGCGAACCTGCGCCTGGTGGTGTCGCTGGCCAAGCGGTACACCGGCCGTGGCATGGCGTTCCTGGACCTGATCCAGGAGGGCAACCTCGGGCTCATCCGCGCGGTGGAGAAGTTCGACTACACCAAGGGCTTCAAGTTCTCCACCTACGCGACCTGGTGGATCCGGCAGGCGATCACCCGCGCGATGGCCGATCAGGCCCGCACCATCCGCATCCCGGTGCACATGGTCGAGGTGATCAACAAGCTCGGGCGCATCCAGCGCGAGCTGCTGCAGGACCTCGGCCGCGAGCCGACGCCGGAAGAGCTGGCCAAGGAGATGGACATCTCCCCGGAGAAGGTGCTGGAGATCCAGCAGTACGCCCGGGAGCCCATCTCGCTCGACCAGACCATCGGCGACGAGGGTGACTCGCAGCTCGGTGACTTCATCGAGGATAGCGAAGCCGTGGTCGCGGTGGACGCGGTGTCGTTCACGCTGCTGCAGGACCAGCTGCAGTCGGTGCTGCAGACCCTGTCCGAGCGCGAAGCGGGCGTGGTGCGCCTGCGCTTCGGCCTGACGGACGGCCAGCCGCGGACTTTAGACGAGATCGGGCAGGTGTACGGGGTCACCCGGGAACGCATCCGGCAGATCGAGTCGAAGACCATGTCGAAACTGCGCCACCCGTCGCGCTCCCAAGTCCTGCGCGACTACCTGGACTGACAGTTCCCGCTCAAGGGCCGTTGACCTGCTAATACGCAGATCAACGGCCCTTTGCGTCAGACAGGCACAATTAGGCGAACCCTGACATTGACTGGCGCGCAAAAGCCGAACGAACAGGTCCGAAGAGCGAGGTCGACTCGCCATCCGGCGACTGCTGCGCCTGGCTGGTCCCCCCTGCCGGGAACTACACGTTTCCGAGGCGAGAAATCAGACCAACTCCGAAACCACATCTCGACATGAATCCGCCCGGAACGAAATATGAATGGACCCGATTCCCCGGCTCGCCAATTGACTGGCACTAGATGTCAGAGGACGCCGTAGTGCGCCGCGAGTTCGGCAAAGCGGCGTCCACGCCTGCGGGTAGCCCGATCCACCAGCCCGCGCATGACCGTGGTCCCGAGCGGCTGGCGCTGCACCCAGTCCGGCGCCAAATCCCGGGCCTCGCTCAACAGATCCACGGCAAGCTGGTCGCGCCGCAGCTGAGCCGCGGCTTGGGCCAGGTGCAGCCGGTGACCGGCTTCCCAGAAGGCGGGCACCGGGCCCTGCGGTTCGGCGATGCGGTCCGCGAGTCGGAACGCGGTCTCCGGGTCGCCGAGCCGGACGGCGTGGTCCACGGCCTGGAAGGCGGCTACCCGGGGACCGAAGATGGCGGCCTCGGTCGCGTTGTCCCGCCCGGCCCGCAGCGCGGCTGACTGCGCGATCGCCAGGAGGTCGTTGGCGCGGTCGCCGCTGCCGGAGCGCAACGCGGCGTTGGCAGCGTTGAACAACAGGTTGCCGAACACGCCTGCCCGGGTGCTGTCCCGGTCGAGCATCCGGGGCTCGATTTGCTCCGCGGCCTTCACCGCGACGCGCTCGGCGTCCTCGGTGCGGCCCTGCTTGATCAGGGTCCACACGAGGTAGCGCAGCGAGATCGCCGAGTCGATCGCCGGGTTGTCGGACTTGCGGGCGGCGGCCAGGGCGCGCTCGGCGGCGGCCCACGCGAGGTCGTCCATGTCGAGCCGTCCGGCGAACCCCGCTCCGAGCCGATATGCGGTGGACAGCAACTGCTGCGCGGCGGCGTTCGCGTCTCCGGTGGTCGCGTGGACGAGGCGCCGGGCGTCGGTGAGCAGAACAGGCAGGGCGTGCAGCAGCTCGCCGTGACGTCCGTCAACGTAGGCCCGCCAGGTGGCGTGGCTGGCCTTGGCCAAGCTGGCCGGGTCACTGATGTCGTCGGTGTCGGCGAAATCGTCCAGGCCGGGTACCTCGGCGCTGGCGGTGATCGCCTGCCGCAGCCGGGCAACCTCGGTGTCCCGTACAGCTTGGGCGGTGGGCAGGAGTCCGAGCAGCGCGTCCGGGGTGACCGCCAGTACCCGCGCGAGCTTCGCGACAGTGGCGGGGCGTGTGGTCCGGCGTTCCCCGCGCTCGATGCGCCCCACGGTGTCCACCCCGACCGATGCAGCCGCCGCCAACTCCTCTTGCGAGAGGTTGCGCGCCTTGCGGAAGCGCGCCAGGTTCTCCGCCAGCGAGCTGGACACTGTTCCCCCTCGGCGTGCTAGTTCCAAACGGTCGTCGCAGGGTGACCGGCTTCGCAGAACACGGTCGCGCCGTTGTCGGCCGCGCGCAAGGCCGTGCTGATGCGGGCGTGCAGAGTGGGTTTCACCAGCGTTTCGGCTTCGCCCAGCGTGTACAGGCCCACGGACTGGATTTCCGGGTCGGTGGACTGGATACCGCGCACTTCGTCTTCGGTGATGAGGCCGCCGTCGAACACGAAGGCCAGGCCCTCGGGCATCACACCCTGGGTGCGGATGTGGTCGATGACCAGCAGTGTGCCGAGGGGCCGGGTGATGCCCAGTTCCTCGTGGAGTTCGCGGGCCGCCGTCACCCACGGGGCTTCTTCCGCCTCGACCGCGCCGCCCGGGATCTCCCACTCGGGCTTGTACGTGGTCTCCACCAGCAGCACGCGCGACCGGTCGTCGCGCAGCAGCACGCCAGCGGCTGTGCGCTTCCGGTTGAGGGAAGCCGCGTACTCGCTGAAAGGCAAGAGGTCCACGGTGTCGCAGGCTACCGCCCCCAGCTGATCATCACTTTCCCTGCTCGAAAGGCAGAGAACGCCCGGCCGTCTCCGGGAACACATGTTCCGGGGCTGTGTCTTCGCTGGTCAACTAGGTCGACGCTGTGAACGTGGCAACGACAAGGCGGCCTGCGCGGTCAGACTCAGCCGACGTGCACGGCAGGCGAAGCCGATGATCTTCACGACCGGATCCGTGTACCAGGTCACCGAGGCGACCACGCCACGCAAGCGGGGTGGGAGGCCGAAGGTCGGCAGAACTCGGCGTGGCAGCCCAGGCAGCCGCTGGCCTTGTGGACGCCCCAACTCCGCGCGACCAGCGTGGTGACTATCTGCCCAAACAACCGAGGAGAACCCGTGACCGCTGTCCTGGCCCCATTCGCCACCGGCCGCAAGCTGATCTCGACGCCCCTGTTCGACCGACTCGCTGGTCGGATCGTCGCCGAGGAGCAGCTGACGCGCGAGCTGGCCGAGCGCATCGTGGAGCAGGCGCTGGCATTCCTTGCCGTGTGCGCCCGCAACACCGGCGCTCCGCTGGCACCCAGCGAGCTGGTGGACATCGGCTGGCACACCTTCATCCTGCACACCCGCGACTACGCCGACTTCTGCGACCGGATCGCGGGCCGGTTCCTGCACCACGTGCCCACCGAGGACGGCGACCCGGCCGAGACCGGCGCGGCCGCCCACGCCACGCTGTCGCGCACGGTCGCCGCGATCGAACGGGCCGGATACGCTGTCGATCCCGCGCTGTGGCCAGCTGTGAACGGCAAGTGCAACGTGAACTGCTCGCAGTGCAAGAACGGCTGCTCCGACGACCCGCCGCCCACCAACTGAGGACGCATGCTGCACACCTGGGACGACCTCCCCGCCGCCGTGCGCTCAGCCGTCGAAGCCGAGACCGGGCCGGTCACCCACGCCGAAACGCCGGCGGCCGGGCGCAACTCCGACTTCGCCGCGACCCTGCACACGCTCGATGGTGTGGTGTTCTGCAAGGGAATCGCCGACGCCGGGGGCAAGCGCGGGGCGATGCACCGCCACGAGGCGGACATCAACCCGTACCTGCCCCCGGCGGTCGCGCCGCGCCTGCTGTGGCGAGCCGACACCGATGCCTGGCTGCTGCTGGGCTTCGAGCACATCACCGGCCACCACGCCGACCTCTCGCCGGACTCACCGGACCTACCGATGGTCGCCAAGGCCGTGTCCACAATGGCCGGTGCACTGGCCGGCTGCCCCGCACCCGGTGTTCCGGCGCTGACCGAGAAGATGGCGTGGATGTCAGGCTGGCGGCGGCTACGTCACCAACCACCCGCCGAACTGGACGAGTGGAGCCGTGACCGGCTCGACCTGCTCGTGGACTGGGAGGCCAGGGGCATCGACGCGGCGGCCGGGGACAACTTGCTGCACACCGACCTGCACCCGCTCAACATCCTCATCGGCGACGGCCGGGCCTGGGTGATCGACTGGGCGTGGTCACGAACCGGCGCGGCCTGGGTCGACCCGGCTCACCTGGTGGTCCGTCTCATCGATGAGGGCCACAGCCCGGACGCCGCCGAGCGCTGGGCGGCCACCACAGCCGCCTGGTCCACCGCATCAGCCGAAGCACTGACCGCGTTCTCGGTGGCGCTGCTGGGCATGTGGACGTACTTGCAGCACACCGACCCGCTGCCGATGCGGGCCGGGCTCACAGCAGCGGCGCGGCGATGGGCCGAGCACCGCCTGGCCGCCACCGACTACCGCGAGAGCGCGGTGAAATACAGCGGAGGGTGATCGAACTCGACGGCGACGACATCGCACCGGCGAAGATGGCCGATCTCGCCAGCCAGCTCGAGCAGGTCCCTACGGGGCCGCCGACATCGAAACCCAGCGGCGATGGACCGGGCGTTCGCTCGACTAGATCGTCCACGACGTCGTACTTTCCGCTGAACGTAGAACTCGGCCGCTTGAGTGTGGAACTCAGGTGCCTGAACGTGAGGTTCGGCTGCGTGAACGTGAGGTTCGGGTGCGTGAGGGTGGGGTTCGGGGGTGGGGGTTAGGGGATGGGGAGGCCGGCGGTGCGTAGGGCGTGTTCCAGGCGTAGGCGTTCCAGCTCCCGGTCCATGCCTTCCGGCAGGGTGTCCAGCCGGTGCGGGACTTCGACGGCGGTACACGCCTGGGCCAGCAGGGCGTCGTAGGCCTGCCGTGTGCCGGTGCGGCGGGCGGCCGGGGTGCCGGGGCCGTAGGCGGCGAGCAGCCGGTGCACCCGGCGCAGGTCGGCGACCAGGTTCTCCACCGGCGGGTGCGGCGGCGGCAGCGGACGCGGGAAGAACCGTTGCCGCACCAGGCGGGTCAGGCGGGGGACGCGCAGGAGCAACCAGAAGAGCACCGTGGGCGCGATCGCCACGAGTCCGTAGAGCAGCACAACGCCCATGCCTCAGTCTACGACGGCCTCCCGCCGTTCATAAGCCTCCCGCGCGGCGATCAGCTCCGGCAGGTGGTTCGCCGCCCATTCCCGGCACGCTTCGATCGGGCCGAACAGCGAGCGCCCCAACGGGGTCAGCTCGTATTCGACCCGCGGCGGCACCTCCGGGTAGACCGTCCGCACGAGCATGCCGTCCCGTTCCATCGCCCGCAGCGTCTCGGTGAGCACCTTCGGCGACACCCCGCGCATCGGCACCCGCAGCTCCGAGAACCGCCGCGGCCCGTCCTCCAGGCAGATCAGCACCATGCCCACCCACTTATCGCCGATGCGGATCGGCGTGACGCGGCTCGGGCAGGCCGGGTCGAACATGTCGGGATCAAGCGGTCGCCTCACCCGATCGAACATACCCGGCCCGCCCGCGCTCAGGCGCTCAGTTCCAGCGACGGCCACTCCGCCAGATCGGCCCGCAGCTGCCGGTCGTGGCTCGCCACGACCACCGCCACCGGCGTGCGCCGGATCGCCTCGGTCAGCTCGTCGACCAGCGTCACCGACAGGTGGTTCGTCGGCTCGTCCAGCAGCAACACGTGCGGGGCGTGCAACAACAGCAAAGCCAGCGCGAGCCGACGACGCTGCCCGGTGGACAACCGGTTCACCGGACGGTCGGCGTCCGCCGCGGAGAACAAGCCCAGCCGCTTCAACGGCACCACCGCATTCGCGCTCAGCTGACCGCGGGACACCAGTTTCGCCGCCCGCCGTTCGTACAACGCGGCCGCGCCGACCGTGGTGTCCGGGAAGTCGGACTCCTGCGCCAGCAGCCCGACCCGCGCCGACCCCGCCCGCCACACCGATCCGGCCGCCGGTTCCAGCCGGCCGGCCAGCACGTTGAGCAGGGTCGACTTCCCCGCGCCGTTCGCGCCCGAGACCAGCAGACGGTCCCCTGTGGACAGTGCGATGGGATCGGCCGGCGCCAGCCTGCCGGGCACCGCCACCCCGGACGCGGTGAGCACCACGCCCTGCCCGGTGCCGGACAGGTCGGGGCAGGCGAAGCTCAGCCGCTCCGGCGGTGGCGGGACCCGGCGCTCGGCCAGCGCGTCGATGCGGCGCTGGACGTTGTGCAGCTGGCCGGGCGCGCGGGTGGCCCGCTTGTGCTTGTTCACGCCCTTGTCCGGGCGCCACGACGAGATCAGCCGGTTCGCCGCGGCCGTGGCGTCGTGCTCGAGCCGTTCGGCCTCACCGGATTCGAGTGCGTACCGCTGCTCCCAGCGCACCCGCTCGGCCGCTTTCTCCCGCTTGTACTCGGTGTACCCGCCACCGTGGACCTTCGGCCCACCGTCCGCGGTCGGGTCCAGGTCGAGCAGCGAGCCGCACACCTCGTCGAGCAGCATCCGGTCGTGGCTGACCAGGACCACGGCACCGGGGTGCGCGCGGATCCGGCCGGTCAGGTAACCGAGCGCGGCGGCGTCGAGGTGGTTGGTCGGCTCGTCGAGCAGGAGAATGTCGACGCCCTCGGCGAGCAGGCAGGCCAGCCGGACGCGGTAGCGCTGCCCCACCGACAGCTCGGCCAGCCGCCGGCTCCGGTCGGTGGTGGCGCCGAGCCCAGCCAGCGCCAGGTCGGCGCGCCGTTCGGCGTCCCACGCGTCCAGTTCCTCGGCGTGGGTGAGCGCGGCGGCGAACCGGTCGTCCGCGCCGGGTGCCTGCTCGGCCAGTGCGGCCGAGGCGGCGTCGAGCTCGGCCAGTGCCGCGCGGGTACCGGCCAGCGCGACGTCCAGCAGGGTGGCGACGGTGTCGTGTTCGGTGAACGGCAGCTCCTGACCGGCCATGGCCACCGAACCGTGCCGCGACACCGTGCCGGTGTCGGGTGGCAGCGCGCCGGCCAGCAGGTGCAGCAGCGTGGTCTTCCCGCTGCCGTTCTCCCCCACCACACCGAGGCACTGCCCGGCGCTGACGACCAGCGAGACGTCTTCGAGCACCGGCTGCGCGGCGAAGGACTTGCCCAGGCGCTCAGCCTGGAGGTGTGCGGATTTTCGGGTGCGTGACAAAGTTCCACTCCGATTTCGGGCCCGGGGCGCACGGACGCGCGGGAACCACCGGGAAATTCCGGTCACAGGACGACGGAAAGCCCGCGCTCACGCGGAAAACCGCGGCGCCGGGCGGGCGAAATCAGAGGTAGAACTGGTAAGCCATGATCGCGAGCATAGCCGGGCGCCCGGGACACGGCCAACGGGTTTTCCGCCGCCTGCGCCGCCGGGGGCGCCGAATGGGCGAAACTGGGTCGGTGGAGCCACCCTCGCCGGCCAGCCCGGTCACGTCCGACCACCTCGACGGTCTCGCCACCGTGCTCGACCTGGTGCGCACCGGCGCCGCCCGCACCCGGCCCGAGCTGGGCAGGCTGTCCGGGCTCGGGCGCACGGTGGTGACCCAGCGGCTCGGCCAGCTGACCGGCTGCGGCCTGCTCGAAGAGGGCAGGCTCGGCCCGTCCAGCGGCGGCCGGGCCCCGCGCGAACTGCGGTTCCGCGCCGAAGCCGGGGTGGTGCTCGCCGCCGAACTCGGGGCGACCAGCATCGCCACCGCGGCCACCGACCTGACCGGCCGGGTGCTCGCCCGCCGCGAGGAACCCGGCGACGTCGCGCTCGGCCCGGAGGTGGTGCTGGACCGGGTGGAGGAGTTGTTCGAGGAACTGCTCGCCGAACTGGGTGGCGGCCGGGCGGTCTGGGGCATCGGGGTCGGCCTGCCGGGGCCGGTCGAGTTCGCCACCGGGCGGCCGAGCGCGCCGCCGATCATGCCCGGCTGGGACCGCTACCCGGTGCGCGACCGGCTTTCCGCCCGGTACGCCGCGCCGGTGTGGGTGGACAACGAGGTCAACGCGATGGCGCTGGGCGAACTGCGCGCGGGCGCGGCCCGCGGGCAGCAGGACATCATCCACATCAAGATCGGCACCGGCATCGGCGCCGGGCTGGTCTCCGGCGGGCGGCTGCACCGCGGCAGCCAGGGGTGCGCCGGGGACATCGGGCACGCGGCGGTCGCGGACGATCCGGTGGTGGTCTGCCGCTGCGGCAACATCGGCTGCCTGGAAGCCTTCGCCGGCGGTTCCGCGCTGGCCAGGGATGGCGCCGCCGCGGCAAAGGAGGGGCGCAGCGAGTTTCTGGCGACTCGGCTCGCCGAACGCGGGACGCTCACCGCGGCCGACGTAGCCACCGCGGCCCAGAGCGGTGACCGGACCTCGGTCGAGCTGCTCACCCAGGCGGGGCGGCTGGTCGGTAGCCTGCTCGCCACGCTGGTCAGCTTCTACAACCCGGCGCTGGTGATCATCGGCGGCGGTGTTTCCGGCGCGGGCGATCTGCTGCTCGCCACGCTGCGCGAAACCGTTTATCGGCGTTCACTCCCGTTGGCCACCCGCGAACTGCGCATCACCCGGTCCACGCTGGGCGACGAAGCCGGTCTGGTCGGCGCGGCGTTCATGGTCATCGACGAGCTTTTCGCGCCGGAACGGCTGGCGCACTGGATCGACACCGGTTCCCCGGCGGGCCGCCCGGCCCTGGTCGAAATTCCCCGCTGAGCCACCCGGAACCCACCGGCGGCGAGTGGGTTTTCGACGAACCACGAGCCGGTGACGACACCTCCAGCCTGCTACGACTTCCGGTCAGAACCGCACACCGGGAGCGCGTCGTGCCCTAGGGTGACAAGGGTGCCTGCGAAAGAACAGTCCCCCCGGCGCGTGTACGGCGGCCGTTCGGCAGCCGACCGCCGTGCCGAACGACGTGGCCGGCTGCTCGAAGCCGGGCTCGAACTGTTCGGCACCGAGGGCTACGCGGCCAGCTCGATCGAAAAGCTGTGTGCTGCCGCTTCGGTCTCCACGCGCAATTTCTACGAAGAGTTCAGCAGCCGCGAAGCGTTGTTGATGGCCATCCACAACCAGGTGATCGAATCGGCCGTGGGCGAGGTTTCCACCGCCTTCGCCGAGACCGACGACCAGCCGGTGACCGTGCGGATCGAACGGGCGGTGCGGGCCTACATCACCAGGACCGCCGCCGACCCCCGCCGGGCCAAACTGTCCTATGTGGAGATCATCGGGGTGAGCCCGGCGGTGGAGGCGCACCGGCTGGCGTGGCGCGCGCGCTGGGTGCAGATGCTCGTCTCCGAGGCAAAGCGCGCGGTGGCCAGGGGCGAGGCCGAGGAACGGGAGTTCGGTCTCGGTGCGGTGGCGCTGATCGGCGCGGTCAACGAACTGGTCTTCCACTGGTCCACCGACGGCTACCAGACCCCGCTGGACGACGTGATCGCCGAGGTCATCCGGATGGCCAAGGCGGTGATCATCCCGCCGGGAACGGCGGCAGCGCCGGACTGAACAGCCACTCGTCGAAGAACGCCGCCAGTGAACGCCCGGCGTGCTCCTCGGCGAGCGCGGTGAACTGGGCGGTGGTCACCGTCGCGTGCCGGTAGCGCTGCGCCCAGTCCTTGAGCAGCGCGAAGAACGGCAGGTCCCCCAGCAGTTTCCGCAACGCGTGCAGGGTCAGCGCGCCGCGCTTGTAGACCCGCTCGTCGAACAACTTCTCCACGCCGGGGTCGCCGATGCGCAGGTCCGCCGGCAGCCCGGCCATCGCCGCGTGCCACCGGCGTGCCTGCACGTCCGCGGACAGGCCGCCGGATTCGGCTGCCCACAACCATTCCGCGTAGGTGGCGAAGCCCTCGTTGAGCCAGATGTGCTTCCACTCGGCCACGGTCAGGCTGTTGCCGAACCACTGGTGGGCCAGTTCGTGCACGATCAGCCGCTCGTGCGTGCCGCGGCCGTCGAGCAGGTTGGCGCCGAACACCGACAGGCCCTGCGCCTCGATCGGCTCCTCCAGCTCGTCGTCGGTCACCACGACCACGTACTCGCCGAACGGGTAGGGCCCGAAGAACCCCTCGAGCGCGTCGACCATGTCGGTCTGACGGCGGAAGTCCCGGTCGAACAGGGCACGCAGGCGCGGTGGCACGGCGGCGAGCTGCGGCACCGGCTCGGTGGCCAGCGCCACCTGCTCGTACCGTCCGATGTGGACACCCATCAGGTAGGTGGCGGTCGGCTCCGGCCGCTCGAACACCCAGGTGGTCGTGCTCGCGCCCTGGCGCTTGGCCAGCAGGTTCCCGGTGACCAGCACCGTGTACGCCGACGAGGTGGTCACCGAGACCCGGTAGGCCGCCTTGTCCGACGGGTGGTCGTTGCAGGGGAACCAGGAGGGGGCGCCGACCGGCTGGCTGGCCACCAGCGCGCCGTCGGTCAGTTCGTCCCAGCCGATGTCGCCCCAGGCCGCCGAAGCGATCGGGTGCGGGTTGCCGGTGTAGCGGATCTCGGCCATGAAGACCGAGCCCGGCTGCAGCGCGCGCTGCGGTTTGACGTGCAGCTTGCCCGCGCGCTGGGTGTACTTCGCGCTCTGCCCGTTGACCTGCACCCGGCCGATCCGGAAACCCGCCAGGTCCAGGCTGAACCGCGAGAGCGCCTGGGTGGCCACGCCCTCGATGACCGCGTGCCCGGACAGCCGGTTCGGGCCGACCTTGTAGTCCAGGTCCAGGGTGTACCTGGTGACCTGGTAGCCCCCGTTGCCGTGCGCGGGGAGGTACGAATCCGGTGAGGTGTCCGCGCCGGGCGCGGGCTGCATCGACTTCGCACTCACCCGCGGCGCCCAGCTTTCGACCAGGCCGCGATCGGGTTGCCGAGCCAGCGCGTGTCCGCGGGCACCACGTCACCGCGGGTGACCAGCGAGCCCGGGCCGACCGTGGTGCGGGCCCCGATGCTCGCGCCCGGCAGCACGATGCCGTGCGGCCCGAGCGTGGCGCCCTCGTGCAGGCTCACCCCGTCCATGCGCATGATTCGATCATGGAACAGGTGCGTCTGGACCACGCACCCCCGGTTCACCGTGGCGCCGTCACCGAGGGTCACCAGGTCCGACTCGGGCAGCCAGTAGGTCTCCAGCCACACCCCGCGGCCGATCCGGGCGCCCATGGTGCGCAGCCACATCGGCAGCAGCGGCGTGCCGCTGACCCCGCCGACGAACCACGGCACCGCGAGCACCTCGACGAAGGTGTCGGCGAGTTCGTTGCGCCAGACGAACGAGCTCCACAGCGGGTGCTCGACCGCGCGGAACCGCCCGACCAGCGTCCACTTCATCACCGTGGCGGTGGCGGCGGCCACCACCCCGGCGGCGAACAGGATCGGCCCGCCGAGCAGCGCCGTCCAGCCGAGGCCGACGGCGGTGATCGACGCCTGCAACGCGGCCAGCGTCAGCACCGACAGCGCCACCGCGCACATCACCGGCACGATCCGGCACAGCTCGATCAGCCCGCGAGCCAGCTTCAGCCGCGCCGGCGGGGCGTAGGTGCGGCCCGCGTCACCGCTCTCGACCGAACGCCGCAGCGGCATCGGCGGCATGCCCAGGTACGAGGAGCCCTTCTTGGCCTTCAGCGGGGTGGACGACAGCACGCCGACCAGCCCGCGCTTGGGCACCGACCGGCCCGGCGCGGTGATGCCGGAGTTGCCGAGGAAGGCCTGCTTCCCGATCCGGGCGGGCGCGACGTGCAGCCAGCCGTGGCCGAGTTCGTAGGTGGCGACCATGGTGTCGTCGGCGAGGAAGGCACCGTCGTCGACCTGGGTCATCTTCGGCAGCGCGAGCACGGTGGACACCTCGGCCCCACGGCCCACCTTCGCGCCGAGCAACCGCAGCCAGACCGGGGTGAACAGGCTGGCGTACAACGGGAACAGCCCGGTCCGAGCCATGCCCATCAGCCGCTCGGTGGTCCACACCTGCCAGGAGACCCGGCCGTGCACGGGGTGGTAACCCTCGACCATGCCGACGCTCAGCGCCCGCACCCCGGCGAGCACCAGCAGCGCGTACGCGGCGAAGTAGGCGACGGTGGCGAGCGGCACCCAGGTCAGCGCACCACCCAGTGCCGCGCCCAGGCTCGGCGCGCCGAGAACCCCGCGGGCCAGCAGCACCAGCGCCGGAACCGCGGCGACCGCGGGCAGCAGGCCCAGCAGCAGCGAGGTCAGCCCGTAGACCACCGACCACTGGCGTGACCGCAGCGGGCGGCTCGACGGCCACTTCAGCGCGTCCTTGCCGCTGCGTTCGGCGGGCGAACCGGCCCAGCGCTGTCCCGCGGGCACCGCGCCGCGCACGGTCGACCCGGCGGCGATCTCCGCGCCCTTGCCGATCCGCGCACCGGGGAAGAGCGTGCTGCGGGCGCCGATCCGCGCGTCCGCGCCGATGCGGATCTTGCCGATGTGCACCAGATCGCCGTCGACCCAGTACCCCGAGAGGTCGGACTCCGGTTCCACGGCGGCACCGCGGCCGAGCTTGAGCAGGCCGGTCACCGGCGGCGGCGAATGCAGGTCAGCGTCCTTGCCGACCCTGGCGCCCAGCGCCCGCGCGTAGTGCGTCATCCAGGACGCACCCGCCACTTCGGCGGCACCGCTGTACTCGGCCAGTTTCTCCGCCGTCCACAGTCGCAAGTGGACATTCCCGCCGCGCGGGTAGCTGCCGGGGCGGACGCCGCGCAGCAGCAGCCGCGCGCCACCGGCGGCGATCGCGATGCGCCCGGCGGGGGTGAACAACAGCAGCCAGGCCGCGCCGAGCAGCCACCAGGACACCGCGGGCGCCCAGGTCAGGCCGCCGAACTCGGCCAGCGCGGTGGACAGCGCGGCCGTGATGGTGGTCCAGCGCAGGCCCGGCAACGCCATCAGCGGCAGCATCAGCAGGCTCTGGATGATCCCGGCGCGCCGCGGGGTCGGCGCGATCTCCCGCCGCTTGGTCTCGGCGGTGCTCAGCTCGTCCAGCATCGCGGCGAGCGAACCCAGCTTCGGGTGCTGGTAGATGTCGTTGACCGACACCGACGGGTGCCGGGTGCGGATGCGCGCGATCAGCTGCGCGGCGGTGAGGCTGCCCCCGCCGTTGCTGAAGAAGTCGGCCTTGCCGCTGCGCACGGTGACCCCGAGGATCTCCGCCCAGCCCTCGGCCAGCCACGCCTCGGTCGGGTTGAGGCCGCCCAGACTGTCCGGAGTGGACTGTTCGGGCACGGACGGCAGCGGCCACGGCAGCGCGTCGCGGTCCACCTTGCCCGAGGTCCGCGTCGGCAGGTCGGTGACCAGCGCCAGCAACGGCACCAGTGCGGCGGGCAGGCGCTCACGCAGCTTCGCGGTGGCGGTGTCGACGTCGAAGGCGGCACCGTCCCTGGGCACCACGTACCCGACCAGGATCTGGTTGCCCGCCTTGGTCCGGCGGATCGCGGCGGCGGCACCGGCGACGTCCGGCAGCGCCTGCAGCGCCGCGTCCACCTCGCCGAGTTCGATGCGGCGGCCGCCGAGCTTGACCTGCTCGTCGGCGCGGCCGAGGAAGAGCAGGCCTTCCGGTTCGGCGCGGACCAGGTCCCCGCTGCGGTAGGCGCGGCGCCAGCCGAGCGCGGCCAGCGGGGCGAACTTCTCCGCGTCCTTGGCCTCGTCGAGGTAGCGGGCCAGCCCGGCGCCGCCGATCACCAGCTCGCCGCTCTCGCCCATGCCGACCAGTTCGCCGCGCTCGTCGACCACGGCGAGCTGCCAGCCCGCCAGCGGCAGGCCGATCCGGACCGGGCCCTCCCCGGTGAGCTGCGCGGCGCAGGCGACCACGGTGGCCTCGGTCGGGCCGTAGGTGTTCCACACCTCGCGGCCCTCGACGGCGACGCGCTCGGCCAGTTCGGGCGGGCAGGCTTCGCCGCCGAAGATGAGCAGGCGGACGTCTTCCAGCGCGTCGGCTGGCCACAGCGCGGCCAGCGTCGGCACGGTGGAGACCACGGTGATGCGCTGCGCGACCAGCCACGGACCGAGGTCGACCCCGGTGCGCACCAGCGAACGCGGCGCGGGGACCAGGCAGGCGCCGTGGCGCCAGGCCAGCCACATTTCTTCGCACGAAGCGTCGAAAGCGACCGACAACCCCGCGAGCACGCGGTCACCGGGACCGAGCGGCTCGTCCGCGAGGAAGATTTCCGCCTCGGCGTCGACGAAGGCCGCGGCGGCCGAATGGCTCACCGCCACGCCCTTGGGCTTCCCGGTCGAACCGGAGGTGAAGATGATCCAGGCGTCGTCGGTCGGTGCGGGGGCACCGACCCGGCCGGACGGCCTGCCCAGCTCGGTGAGCGAACCGTCGTCACCGAGCACCGCGCACACCCCGGCCTCGCCGAACACCAGCTCGGCGCGCTCGTCCGGGTCGTCCGCGTCGACCGGCACGTAAGCCGCCCCCGCCGACAACACCGCCAGGATGGCCACGTACAGCTCCGCGGTTCCCGAGGAGATCCGCACGCCGACGCGGTCGCCCGCGCCGATACCGATGGCCGCCAGCTTGGCGCGGAGGGCGTCGATCTCCTCCGCGAGCCTGCGGTAGGTCAGCACGGTGCGGCCGTCGTCGAGCGCGGCGGCACCGGGGTGCTTGGCCACGGTCGCGCCGAGCACGTCCAGCAGGGTGCGCTCACTGGCGGCCAGGCCGGACCAGTACAGCGCACGATCGAGAGCGGGCGCGGCCGAGGGCGCGACGGTCACCTCGGCGACGCAGGCAAAAGGCCGATGATCAGCGGTCAGGGTCACTGAGGACCTTCACTCACCTTTCCGACGAGCGTCATTCGGGCATGCTCTCCCGAATGAGGCGCCCGCGGTACAGGCCCTTCAGAATACGTCAGGTGAACGCCGGATTTCGGCAGGGTCTCGCGATTATGTCGGAGATCACCCGGTCAGGGCCGCTTCACCGGCTTCTTGCTCCCGGTCTTGGGTTTTTTCTCCCGAACTCGCACGTTGATGCGGACAGGACTACCGGTGAAACCGAATCGCTCGCGGAATTTCCGCTCGATGAAACGGCGATATCCGGCCTCCAGGAAACCGGTGGTGAACAGCACCAGCGTGGGCGGGCGGATGCCGGCCTGGGTGGCGAAGAGCACCTTCGGCTGCTTTCCGCCGCGCACCGGCGGCGGGGTGGCCGCGATGAGGTCGGAAAGCCAGCCGTTGAGCTGTCCGGTGGACACGCGCTGGTCCCACGACTGGAGCGCGGTGCGCAGGGCCGGGGCCAGTTTGCGCACCGAGCGGCCGGTCAGCGCGGAGATGTTGACCCGCTCGGCCCACGGCACCCGGACCAGGCCGCGTTCCAGCTCGCGCTCGAGCTGGTGCCTGCGGTCCTCGTCGACCAGGTCCCACTTGTTCATCGCCAGCACGCAGGCGCGGCCCGCCTCGACCACCATGGTCAGCACCCGCAGGTCCTGCTCGCTGATCGGCTCGCTGGCGTCCAGCAGCACGATGACCACCTCGGCCGCGTCGATCGCGGTCTTGGTGCGCAGCGAGGCGTAGTACTCGGTGCCGCTCGCGGTCTGCACCCGCTTGCGCAGGCCCGCGGTGTCGACGAACCGCCACGGCTCGCCGTCCAGCTCGACCAGCGAGTCGACCGGGTCCACCGTGGTGCCCGCGACCGAGTCGACCACCGAGCGCTCCTGCCCGGTGAGCTTGTTCAGCAGGCTGGACTTGCCCACGTTCGGCTTGCCGACCAGCGCCACGCGGCGCGGCCCGGCCGGGCGGTCGTGGTCACGGGGTGCCTCGGGCAGCGCCTTGACGATCGCGTCGAGCAGATCGCCGGAGCTGCGCCCGTGCAGCGCGCTGACCGGATGCGGTTCGCCGAGGCCGAGCGACCACAGCGAAGCCGTCTCGGCGAGCAGCCGCTCGTCGTCGACCTTATTCGCGGCCAGCAGCACCGGCCGGTCCGAGCGCCGGAGCACCTTGGCCACGGCCTCGTCGGTGGCGGTGGCGCCGACCGAGGCGTCCACCACGACCAGCACCGCGTCGGCGGTGTTCATCGCGATCTCGGCCTGCGCGGCCACGGAGGCCTGCAGCCCGCTCGCCTTCGGCTCCCAGCCGCCGGTGTCCACCACGGTGAACCGGCGCCCGGCCCACAGCGCGTCGTAGGCGATCCGGTCCCTGGTCACGCCCGGCGTGTCCTGCACCACCGCTTCCCGGCGGCCGAGGATGCGGTTGACCAAGGTGGACTTGCCCACGTTCGGCCTGCCGACCACCGCGAGCACCGGCTGCGCCTGGCCCGTCTCTTCACCCTCGGCACCGTCGTCGATGTCCGCGTCCAGCACGGTGAACTCCGACTCGTCGGACCACGTGCCGTCTACCTCGGTCATGCCTGCTCTTTCCGTCCCTGCGCCCGGATCCCGTGCGCCTCGCGCCAGTCGTCCAGCGCTCGTACCACCGCGGCGAGATCGCCGCGAAGCTGTTCCGTCGCCGTTTCCAGGCCGGCGCGGCCCTTGCCGACCGCCACGGTGAACGGCTCCCCCACGAGGATGTCCACCCGTGGCCGGAACCGGCGCCCGCCGCCATCCGGCTTGCGGGTCCCCCTGGTCGCCACGCTGATCACCTGCGCCCCGGAAGCACGGACCAGCCAGGCGGCACCCCGCTCGGCATTGTCCACGTCCCCCGCGCCACGCGTGCCCTCGGGGAAGACCCCGACGACACCGCCGTCGCGCAGCACCGACACCGCGGTCAGCAGCGGAGCCCGGTCCGGCGCACCCCGCCGGACCGGGATCTGGCCGATGCGGCGCAGACCCCAGCCGGCGGCCCCGGCGAACAGCTCCTGCTTGACCAGGAACGCGCACCGGCGCCGCAACATTCCGTAGATCAGCTGCGGTTCCAGCATCGAGCTGTGGTTGGCGATCACGACCAGCGGACCGGTCGCGGGCACCCGCTGGGCGCCGTGCACGTGGATCCGGAACCCCGGCCGGAGCCCGTAGCGGCCGATCAGCTTGCCGAAGTCGTGCATCCAGGGCACCGCGCCGTCCGGCAGCCCCGTCGGTGCGGCCGAACTCACCTCAGTGCCTCGGCACCCACCTGGTCCAGCAGGCCGCGCTCCCGCGCCAGTCCGGTCAGGGCGGTGATCACCTGTTCGCGATCGAGGTCGCTGGTGTCCAGGGCGACGGCGTCCTCGGCGGCCCGCAGCGGTGACGCGGCGCGGGTGGAGTCGAGCCGGTCGCGGCGGTCCACCGCCGCGCGCACGGACTCCACAGTGGACTCGACACCGGTGGCGCCGTGCTCGGCGCTGCGCCGGGCGGCACGGGCCTCCGGCGAAGCGGTGAGGAAGACCTTGAGCGGGGCGTCCGGGGCGACCACGGTGCCGATGTCCCGGCCGTCGACCACGATGCCGCCCTGCGCGGCGAGCACCTCGGCGATGATCCGCCGCTGCTCGTCGACCAGCCGGGCACGCACCTCGGGCACCGCGGAAACCGGCGAAACCGCGTGGTCCACGTCGCCACCGCGGATCGCCACGGCCACGTCCTCGCCGTCGAGCAGCACCCGCACGCCCGCCGGATCGGTGCCGACGGTCAACTCGGTGCGCTCGGCCACGGCGAGCACCGCGGCCGGATCGGCCGGATCGGCACCCGCGCGCAGCACGGCGAGGGCGATCACCCGGTACATCGCGCCGGTGTCCAGGTAGCCAGAACCCAGCCGGGTCGCCAGTCCGCGCGCGGCCGTGGTCTTGCCGGTCCCGGACGGACCGTCCAGCGCGATCACGCCTCGCAGCACGCCTGCCACTACCGCTCCCCGTTCCTTCGGCCCGTCACCCGTCGGCGCCCATTCTGCCCGGTGGCGGCGCGGCGATCACGGCCGGGACGCCTTGCGCCTGGTCACCCGCACAATGGGTTACCGTGGACAGGTGAACGTGGAAGTGACTCCCCTGCCCGGGATCGGCGTGCGCAAGGACTTCGCGCTGCGCAGCGGGCGGCGGGTCGGTGTGGTGAACCACCGGGACGGGCAGATCGAGCTCATCGTGTCCAAGTCCGACGACCCGGACGCCTGCCTGGCCGCGCTGCCGCTGACCATCGACGAGGCCGCCGCGCTGTCGAACCTGCTCGGCGCGCCGCAGCTGGTCGCGCAGCTCAAGGAAGAGCAGGCCGACCTGCCCGGCATCAACACCAAGCAGCTGCCGGTCGCCACCGGATCACCGTTCGACGGCCGCACGCTGGGCGACACCGCCCTGCGCTCGCGCACCGGCGTGTCGGTGGTCGCGGTGATGCGGGCCGGGCAGGTGCACCCCTCCCCCACCCCGGACTTCACCCTGACCGGCGGCGACCTGATGGTCACCGTCGGCACCTCCGAAGGGCTGCAGGCGGCCTACAAGATCCTCAAGAACGGCTGAGGGTCGCTCACCTGACGTTGTACGTGAATTACAGAGGCTGGAGAACGTGGACCACACCGCACTGGCCCTGATCGAGCTCGGCGGCGTGTTCTTCGTCCTCGGCGCGCTCGGCAGGCTGGCCGGCAAGATCGGCATGTCACCCATCCCCCTGTACCTGATCGGCGGGCTCTGCTTCGGGCAGGGCGGGCTGATCCCGCTCGGCGACATCGGCGACTTCACCCACCTGGCCAGTGAGATCGGCGTGGTCCTGCTGCTGTTGCTGCTGGGACTGGAGTACTCGGCGGCGGAGCTGTTCACCGGGCTCAAGCGCTCGTGGATGGCCGGGCTGCTGGACATCGTGCTGAACGCCGCGCCCGGCGCCGCGGTGGCGCTGCTGCTGGGCTGGGGCCCGGTCGGCGCGCTGGTGATGGCGGGCGTCACCTACATCTCCTCCTCCGGGATCATCGCGAAGGTCCTCGGCGACCTCGGGCGCCTCGGTAACCGCGAAACCCCGGTGGTGCTGTCCATCCTGGTGTTCGAGGACCTGGTGATGGCGCTGTACCTGCCGATCCTGACCGCGGTGCTGGGCGGGGTGAGCCTGCTCGGCGGCGCGAAGGCGGTGGGCATCTCGCTGCTGGTGATCACCGTGGTGCTGCTGATCGCGCTGAAGTTCGGCCGGTACGTCTCGGCGGTGGTCGACAGCCCCGACCGCGAGGTCTTCCTGCTCAAGGTGCTCGGCGCCGCGCTGCTGGTGGCCGGGATCGCCTCGGCGATGCAGGTCTCGGCGGCGGTGGGCGCGTTCCTGCTGGGCATCGCGATCTCGGGGTCCACCGCGGAGAACGCGACGCACATGCTCGAGCCGCTGCGGGACCTGTTCGCCGCGGTGTTCTTCGTGGTGTTCGGGCTGAACACGAACCCGGCCTCGATCCCGCCCGTGCTGGGCTGGGCGGTCGCGCTGGCCGTGGTGACCACGCTGACCAAGGTGGCCACCGGCTGGTGGGCCGCCAGACGCCAGGGCGTCGGCCGCATGGGCCGGGCCCGCGCCGGAGCCGCACTGGTGGCGCGCGGCGAGTTCTCCATCGTCATCGCGGGCCTGGCCGTGTCGGCGGGGGCCGTCACCGGCGAACTGGCCGCACTCGCCACCGCCTACGTACTGCTGATGGCCATCCTCGGCCCGACAGCCGCACGCGTGGTGGAACCGATCGCCCGCTCGATGCAACGGAAGTCGTCCCGCCCCGGCACCCCGGTCCCCACGAGCCCGTAAGCCCCCCGTCGAATGCTAGGAGTGGGGCATTACTTGCATCCAATGCAAGTAATGCCCCACTCATAGAGCCTTTTCCATCTTGGTTAGTTGAGGTCATGTTCGAGGGTGAGGATGGCTTTGGTGAGGGTGGTGACGCGGTGGGTGCTGCAGCGGGCGCGGGTGAGGATCCGCCAGTTTTTGAGGATGGCGAAGCCGCGTTCGCCGGGGCCGCGTAGTCGGGCGAGGGCGGTGTTGGCGGCTTTGTAGGCGGGGCCGAGTTCGCGTGTGGGCTGGTGGCGGTTGCGGCGGTTCTTGTACGGGGTGATCACCCCGGGCGCGACCTGGTCGTAGCCGCCGTCGGCGAGTAACCGCAGGCCGGCTTGTGCGGCCTGCTCGCAGATGTGGTGGTGGCGGGCGGCTGCGGTGTCGTTGGTGGCGCCGGGTAGTCCCTCGGAGATCCAGAGCAGGGTGCCGTGGGGGTCGGTGAGGGCTTGGATGTTGATGCCGTGGTGGCGGTGTTTGCCGGAGTAATAGGGCTTGTTCGCGGCGATGCGGTCGGTGCGGATGACGGTGCCATCGAGGATGGCGTAGTTGTGGAAGGTCCAGGCCAGCCGCCACAACGCCGCGGTCAAGCTCGGGGCACGGTGGGCGAGCAGGTCGGTGGTTTCGTGCACGTAGCGGCACACGGTGGCGACACCGATCCCGAATCCGGCGGCGAGGCGCTGGTAGGTGTCACCGTTGCGCAGGTGGGCCAGCACGAGCAGGGCCTGGCGTTGCGGGGGCAGCCGTCGCCAGCGTGACCCGATCGCGCGGCGGTGGGTGCGGATGATCTGGGTCAACTCAGCCAGTGTCTGACTGGACAACGCGATCGTCGACGGGTAAGACAACACCACGAAGCTCCTGGTAGCGCATGTTTCTTGGTCGATACACGCACCTACCAGGAGCTTCGCCATGTCCAGCTCAGCGACACACCCTCACCAACCAAGATCAGGTTGGAAAAGGCTCATAGCATTCAAGAGCCCTACATGCCGACCAGGGTGTGCAGGGAGCCGACTTCCTTGCGGGTCAGGGCCCGCAGGTGGGCCGAGCGCAGGTTGCCCAGGTGGATGTCGCCGACCGAGGTGCGCACCAGCTTCCGCACCGGGTGGCCGACTTCGGCGAGCATCCGGCGCACGATGTGCTTGCGCCCCTCGTGCAGCACGATCTCGACCAGCGTCCGCCCGGCCTGCATGTCCTTGACCCGGAACTCGTCCGCCCGCGCCGGGCCGTCCTCCAGTTCGATTCCCTCGCGCAGCCGCTTGCCCAGCCCGCGCGGCACCGCTCCGTCGACCTCGGCCAGGTAGGTCTTGCGCACCTCGAACGACGGGTGCATCAGCCGGTGCGCCAGGTCGCCGTCGTTGGTCAGCAGCAGCAGGCCTTCGGTGTCCGCGTCGAGCCGCCCGACGTGGAACAGGCGCTCCGCGCGGTCGCGCACCAGGTCGCCGACGCACGGCCGGCCCTGGTCGTCGGTCATCGTGGTGTGCATGCCGCGCGGCTTGTTCAGCGCCAGGTAGACCATCGTGTCGTCGAGCACCACACGGGTGCCGTCCACCCGGATCACCGAGTTGTCCGGGTCGACCCGGCGCCCGAACTCCCGGATGATCTCGCCGTTCACGCTGACCCGCCCCTGGGCGATCAGGTCCTCGGCGGCGCGCCGGGAGGCGACCCCGGCCTTCGCCAGCACCTTCTGCAGGCGAACACCTTCGTCGTTAGCCGATGTCATCGATGGAATCCACTTCGGGGAGCAACGGAGCGATGGGCGGGAGATCGGTCAACGACGAGAGCCCCAGCCGCTCCAGGAACAGCTCCGTCGTCACGTACAGGTGGCCGCCGGTCTCCGCGTCGGTGCCGGTCTCCTCGACCAGGCCGCGGGCGAGCAGCGTCCGGATCACCCCGTCCACGTTCACCCCGCGAACGGCGGCGACCCTGGCCCGGGTGACCGGCTGACGATAGGCGATGACCGCGAGCGTCTCCAAAGCGGCACGGGTCAGTTTCGCGCGCTGGCCGTCCAGCAGCAGTTTCTCCACGTACGGCGCGTAGGTGTCCCGCGTGAAGTACCGCCAGCCCTCGCCGACGCGCCGCAGGTCGATACCGCTGGAGCGCTCGGTCAGCGCGGTCGACATCGCGCCGAGCTTCTCGGTGACCCGTTGGACGGACTGCTCCAGCGCCCCCGCCAGTGCCTCCTCGCTCACCGGCGAGTCGACCACCAGCAGCAGCGATTCCAGCGCCGCCTCCAGCACCGCGTCGTCGCTCAGGTCCGGCGAGACCGAACCACCGCGGACCGCGACCAGTTCCTCCTCCGGGTCCGGCGCGTCCACGTCCAGCATCTCTTCGGGGTTCACCCGTACTCCTCGTCCTCACTCCGGGCGCGGTCCTGCTCGGCTTCCACCGTCGCCTGCTCCACCGAGCCACCCGTCCAGCGCACGTGCAGTTCCTCCAGCGCTTCGAGCTGCTCGAACTGCACGGTCGACTCGCGGTAGAGCTCCAGCAGCGCCAGGAACCGCGCCACCACCTCGATGGTGTGCTCGCAGTCGGCGACCAGGTCGGTGAAGGTGGCCGTGCCCGCCTCGGCCAGCCGCAGCCGCAGCAGCGCGGCGTGCTCGCGCACCGACACCTTGCCCATGTGCAGGTGGTCGAGCGACACCGTGGGCGGCGGCTTCGGCCGGAACACCGCCAGCGCGATCTCGGCGAACTTCGCCGGGTTCACCCCCAGCATCACCTCGGGCAGCAACCCGAGGAAGCGGTCCTCCAGCGCCACCGAACGCGGGTACCGGCGCAGCGCCCCGGCCTCCAGTTCGGCGAACAACGCGGCCACCTGCTTGTACGCCCGGTACTGCAGGACTCGGGCGAAGAGCAGGTCGCGGGCTTCCAGCAGCGCCAGGTCGTCCTCGTCCTCGACCTCGGCGGAGGGCAGCAGCCGCGCCGCCTTCAGGTCGAGCAGGGTCGCCGCGATCACCAGGAACTCGGTGGTCTCGTCGAGGTCCCATTCCGCGCCCAGCGCCCGCGTGTAGGCGATGAAGTCGTCGGTGACCTGGTGCAGCGCCACCTCGGTGACGTCCATCTGGTGCTGGGAGATCAGCTGCAGCAGCAGGTCGAACGGGCCCTCGAAGTTGGCCAGCCGGACCTTGAACCGGCCGGCCGTGCCCTCGTCCACCGATTCCGGCCGGGGCTCGGATTTCCCGGCCGGCTCGGTTTCGGTCATCAGCCGCCTGCCCCGCTTTCGGCGGGGTCGTCCGGCCCACCGGCGCGCAGCCGGCGCACCAGCACCGAGTCCTCGCCGTACTCGTCGAAGTCGGCCAGGAGCACGGCGACGGCCTCGCGGACCAGCCTGCCGCGGTCGACCACCAGCCCGTGCGAGCCGCGCAGGGTGAGCCGGGCGTGCTCCATCGCGAGCAGTTCGTCACCGGAGACGTACACGGTGATCTTGGCGTCGTGCTTCTGCCGGGGCGTGCTGGACTTGGCCCCGGCCCCGCGGACCAGCCGCCGCGGCTGTTCCGGCTCCGGCTCCGGTTCGCGCGCTTCGGCGGGTGCGGGGAATTCGAGGGCGTTCCCGCTGGTCAGGCGGAACAGTTCGGACGCGCCGGGCAGGGGAGCTCTCCTGCTCACCGGGCGATCACCTCACGCGCCAGTGCCCGGTAGGCCATCGCGCCGGACGACTTCGGGGCCCACTTGGTGATCGGTTCCCCGGCCACGGTGGTCTCCGGGAACCGCACCGTGCGGTTGATGACCGTGTCGAACACGGTCTCGCCGAATGCCTCCACCACGCGCGCCATGACCTCCTTCGAATGCAGGGTTCTCGGGTCGAACATGGTCGCGAGAATCCCGGTGATGTCCAGCTTGGGGTTGAGGCGTTCGCGCACCTTCTCGATGGTGTCGATCAGGAGCGCCACGCCGCGGAGACTGAAGAACTCGCACTCCAGCGGGATCAGGACACCGTCCGCGGCGGTCAGCGCGTTCACCGTGAGCAGGCCGAGCGAGGGCTGGCAGTCGACCAGAACATAGTCGTAGGTGTCCATGACCGGTCTCAGCACCCTCAACAGCGTGTGCTCGCGCCCGACCTCGGCGACCAGCTGCACCTCGGCCGCGGACAGGTCGATGTTGCTCGGCAGCAGGTCGACGTTCTCCACGTTGGTGGAGCGGATCACGTCGAGGATGTTCACCGAGCGTTCCATGATCACGTTGTAGACGGTGTAGTCCAGCTCGTGGGGCTGGATGCCGAGCCCGACCGACAGCGCGCCCTGCGGGTCGAAGTCGACCAGGAGCACCCGGCGGCCGTACTCGGCCAGCGCGGCGCCCAGGTTGATCGTCGAGGTCGTCTTGCCGACCCCGCCCTTCTGGTTGCACATGGCCAGGATGGTGGCGGGGCCGTGCTTGTCCAGCAGGGGCGGCTCCGCGATGTCGCGGTAGGGCCGCCCGGTGGGGCCGATCCGATCCCTGGCCTTCTTGCCGTTGAGCGGTGGAACGAGAGCCTCCGAGTCCAGTTCGTCGTCGGAGAGCGTGTCCCCTTCGACCGCGATGGTCATCTTGCTGAGGCTCGCGGCGGCAGAACCTGCGGACTCCGTCGCTCGCTCCGGCGGCTCCGATGTCGACATACCTCGAAAGCTCCTTGCTCAGCGGTCTGCCGGGAGCCTATGCGCGTGGCACTGTGTCGCCAAAGCGGCTCGCCGGGCGTGTCCGCACTAGTTGACCGCCGTCAGCCGACCGAGTACCAGGGCCATTCGGCGTAGGTCTGGTTGAATTCGCGCGAAGCGTCCGTTGAGGGTGGTGGTGGGAGACGGGTGGGTCATCCGAGGGCGCGTGGGTGCGCCGTCGCGTAGATTTCGCGCAGCGTGTTGACCGTGACCAGGGTGTAGACCTGCGTCGTGGTGACCGACGCGTGCCCGAGCAGTTCCTGCACCACGCGCACGTCCGCGCCACCTTCGAGCAGGTGCGTGGCGAAGGAGTGACGCAGGGTGTGCGGCGAAACGACGGCCTGGATGCCCGCGCGCTCGGCACTGGTCTTGAGCACCTGCCACGCGCTCTGCCGCGTGAGCCGTCCACCGCGGGCGTTGAGGAACACCGCGGGAACGCCACGCCCCCGCGCAGCGAGCGCCGGGCGCGCCCGCACGAGGTAGGCGTTGAGCGCTTCGACCGCCGGGCGGCCGATCGGCACCAGGCGCTGCTTGCCGCCCTTGCCGTCGAGCCGGACGGTGCGTTCGGTGTCGTCGATGTCGTCGAGGTCGAGGCCGACCGCTTCGGAGATCCGCGCGCCGGTCGAGTAGAGCAGTTCCAGCAGCGCGCGGTCGCGCAGCGGGCGGTCGCCCTCGGCGGGCGGGGTGTCGAGCAGCTTGAGCACCTGGTCCACCGGCAGCGCCTTGGGCAGGCGCCGGGCCGCGGCGGGCGGGCGCACCTCCCGCGCCGGGTCCTGTTCGGTGAGGCCGTCGGCGTGGGCGAACCGGTGCAACCCGCGCACCGCGACCAGCGCCCGTGCCGACGAAGACGCGGCCAGCGGCTGGTGGTCCTCGTCGCCTTCGCGCAGACCGGCACCGAACGCGGCGATGTGCTCCGGACTGACCCGGGTGAAGTCGGTGACCCCGGCCGCCTCCAGATGCGCGGCGTAACGGCGCAGGTCGCGCGCGTAACTCTCCAGGGTGTTCTTGGCGGTGCCCCGTTCCACGGTGAGGTGGTTGAGGTACGCCTTGATCACACCGGCTACCGCCCTGGGCACCGCGCCACTCTAGAGCAACGAACGCGACTCGACACCGCCGAATCGCGCCACAACCACCCCCGGCTTCCGTTACCGTCGGTGAGGTGACGACATCGCCAGATCCGGACGCCGTGCGCATCGGCACCTTCGAGCGCGAGCAGTGCGTGGAAGCCCTCGGGGTGCACTTCGCCGAGGGACGCCTCGAGACCACCGAGTACGAGGAGCGGGTGACCACCGCGCTGGGCGCTCAGAAGAAGTCGGACCTGGTCCCGTTGTTCGCCGACCTGCCCGACCCGCACCCGCCGGTGCTGCGGCCGCCGGCGCCGATCCCGGCGTACGGGCAGTACCCGCAGCCGGTGTACGGCTACACCCCGGCGGCGCGCGGCATGTCGGACAAGTCGAAGCTGACCACCGGCCTGCTGCAGATCGTGCTGCCGTTCGGCATCGGCCGGTTCTACGCCGGGCACGTCGGCATCGGCGTGGCCCAGCTCATGGTCGTCCTGTTCACCTGCGGCGCCGGGGTGCTGTGGCCGATCATCGACGGCATCATCATCCTGGCCAACGGCGGCCACGACGGCCAGGGCCGCCGCCTCATCGACTAGGTACGGGCGGCGAACCGGTACGGGCGGTCACGCCACGGCGCGTCCGGCGCGCGGGTTTCCGCCGCGCCGGAGAGCACCGCGTGCGTGGCGAGCACACCGGCCACGGTCGCCCCGTTGACCAGCTCGCCGTGCAGCGCCATCCGCACCGCCTCGTCCAGCGGGACCTTACGGATCACCAGATCCGCCTCCTCCTCGCCGAGCACCTCGCGGTCCACTTCGGACAGGTCGCGGGCCAGGAACACCCGGACCACCTCGTCGGTGAACCCCGGCGAGGCGGCCACGTCGACCAGCGTCTCCCAGCGTTCGGCCTTGAGCCCGGCTTCCTCGACCAGCTCGCGCGCGGCCGCCACGACGGGCTCCTCGCCGGGCTTGTCGGTCAGCCCGGCGGGCAGCTCCCAGATCCGGCGGCCCAGCGGGTGCCGGTACTGGTGGATCAGCGTGAGCGCGCCGGTGTCGTCGAGCGCGGCCACGGCCACCGCGCCGAGGTGCTCGGCCACCTCACGCCGGGCGGTGTCCCCGCCCGGCATGACCACCTCGTCCACCCGCAGCCCGACCACGCGTCCGATGTGGATGTCCTCAGTGGACGCGACGGTGAACTCGTGGCTACCGGGTGCGCTCACGAGGAAGCGCCCACGGTCGGCTCCGGCAGGCTCACCGGAAGGCGGTCCGCGGTGCGGTAGGCGACCACCGCGCGGATGAACGAGTCGAACAGCGGGTGCGGGCGCGTCGGGCGGCTCTTGAGCTCCGGGTGCGCCTGCGTGCCGACGAAGAACGGGTGCACGTCGGCGGGCAGCTCGACGAACTCCACCAGCCGGTCGTCCGGCGAGGTGCCGGAGAACACCAGCCCGGCTTCGGCGAGCTGCTCGCGGTAGGCGTTGTTCACCTCGTAGCGGTGGCGGTGGCGCTCGGAGATCTCGGTCTGCCCGTACGCCTTGGCCACCTGTGAACCGGGCTGCAGCTTCGCCGGGTAGGCGCCGAGCCGCATGGTGCCGCCCATGTCGCGCTCACCGGCCACCACGTCGCGCTGGTCGGCCATGGTGGAGATCACCGGGTGCCGGGTCTGCTCGTCGAACTCCGCGGAGTCCGCGTCGGTGATCCCGGCCAGGTTGCGGGCCGCGTCGATCACCATGCACTGCAGGCCGAGGCACAGCCCGAGCGCGGGCAGGCCACGGGTGCGGGCGTAGGTGATCGCCCCGATCTTGCCCTCGATACCGCGCACGCCGAAGCCACCCGGCACCAGCACACCGTCCACATCGGACAGAAGGCTGGCCGCGCCGGCCGGGGTCTCGAGCTCGTCGGAGGCGATCCAGACGATCTCCACCTTGGCACGGTTGGCGAACCCGCCCGCGCGCAGCGCTTCGGTCACCGAGAGGTAGGCGTCGGGCAGGTCGATGTACTTGCCCACCACCGCGACGCGCACGGTCTCGGCCGGGTTGTGCACGCGGTCGAGCAGGTCGCCCCACACCGTCCAGTCGACGTCGCGGAACGGCAGGCCGAGGCGGCGCACGACGTAGGCGTCGAGCGCTTCGCGGTGCAGGACCTTGGGGATGTCGTAGATGGACGGCGCGTCCGGGCAGGCGACCACGGCTTCGGTGTCCACATCGCACATCAGGCCGATCTTGCGCTTGAGCTCGTCCGGGATGTCCCGGTCGGCCCGGCAGACCAGCGCGTCGGGCTGGATGCCGATGTTGCGCAGCGCCGCCACGGAGTGCTGGGTCGGCTTGGTCTTCAGCTCGCCCGATGGCGCCAGGTAGGGCACCAGCGAGACGTGCAGGAAGAAGCAGTTGTCGCGGCCGACGTCGTGGCGCACCTGGCGGCAGGCCTCGAGGAACGGCAGCGACTCGATGTCGCCGACCGTGCCGCCGACCTCGGTGATCACCACGTCGGGACGGCGGTCCTCGGCGTCCGGCTCGGCCATCGCCAGGATGCGCGACTTGATCTCGTCGGTGATGTGCGGGATCACCTGGACGGTGTCCCCGAGGTATTCACCGCGCCGCTCCTTGGCGATCACCTGCGAGTACACCTGGCCGGTGGTCACGTTCGCCGAGCCGTTCAGGTCGCGGTCGAGGAAGCGCTCGTAGTGGCCGATGTCCAGATCGGTCTCGGCGCCGTCCTCGGTGACGAAGACCTCGCCGTGCTGGAAGGGGTTCATCGTGCCGGGATCGACGTTGAGGTACGGATCCAGCTTCTGCATGGTGACCCGCAGGCCGCGCGAAGTGAGCAACTGGCCGAGGCTCGAGGCGGTGAGTCCCTTGCCCAGTGAGGAGGCGACGCCCCCGGTCACGAATACGTGCTTGGTAGTACGTGCTTGATGCACCAAGGAGACTCCCGTGTTCAACTAAGTCCTCACCGTCTGCCGGTCAGGACGCCCACTCGACCACCGGCGCAGTGCGCCCGGCGCGGGAGTGCCGTCCACGGGCTTTTACGCTAACACGAGCGGCGGCGAGCGCCACCGCTGCCACACCCGCGCACGGAAGCCGAGGGATACGCCACATGGCCGAAGCCGAGACCTGGACCGCACCGGAGAGTTCGCGACCACTGGACGCGACGGTCCGGGTACCGGGCTCGAAGTCGCTCACCAACCGGGCCTACGTGCTCGCCGCGCTCGCCACCGGGCCGACGCTGGTGCGCGAGCCACTGGTGTCGCGGGACACCCGGCTGATGCTGGGGGCGGTGTCCGCACTCGGCGGTGGTTGCACCGAGACCGCGGAGGGCACGCTGATCCGCCCGATCGAGGCAGGTTCGGGCGACGCCACGGTCACCATGGGTAACGCCGGCACCGTGGCGCGGTTCACCCCGGCACTGGCCGCGCTGGGCAACCGGACCGTGCACTTCGACGGCGACGAGGCACTCCGGCGCCGCCCGCTGGCGCCGCTGCTGGACGCGCTGTCCGCACTCGGCGCCGAGATCGACGACGACGGCCGCGGCGCGCCGCCGTTCACCGTCACCGGCCGCGGCGGGCTCGCCGGTGGCGAGGTTGAGCTGGATTCGTCGGCGTCGAGCCAGTTCCTGTCCGCGCTGCTGCTGGCGGGTCCCGCGTTCGGCGAGGGCATCCGCGTACGCCTGACCGGCACCCCGCCGAGCGAGCCGCACATCGAGATGACGCTGGACATCCTGCGCCGCTTCGGCGCGGCCCCGGAGCGTTCGGGCCCGGAGTTCTTCGTGCCGCACGGGCCCCTGTCCTGTCCGGACTTCACCATCGAGCCGGACCTGTCCACCGCGGCCCCGTTCGTGGTGGCGCCCCTGCTCACCGGCGGCACGGTGCGGGTCGAAGGGTGGCCCGAGTACACGACGCAGCCCGGTGACTGGCTGCGCAGCCTGGCCGCCGAACTCGGCGCGAAGGTGACGCTCGACGAGACCGGCCTGACCGTCACCAGCGGCGGCGAATTCGGCGGCGGGCAGTTCGACCTGCACGAGGTCGGCGAACTGACCCCGGTCGTCGCGACGCTGCTCTGCTTCGCGGACGGCCCCTCGGTGATCAGCGGCGTGGCGCACCTGCGGGGCCACGAAACCGACCGGCTGGCCGCTCTGGCCACCGAACTCTCGGCCCTCGGCGCCCACGTCACCGAAACCGACGACGGTCTGCGCATCACCCCCGCGCCCATGCACGCCGGCGTCTTCCACACCTACGACGACCACCGCCTGGTCATGGCCGGCGCCGTCGCGGCCCTGCGCGTCCCCGGCATCCAGGTGGAAAACCCCGCCACCGTAGGCAAAACCTTCCCCGACTTCGTCCCCACCTGGACCACCCTCCTAACCCCCTGACCCCACCCCGAGTGGGGCATCACCCACAACCAATGCCCCACTCCCCACACCCGAACCCCACACTCACGCACCCGAACCCCACACTCAGGCACCTGAACCTCACACTCCAGCAGCCGAGTTCCACACTCAGGCAGCCGAATACCGCTTTCCAGCACCTGAACTTCACGTTCGGCCAACCAAACCCCCCGGTCAGCGGAATCCTGCGTTCAGCCGACGAGTGCCACGCTCAGGCTTCTGAGTTCCACACTCAGGCACCCGAACCTCACACTCAGCGCCCGAGTTCAACGTTCAGGCAGCCGAACCCCACGTTCAGGCAGCCGAGTCCCGCGTTCAAGCAGCCGAGTTCAACGTTCAGGCAAGCGAACCCCACATTCAGGCAAGCGAAGCCCGCGTTCAGGCAGTCGAGTCACACACTCAGGCACCTGAGTCCTGCATCCGCGACCACGAACCCCACATCCGCGAGCCCCAGCCCCCGGCCCCAGGCCCCAGGCCCCAGCCCACCCCCTCCAGCACACTCCCGCGGCTCAGCACAGCCCAAGGCCCACCCAGCCCCTCCCCATCCCCGGTCCTCAGCCAAAAACACGGCGGGGACTGCGTTGTCCAGGCATCTCTCCCGCCTTGACAACGCAGTCCCCGCCGTCGTCACACTGAAAAACCGGGGTGACCGAACCCCCCTCAACTACCGTCGCGATTGACCCCCGGAGCCGGGCTCTGCGCGTTGCCGGCGATCCCGTATCGCCCCGCCACGCCGTCGAGTTGTTCCCGTAGCGCCAGTACGGTCACCACCCGCCCCGCTGCCGTGTCCACATTGTCCACAGTGGACAGGATTGACGTGGCCGAGGTGTCCGCCCGCACCACGCCCAGCGCGCCCGCGCCCTCCGTGGACGCCAGGTCCCCGGCGAGCACGGTGCCCGCCCCCGACCGATCCAGTTGCGTGGCGAAGCGGGCCAGGGTCGCGGCCCGGTCACCCGCGCCGTCCCCGGTGGCCTTGCCGCCGACCAGGACCACGGCTTCCTGCGCGGGCTTCACGTCACCGGCGGTCTTGATGAACCCACCATCGGACAGCCCGCCCAGCGCCGCCGCCAGTTCGTCCGGAGTGGACTGTGGCTGCGCGGAATCCTTGTTCAGCAACAGAGTCGACCCGAGCAGCGCACCGGCCAGCGTGCCCGGGTCGCCCGCGGTCGGGAAGCTCGCCCCGGCGGGCTGCAGCCGGGTGACCACCTGGCGCAGCTGATCCGCCTTCGCCGGGTCGGCGAACGACTCGGTCAGTTGCACCTCACCGGTCACCGCGGCGCCCGACTGCCCGATCAGCTCCTTCAGCGCGTCCCGGTCGGCAGGCTTCGCGCCTTCCGTGGTGACCAGCACGACCGACCGCTGGTCCAGCTGCCCCCCGACGATCTTCGGACCCACCGAACCGGCGAACGCGTCCGAATCCCCGAGACGCGCGGACAGCGCATTCCGCTCCGCCTCCAGGTCGGAGACTCTGCGGCCCAGCTCGGCCTTGTCGTCCGACAGCCCGGACAACAACGGGCCGTTCAAAGCGGTCGAACCCAGCACCACGCCGACAGCCAGCGCCAGGAAGGCCGCGGCCAGCGAAACGATGTGATAGCGCAGAGAAATCACGTGAAGAGCCCCTTGACCCAGTTCATGAAGGACCGCCAGGTATCGGTGATCCAGTCGAGGTAGACCTCACCGGCGTCGGAGACCAGCAGCGCGGCGGCCACCACCGCGAGCGCGGCCAGCAGCAGGAAAATGATCATGCCGCCGGACACCCGGCCGCGGTGCAGCGTGGCCACCGCCTTGCCGTCGACCAGCTTCGTGCCCAGCTTGAGCCGGGTGAGGAAGGTGGACGGGTTCGACCCGGACCGCCCGTGGTCGAGGAACTCGCGCAGCGTGGCCTGGAACCCGACGGTGACCACGAGGCTCGCCTCGTGCGCGTCGGCCAGCAGCAGCGCCAGGTCCTCGGCGTTGCCCGACGCCGGGAAGGTGACCGCGCCGATGCCGAGGTCCTGGATGCGGGCGACGCCGGGCGCGTGCCCGTCCGGCTGCGCCGGCACCACCACCTCGGCCCCGCTCTTGAGCGTCCCGGCCTCGATGCCCAGCGGGTCGCCGACGATCACGTCGGGCGTGTGCCCCTGCGCGATCAGCGTGTCCGCGCCGCCGTCGACCCCGATCAGTACCGGCCGGTGCTCGGCGATGTACTTCTTCAGCTTCTTCAGGTCCTCGACGTGCCCGTTGCCCGCCGCGACCACCAGCACGTGCCGGTCACGCAGCGACATCCGCAGTTCCGGCACGCCGACCCCGTCCAGGATCAGCGTGCGCTCGCGGCGCAGGAATTCGATCGTGTTCGCCGAGAAGGCCTCGAGCTGGGTGGACATCCCGGCCTTGGCCTCGATCATCTGGTCGGCCACGCTTTCCCGCGTCTGACGGGCACCCGAGGCGACCTTGCGGTCTCCGATGTAGACGGTGTCCTCGTGCAGGCGCAGCTTGCTGCCGTCCTTGAGGTTGCGCAGCACCGAACCACCGACCGCGTCGATCAGCGGGATCCCGGCGGCGAGGAGTATTTCCGGCCCGAGGTTCGGGAACCGGCCGGAAATGGACGGCGAGGCGTTCACCACGCCGGCGACCTCGGCGCGCACCAGCGCGTCCGCGGTGGCCCGGTCCAGGTCGAGCTGGTCGAGCACGGCGATGTCACCGGGGGAGATCCGGCGGAGCAACTCCCTGGTGCGCCGGTCGACCCGCGCCACCCCGGTCACGCCGGGACGGGTTTCGTCGTTCCGCGAGAGCAAGCCGGTGAGCTTCATGGCAGCGATGGTGACAAACGCGCCCGTGCGCGGGCAGCCGCCACGCCGGTGCGTATTTCGGGAATCCAACGATCGGTGTGCGAATCGACCCCGCGTGTCCCCCACAGCGGGG
The DNA here is from genome assembly GCF_017875555.1 of Amycolatopsis magusensis. Lineage (GTDB taxonomy): Bacteria > Actinomycetota > Actinomycetes > Mycobacteriales > Pseudonocardiaceae > Amycolatopsis > Amycolatopsis magusensis. The sequence continues at coordinate 4,332,349 of NZ_JAGGMS010000001.1, read as the reverse complement.
ACCAAACACTATTTCGTGCGCTTTTTCTTCGATCCTTTCCCGCCTTCGCGCGGGAGCCGGGTGAACGAGTACTTGTCCGCGTCGGCGGCGGCGAGCAGTTCCTCGGCGTGCGCGCGGCCGGTCTCGGTGTCGTCCATGCCCGCCAGCATCCGGGCGAGTTCGAGCACCCGTTCGGACTGCTGCAGGACTTTCACCCCGCTGCGGGTGATGCCGTCGGACATGCCCTTGTCCACCACGAGGTGCCGGTCGGCGAAGGCGGCCACCTGCGGCAGGTGGGTCACCACCAGCACCTGGTGGCTGGTCGCCAGCCGGGCCAGCCGCCGCCCGATCTCCACCGCGGCCCGGCCGCCGACCCCGGCGTCCACCTCGTCGAAGACCAGCGTCTGCACGGTGTCGGCGTGCGCCAGCACCACCTCGATGGCCAGCATCACGCGGGACAGCTCACCGCCGGACGCGGCCTTGTGCACCGGCAGCGGCGGCGCGCCCTTGTGCGCGCGCAGCAGCAGTTCGACCTCGTCGACCCCGTCCGGCCCGGCGTGCACGGTGCGGCCGTCGACCACCAGCGCGTGCGGGTCGGACTCGTCGACCTCGCGCACGCCGACGGTCACCTCGATCTGCGCCTGGCCCATCGCCAGCCCCGCCAGCTCGGCGGTGATCTCCCCGGCCAGTTCCGCCGCCGCGACCTCGCGCGCGGACGACAACCGCGCCGCGTGCGAGGCCAGTTGCTTGGCCAGTTCGTCACGGCGCGCGGCCAGTTCGCCCAGCGCCTCCTCGGAAGTGTCCATCGTGGACAGGCGGGCGCGGGCGTCCTCGGCCCAGGCGAGCACGCCGTCGATGTCCGCGGCGTACTTGCGGATCAGCTTCTTCAGCTCGGCCTGCCGGGCCAGCAACTGCTCCAGCCGCGCCGGGTCGGCCTCCAGCGATTCGAGGTAGCTGCCCAGTTCGGTGCCCACGTCGGCGAGCAGCACGGCGGCCTCGGCCAGCCGCGGCTCCATGTCCCGCAGCACCTGGTCCTCGGCGCCGGCCAGCCGCCGCTGCGCCTCGCCGACCAGGCCGAGCGCGCCGGGGGCTTCCGAATCGCCGTCCTGCGCGCCGGAAACCGCGTGGTGCGCTTCGGTGGCCGTCGCCCGCAGCTCGTCGATCGCGGACAGCCGCTTGATCTGCTCGGTCAGCTCGGTGTCCTCGCCGGGCACCGGCTCGACGGAAGTGATTTCGGTGAGGCCGAGGCGCAGCATGTCGGCCTGCTGGGCCAGCTCGCGCGACCGGCTGGTGCGGTCGGTCAGCTCGGCGACCACGGACTGCCATTCCTCGCGAACGGCTCGGTACTGCTCCAGCGGCCCGGCGACCGCGTCACCGGCGAACCGGTCGATCACCGCCCGCTGCTCGGCCGGGCGCAGCAGGCGGAGCTGGTCGTTCTGGCCGTGCACGGCCAGCAGCTGCTCGGACAGGTCACCCAGCACGCCGACCGGCACCGAACGGCCGCCCAGGTGCGCGCGCGAGCGGCCGTCACTGGCCACCGAACGCAGCGCGATCACCCCGCCGCCGTCCTCGACCTCGGCTCCGGCGTCCCCGATGATGTCCAGCGCGACCTTGCCGGTTACCCCTTCGAAACGGCCCTCGACCAGTGCCTTCCCGGCACCGACGCGGACCTTCGACACCTCGGCACGTCCTCCGGAGAGCAGGTGCAGCCCGGTGACCACCATGGTCTTGCCCGCACCGGTCTCCCCGGTGACCACGGTGAATCCCGGGTGCAACTCGAGCAGGGCGTCCTCGATGACCCCGAGGCCCTGGATGCGCATCTCGGCCAGCACACCCCCAACCGTAGTGCCCCCTCCGGACGGCGCGCGCCCGGCACTCGCAACGGCGGTGAAGTTCCTGGCGGAAACCGGTGGAAACGGGCCGTCAGCGTGGTTGGTCGCGCGCCGGGTCGCGTTCGCGCCAGCCCTTGACCGGCAGTTCGAACTTGTGCACCAGCCGGTCGGTGAACGGGCCGTCCCACAACCGCGCCAGCCGCACCGGCACCCGGCCCGCGACCACGCGCACCCTGGCGCCCCGCGGCAGTTCGATGTGCCGCAGCCCGTCGCAGGTCAGCACCGCGGTGGAGCCGTTGGGGTCGATGCCGACGGTGATCACCGAGTTGCGCGAGACCACCAGCGGCCGCGAGAACATCGCGTGCGCGTTGCTCGGCACCACCAGCAGCGCCTCCACGTCCGGCCACATGATCGGGCCGCCCGCGGAGAAGGCGTAAGCGGTGGACCCGGTCGGGGTCGCGCACAGCACGCCGTCGCAGCCGAACGACGACACCGGGCGGCCGTCGACCTCGATCAGCGCGTCCAGGATCCGCACCCGCGAGCTGCGTTCCACGCTGGCTTCGTTGAGCGCCCAGGTGCGGGCCACGATCTCGCCGTCGACGGCGACCGTGACGTCCACCGTCATCCGTTCCTCGACGCGGTAGTGGCCCTCGACCACCCGCCGCACGGTCTCCTCGATGGCATCGGAATCGGCCTCGGTCAGGAAGCCGACCCGGCCCAGGTTCACCCCGAGCACGGGCACGCCCGCCGGGCGGGCCAGCTCGGCCGCGCGCAGCAGGGTGCCGTCGCCGCCGAGCACGAACACCAGCTCGGTGCCCGCCGCCGGGTCGTCCTCGGGCGCGATCACCGTGCAGTGCGGGTCGTGGCCGTCGGCCTGGATGAGCTGGCGGACCTCCTCGTCGGCCACCCGCAGCCGGATCCCGGCCTCGGCCAGTTGCGCGGCCACCTCGCGCGCCGCGCCGGCGGTGGCGTCGCGATCGGGGTGCACGACAAGCAGAACCTCACGCCGAAGCGTCACGAAGGACCCTCCTGAACCGCGGTGCGGACCAGCTGATCCACGTCCACAGCCGACTCGGCGGCCTCACGCCGCAACCAGATGAAGAATTCGACGTTGCCGGACGGGCCGGGCAACGGGCTGGCGACCACGCCGTGCGTGACCAGGCCGAGCTTGGCAGCTTCGGCGGCCACGGCGAGCACGGCTTCGGCACGCAGGTCCGGATCGCGCACGACACCTCCGCTGCCGAGCCGGTCCTTACCGACCTCGAACTGCGGTTTGACCATCGGCAGCAGATCCGCGCCGGGGTGCACGCAGTCCGCGAGCGCGGGCAGCACCAGGCGAAGGGAGATGAAGGACAGATCGGCCACCACCAGGTCGACCTGGCCGCCGATCAGCTCGGGGGTCAGGTTGCGCACGTTCGTCTTGTCGAGCACGACCACGCGTTCGTCGGTGCGCAGGCGCCAGTCGAGCAGTCCGCGGCCGACATCGGCGGCGACGACCTGCGTGGCACCGCCGCGAAGCAGCACGTCGGTGAAACCGCCGGTGGAGGCACCGGCGTCCAGGCAGCGCTTGCCGTCGACGGTGAGCCCGCCGGATTCGAACGCCTCGAGCGCGCCGAGCAGTTTGTGCGCACCGCGGGAAGCCCAGCCGGGGTCGTCCTCGTCGCGCACCACGATCGCGGCGGCGGACTCCACGCCGGTGGCCGGTTTGGTCGCGACCATGCCGCCGACGCTCACCTTGCCCTCCGCGATCAGCGAACTCGCCTGCTCACGGGAGCGGGCGAGGCCGCGGCGCACCAGCTCCGCGTCGAGCCGTGCCCTGCGGGCCATCGGCGTCAGACCTTGTCGATGCTGGAGAGCGCGACGGTCAGCTCGGTGTGCACGGCGTCGAAGCGCTCCACGTGCTCGGCGAGCGGGACGCGGTCCAGCTCGGCCAGCCCCGACACCGCCTCGTCGATCCCGGCACGCGGGTCGATCTCCGGCGGCTGCGGCTGCTGTCCCGGCGGTCCGGGCACCGGACGCGGGAAGGGGTGGTTCTGCTCCTGCACCCCACAACGCTAACGGATGAGGCCGAGTTCGTTCAGCGCGGCCTCAGCGGTGTCGTCGAGCGGCTTGACGCCGGTCACGCCGGTTTCCCACGCGGTGGCGCACAGCGCACGCAACAGGTCGGTCGCGTCGCTGCCGCCGGTGCTCCGGACCGCGAGTTCGCCCTGTTCAGCGGCGATCTCCCAGCCCGGCTTCGGCGCGATCAGCGTCTCCTCGGCGGAGTTGCGCAGCCCGGTGATGTCGGCGGTCAGGAACCGCGCGCGCTCGGCGGGGACGGCGGCGATGAGACTGGCCGGGGTGTCCACGCCGGTGAGCACCACCAGCGCGTCGAGCCCGGCCGCCACCGCACCCGCGATGTCGGTGTCGAGGCGGTCCCCGACCACGAGCGCTTTGCCGTGGGCCGCGGTGTGCATGAGCGGCGCCTCGGGCTTGCCCGCGACCACCGGCTCCTGGTCCGTGGCGGTGCGCAGCGCGGCGACCATCGACCCGTTGCCCGGCAGCAGCCCGCGCTCGGCCGGCAGCGTCTTGTCGACGTTGCTCGCCACCCACAGCACACCACCGCGGATCGCGATGCACGCTTCGGCGAGGTTGGCCCAGCCGGTGTCCGGCGAATGCCCCTGGACGACGGCCTTGACCTCGTCGGAGTTCTCGCGCACGGGCCGCAGCCCGACGGCTTCGACCTCGTCGCACAGCGCCTGGGCGCCGACGACGAGCACGTGCGCACCGGCGGGAAGCCGCTCGGCGAGCACCCTGGCGGCAGCCTGGGAGCTGGTGTGCACCTCGTCGGGCTGGGCGTCGATGCCCATGCCGTTGAGGTGCTCGGCCACCGCGGCGGGGGCCTTGGAGGCGTTGTTCGTGACGAACCGCACCGCCGTGCCGGCCGCCCGCGCCTCGCCGATCACCTCCGGCGCGCCGGAGATCACCCGGGCGCCGTGGTAGACCGTGCCGTCGAGGTCGAACAGCAGCGAGTCGTAGGCGGCCAGCAGGGCGTCACTCACCTTCGGTCTCGCCTTCTTCGCCCTGCCCCAGCTCGGCCGCGCGCTCGGCGGCGTCGGTCTGCTCGTCCTCGTCGGCCTCGGCGGCGTGGAGGAACCAGCGGATCGCCTCGTCGCGACGGCCGGCGGCGACGAGGTTGTCGGCGTAGGCGTAGAACAGCCGCGCACTCCAGGGCTCGCGCTTGCGGGCGTCGAGGTCGTCGCCCTGCAGGGAGACCACCGCGGCTTCGAGCTGCCCGAGGTCCCGGCGAGCCCCGGCCGCGACGATCTTCAGCTCGATCTGCACGTCCCGCGGCAGGCGGCTGCTGTCGACCTCCTTGGCGAGGTCCAGCGCCCGCTCGGGACGGCCCAGCGCCCGCTCGGAGTCGGCGATGATCGCGATGTGCGAGTCGGTGCGCGTCATCCGGCGGACCGCGCGCAGCTCGGTGAGCGCCTCGGCCCACTTGCCGGAGTGGTAGGCCACGAGCCCGAGCGCTTCACGCACGATCGGCACGCGGGCGGCCTTGGCCTTGGCGTACTTGGCGTGTTCGAAGGCGGCGTCGGGATCGGTGTCGATCAGCCCGCCGGCCGCGACCAGGTGCTTGCCGACGGTCTCGGCCAGCCCCTTCGGCAAGGTCCGCAACTCCCGGCGAGCCTCTTCGTCGAGGTCGGAGAAGTCGATGCCCTCGGGGAGTTCGGGGGCTTCGAGCAGTTCCCGCGCCAACTCCGCGTCATCCACTTCGCGCGGCTTGAAGTCGGCATTGCGGTGCTTGGAGACACCTTCACGAGGCTTGAAGCCGCCGCCCTCGCGCGACTTGTAGCCGCCACGATCCTCACGGGGCTTGCCACCTTCGCGCGGCTTGTAGCCTTCGCCGCCCTCGCGGGGCTTGTAACCGCCGCGGTCCTCGCGCGACTGGGAAGCGCCACGGTCGTCACGTGACTTGTAGTCGCCACGATCCTCGCGGGGCTTGTAGCCACCGCGGTCGTCGCGCGGCTTGAACCCGCCGCCACGGTCGTCGCGGGACTTGAAGCTGCTGCCACCTTCACGCGGCTTGTAGCTACTGCCACCCTCGCGCGGCTTGTAGCTGCTGCTGCTGCCTTCGCGTGGCTTATAGCTGCTGCCACCCTCACGGGGCTTGAAGCCACCGCGATCATCACGGGGCTTGTAGCTACTGCCGCCTTCGCGGGGCTTGTAACCGCCGCGATCGCCGCCGGACTTGTAGCCGCCGCGGTCCTCCCGAGGCTTGTAACCGCCCCGGTCGTCACGGGACTGGTAGCCGCCACGGTCGTCGCGCGAGCGGGAACCGCCGCGATCGTCACGGGACTGCGAGCCACCGCGATCATCGCGTGACTGGTAGCCACGATCCTCGCGCGGCTTGAACCCGCCACCGCCTTCACGCGGCTTGAAACCACCCCGGTCCTCGCGCGGCTTGTAGCCGCTACCGCCCTCACGGGGCTTGAAGCCGCCACGGTCTTCCCGGGGCTTGTAGCCACCCCGGTCGTCGCGGCCGCCTTCACGCGGCTTGTAGCTGCTACCGCCTTCGCGGGGCTTGTAACCGCCGGACTTGGAGTCGCCGCCCTCGCGGGGCTTGTAGCCGCCACGGTCGTCGCGCGACTTGTAGCTGCTGCCGCCTTCACGCGGCTTGAAACCACCGCGGTCGTCGCGCGGTTTGTAGCTGCTGCCGCCTTCACGCGGCTTGAAACCACCGCGGTCATCGCGCGACTTGTAGCCGCTACCGCCCTCACGGGGCTTGTAGCCACCACGGTCTTCGCGGGGCTTGAACCCGCCGCCGCCCTCGCGCGGCTTGAAACCGCCACGGTCATCGCGCGGCTTGTAGCCGCTGCCACCCTCACGGGGCTTGTAGCCACCGCGATCGTCGCGCGGTTTGTAGCCGCCGCGGTCTTCGCGGGGCTTGAACCCACTGCCGCCCTCGCGCGGCTTGAAGCCGCCGCGGTCGTCCCGGGGTTTGTAGCTGCTGCCGCCTTCGCGGGGCTTGAAGCTCTTCTGGCCGCTGGCACCGCCGGCGCGGTAGCCGCCGGTCCGGTTGCCGCGGGCCGCTTGTCCGCCGCCCTGCTGCTTGCCACGGGGACTCGAGTCGCGCCGCCGCGGGCGACCGTCCTCGCGGTCGCCCTCAGAATCGCGCCGACCGAACTCGGACACCTGTCCTCCTAGCAGAGACCTCGAAAGTGGGAAAGGCCCACACGGGGGCCAGCACACAACTGTATCTGGCCTGCCCCGCCACCTCATCGGCGCGGTAGCTCAACGGCACTGAACAGCAAGAAAGCGGGGTCCCAGCCATCTCTGGCTGGAACCCCGCTCCCTGAGTTGAGTTCGGCGGCGTCCTACTCTCCCACACCCCTTCGAGTGCAGTACCATCGGCGCTGGCAGGCTTAGCTTCCGGGTTCGGAATGGGACCGGGCGTTTCCCCGCCGCTATAACCACCGAAACACTACGAAACAAACACACAAGTGTCATTGACGTCTCTGATGTGGTGTTTCAGAGCCGTAGAGTGGATGCGAAGCGTCTTTGTAGGCAAGTCCTCGGCCTATTAGTACCAGTCAACTCCACACATTACTGCGCTTCCATTTCTGGCCTATCAACCCAATCGTCTTTTGGGGGCCTTAACCCACAAAGGGGTGGGATACCTCATCTAGGAACAGGCTTCCCGCTTAGATGCCTTCAGCGGTTATCCCTTCCGAACGTAGCTAACCAGCCATGCCACTGGCGTGACAACTGGCATACCAGAGGTTCGTCCGTCCCGGTCCTCTCGTACTAGGGACAGCCTTCCGCAAGTATCCTACGCGCGCGGCGGATAGGGACCGAACTGTCTCACGACGTTCTAAACCCAGCTCGCGTGCCGCTTTAATGGGCGAACAGCCCAACCCTTGGGACCTACTCCGGCCCCAGGATGCGACGAGCCGACATCGAGGTGCCAAACCATGCCGTCGATATGGACTCTTGGGCAAGATCAGCCTGTTATCCCCGGGGTACCTTTTATCCGTTGAGCGACACCCCTTCCACCAGGTGGTGCCGGATCACTAGTCCCGACTTTCGTCCCTGCTCGACCTGTCAGTCTCACAGTCAAGCTCCCTTGTGCACTTACACTCAACACCTGATTGCCAACCAGGCTGAGGGAACCTTTGGGCGCCTCCGTTACTCTTTGGGAGGCAACCGCCCCAGTTAAACTACCCATCAGGCACTGTCCCTCACCCAGATCATGGGCGTAGGTTCAGATTCCCAATCCGGCCAGAGTGGTATTTCAACAACGACTCCACACCCACTAGCGTGAGCGCTTCACAGTCTCCCACCTATCCTACACAAACCGAACCGAAAACCAATACCAAACTATAGTAAAGGTCCCGGGGTCTTTCCGTCCTGCCGCGCGTAACGAGCATCTTTACTCGTAATGCAATTTCGCCGGGCCTGTGGTTGAGACAGCCGGAAAGTCGTTACGCCATTCGTGCAGGTCGGAACTTACCCGACAAGGAATTTCGCTACCTTAGGATGGTTATAGTTACCACCGCCGTTTACTGGCGCTTAAATTCTCAGCTTCACCCCCGAAGGGATTAACCGGTCCTCTTAACGTTCCAGCACCGGGCAGGCGTCAGTCCGTATACATCGAATTACTTCTTCGCACGGACCTGTGTTTTTAGTAAACAGTCGCTTTCCGCTGGTCTCTGCGGCCACCCACCCCTAGCCCGTAAAGGACTTCAGGATGTTTGGCCCCCCTTCTCCCGAAGTTACGGGGGCATTTTGCCGAGTTCCTTAACCACAGTTCACCCGATCGCCTTGGTATTCTCTACCTGACCACCTGTGTTGGTTTGGGGTACGGGCCGTGCACGCACTCGCTAGAGGCTTTTCTCGGCAGCATAGGATCACTCTACTTCACCTCAATCGGCTACGCATCACGTCTCAGCCTATTGCCATGCGGATTTACCTACATGACGGCCTACACGCTTACACCAGTACTACCATTCACTGGCGGAGCTACCTTCCTGCGTCACCCCATCACTTGACTACTACAGAATCAGGCCCCACGCTCCACAACACAGATCCATCCGAAGACTTCACCATGCGCTTTGGGTGGTTAGTATCAACTGCCTCATCAGGGACGCACGTGCTCGGGTACGGGAATATCAACCCGTTGTCCATCGACTACGCCTGTCGGCCTCGCCTTAGGTCCCGACTTACCCTGGGCGGATTAGCCTGGCCCAGGAACCCTTGGTCATCCGGCGGCAGAGTTTCTCACTCTGCATTCGCTACTCATGCCTGCATTCTCACTCCCACACCCTCCACCGCTGGTTTACACCGCGGCTTCCCTGGATGCAGGACGCTCCCCTACCCATCAACACGACTAGATGCTCATCCGAAAACAAGCACCGATCTATTGTGTCAATGACACAGCTTCGGCGGTGTGCTTAAGCCCCGCTACATTGTCGGCGCAGGACCACTTGACCAGTGAGCTATTACGCACTCTTTCAAGGGTGGCTGCTTCTAAGCCAACCTCCTGGTTGTCTGGGCAATCCCACATCCTTTCCCACTGAGCACACACTTAGGGGCCTTAGCTGGTGTTCTGGGCTGTTTCCCTCTCGACGACGAAGCTTATCCCCCGCCGTCTCACTGCCGCACTCTCACCCACCCGTATTCGGAGTTTGGTTGACTTCGGTAACCCGGTAAGGCCCCTAGGCCATCCAGTAGCTCTACCCCGGATGGGAAACATACGACGCTGCACCTAAATGCATTTCGGGGAGAACCAGCTATCACGGAGTTTGATTGGCCTTTCACCCCTACCCACAGCTCATCCCCTCAGTTTTCAACCTAAGTGGGTTCGGGCCTCCACACCGTCTTACCGGCGCTTCACCCTGGCCATGGGTAGATCACTCCGCTTCGGGTCTAGACCACGCGACTCAAAACGCCCTATTCAGACTCGCTTTCGCTACGGCTACCCCACACGGGTTAACCTCGCCACGCAGCACTAACTCGCAGGCTCATTCTTCAAAAGGCACGCCATCACTTATTA